>JAJEEH010000261.1 GCA_022821105.1 Acidimicrobiia bacterium
CCGAAGTTCGTCTTCAATGGTCGCTACGCCGAGTCGTACGCCCGCGAATGGGGCCGCTTCGTGGAGGTGCGGCGATGCGTCGCGCGACCTGCACCCGCCGGGGTCGACGGCTCCCGGGCGTTGTTGCTCGCCGAGGCTGCCTACCTCTCCCTGGAGGAGCGCCGCACTGTCACGGTCGAGGAGACCGAGAACCGCGTGCTCGGAGCCGGCTCATGAGAATCGGCTGCGTCACCGACTCCCTGGCTCACCTGCCGTTCGACGAACTTCTCGACACACTATCGCAACTGGATGTGGCCGGCATCTAGCTGAACAACGGCAACTGGTCGTCGGCCCCGCACTGCGACTTGAGCAACCTGCTCGCTGACGAGGCTGCCCGTAAGGATCTGCTACGACGCGTCGACGCCCGCGGCCTGGAGCTGTTCGCGTTGAACGCCAACGGCAACCAACTCCATCCGACCGGTGGCGAGCGCCAGTCGGCATGCCTGCACGACACCGTGCGCCTCGCCGGTGCGCTTGGTGTCGAGACCGTCGTGTGCATGTCGGGGTTACCCGCGGGCGCGCCGGGCGACCTCATGCCGAATTGGGTGGTGTCGTCATGGCCACCCGAGACGCAGACCATCCTGCGATACCAGTGGGAGGAGGTGGCATTGCCGTACTGGGCCGATCTCGTCGAGCTCGCCAACCGCGAGGGCGTCGAGCGCATCGCCGTCGAACTCCATGGCAACCAGCTCGTCTTCAACGCGCCGACCCTTTTGCGTCTACGCGATGAGATCGGCCCAACTGTGGGTGCCAATCTCGACCCGAGCCACATGATGTGGATGGGCGGTGATCCTCTCCAGGCGATCGACTTGCTCGGCGAAGCGACCTACCACGTGCACGCCAAGGACACTTACATCAACCCGGCGAAGGTCGGGACCCGGACGCTCCTCGAGAACGGCTCGCTCGAGGATCTGTCGAACCGCTCGTGGTGGTACATCACTCTCGGCTACGGCCACAATGAGCGGTGGTGGCGTGACTTCTGCTACCGATTGCGCATGGCCGGCTACGACGGTTGGCTATCGATCGAACACGAGGACATAAATCTCTCCCGATTCGAAGGACTCCGGAAGTCCGTCGACCTGCTTCGCAAGGTCGCCCCCACCGAGGCCCCCGACTTTGAAGTCCAGGACATCTGACCAACGAGTGATAGCGAGGGACGCCATGGTCGATGAGACAGCATTCGGGACCCGTGACGCGAAGGGTCACCTCGTGTCCGATCAGCGGGTGGGGTGAGGTTCCCACTGCTGGTCGGGTCATGGATGCGGCGCGCATCAAAGTCGACCATTCAATGGGCTATGCCGATGCGTTCGCCGATGCCACCGCCGTCAACCACGAAGCAACCCTGTGGACCGGCGACCCTGAACTTCTCTTGTCGGGTGCCAAATGGGCTTGGCGCGATCTCCGCTAGGGCCAGGAGTGCTCCCCATTCAGGTCGCCCGATCCCGAGAGAAGCCGGTACACTGCAGCGTTCCTGCCCCGTTCGTCTAGAGGCCTAGGACGCCAGATTCTCAATCTGGTAACACGGGTTCGAATCCCGTACGGGGTGCCAATGCTTGACTCCGTCGCTGGTGGTGGAGGGCGAAGAGTTGGCAGGTTAGGGCGGCGGTGCCGTAGGCGACGTAGCCGACGGCGACGGGGGTGACCGAGCCGCTGATGGCCTGGTCGATGATGGCAGCGAGGCCGGCGCCGAGCATGGCCATGGTGAAGCCGAGCACGGCGGCGGCGGTACCGGCCATCTCACCCATAGGCTCGAGCGCCAGGCTCTGGCCCAGGGGGAAGAACGCCACCATGCAGGCGTTGGCCAGGCTGAAGATGGTGATCCAAAGAACAAAGTGCGGCCGGCCTCCGGCGGCCAGGGCCAGACCCAGCATGGTTGCCGCGGCACAGATCTGTAGACAGCCCGCCCCGAGCGCCACCGAGCGGGCCCGGAATCGGTGCAACGCCCGGTTATTGAGCAGCGTCACCATGCCCATGCCCGCAGCCATGATCGAGAAGTAAGGGACGAACCAGCGCTCCTGATCGAAGACGTCGTCAAAGATCAGCTCGGAGCTGGCCAGGAACGAGAAGAAGGCCCCGGCGGTGAACATGGTGGCCAGGGTGTAGCCCAGCGTCACCGGGTGGGTGGTGACCGACCGGAAGCCGGCCATCGTCGATCGAAAGGTCAGCGGTCGCCGGTGCTCTGGCTTCAGCGTCTCCTCCAATCGCAGCGACCACGCCACGATCACCACGGCGGTGAACACGCTGAAGGCCATCACATACCGCCACGAACCCAGCTCCACCAACCCTTTGCCCAGCGGCGGCCCGGCCACCGGGGCCCAGAAGAACACCGCCATCACCAGGGTCATCACCCGGGCCATGGCGTCTCCGGAGTAGTAGTCCCGCACGATGGCCTGGGCGGCGGTGCGGGGGCCGGCCGCGGCGAAACCCCAGATGAAGCGGCTCACGTAGAGCATGCCCAACGACACCGACAGGGTGGCCATGAGCGAGGCCAGGCCGTACAGCACCATGCTTCCGACGAGGATCCTCTTGCGACCGAGAGCGTCGGCCATCGGGCCATACACCAGGTTGCCGACGCCCGAGCCCACGAAGAACAGCGTGATGGTGAGCGACAGACCGGTGGAGTCCTCCGGCAGGTTGAACGCCTCCCGCATTTCCGAGAACGCCGGGAGCAGGGTGTCGATGGCCAGTGCCGACACGGCGCTGATCATGGCGATGAAGAGGATGAACTCCCGTTCGCCCAATCGGCGGCCGGTGTAGGTGGATGCGGGCGTGCTCACACCGGCCGACTTCTCATAACGGCGTAGCCTGTTCCCCCTATGACGGAGATGTCAAAGACGTTAGAGGGCAAGGTGGCGCTGGTCACCGGGGCGGCTCGCGGGCTGGGCGCGGAAATCGTGCGGCGCATGGTGGCGGCCGGGGCCCAGGTGACCGCGGCGGACAAGCGGGTGGACGACGGGGCCGCGGCTGCTGCTGAGGCCGGAGCGCAGTTCATCGAGCTCGACGTGACCGACGCCCAGCAATGGGCCGCGGCGGTGGACGCGGCCGCTGACGGCGGTCGCCTGGACATCTTGGTCAACAACGCGGCGATCACCCGGGTGGTCCCGATCCTGGACTGCGACCCTGCTGAGTTCCGCAAGGTGATCGACACCAACCTGGTGGGCACGTTCCTGGGCATTCAGGCCGCCGCGCCCACCATGGCGTCTAGCGGGGGAGGGTCGATCGTGAACCTGAGCTCGCCCAGTGCCTTTGAGGGCACCGTGGGAATGCCGGCCTACTCCACGTCGAAATGGGGCATTCGAGGGCTCACCCGCACCGCGGCCCTGGAGCTGGCCGACTTGGGCATCCGCGTCAACTCAGTGGTGCCCGGTGCGCTGCGCACCGCAATGACCCGCCGACCGGGATGGGAAGACGAGGACTACGAGCGCCACTACGGCGCCACCGTGCCGCTGCGGCGCATGGCCGAACTCGGAGAGGTGGCCGATCTGGTGGTGTGGCTGGCCTCCGACCAGGCCTCCTACTGCACCGGAGGCGACTACGCCGCCGACGGCGGCCTGGGCGCGGGCTCGCCCCCCGAGAGGGGCTAGCTCGAGTAGTCGGGGTTGAACTCGACCTGGCCGTTGACCAAGTGGAGCCAGGGGTACAACTCCGCGGGGCGGCGGGCGATGACCGCTAGTTGGTTCCGCTGGCGCTTGAACACCGCGCACAGCGCGGCGAGGGCGGGCTTGGCCAGCTTCCCGACCAGACGCCGGCGGCGGCCGGTGGCCTCGGCTGTGGGAAGCCGCAGGCCGTAGCGGAACTCGATCCGGGGCTCGCCGGTGGGGTCATAGGACCGCAGGGTCTTCTCCACTTCAGACTCGGTCCAGCGGTACACGTGGTTGGGCACGCTGGTGTTGTCTAGTCCGCCGGTGCGGAATCCCTGGTCGGTGACGGCGGCCAACTCGTAGGCATCGGCCATGCCCACCCGAACCGCCAGCCTCATCAGGGCGCTGTCGCGGGCCTCGATGGCCACTATCCCCTCCCGGCACACCCGGTACATCTCGCCCAGCGCCCGGTGGGGAGAGCGGCAGTGGTGCAGCCCCTCGGAGACGAACACCCAGTCGAATGACCGATCCTCAAAGGTCAGCGACTGGGCGTCTTGGAACGACCACGCCCCGTCGGGAACCAGCGGGGCGAACGCCTCGTCCAGGTTGGACACCACCACGTCGGTGAAACCCAGCGAGGCCAGCAGCTCCCAGTCCTCAATGCCGGCGCACACTGCCAGCAGCCGAGCATCGGCGTCGAGGCCCAAGCTGTTCACGGTGGCGGCGGCAAATTTGCGGTCCAGGATCCCTCTCCTGTCTCAGGCGTGGTTAGCCATCGTACGGCGACTACTAGTTTGCTGAGGGTGAAGTTCGGGTTTCCGTTTATCTCACTGCATCCGGGGGCGTGGGTCGAGGTGGCCCAGGCCGCCGATGAGGCCGGGTTCGAGTCGTGCTGGATCGCCGACCATCTGGTGTTCCCGGTGGAGATGGAGGGCTCGCTGGGCGATGTGGAACATCCCAACGTTCCGGCCACGGTGCCGGTGTACGACGCCCCGGCTTACCTCTCGTACCTGGCCGGCCAGACCACCCGCATCAACCTGGGCGTGTACGTGTACCTGGCCGGGCTGCGCCACCCCTTCTCCACCGCCCGGGGTTTCGCCACCTTGGACCACGTCAGCAACGGGCGGGCGCTGTTCGGCGTGGGAGCGGGATGGCTGCGCAACGAGTGGACCGCCGCGGGGATGGACCCCCGCACCCGGGGCCGCCGCCTCGACGAGGCGCTGGATGTGTGCGTGCGGCTCTGGACCGAGCCCGAAGTGGAGCACCACGGCGAGTTCTACGACTTCGAGCCGGTGGCGTTCGAGCCCAAGCCCGTCCAGCAGCCCCATCCCCCGATACTGGTGGGCGGATTGTCCGACGCCGCCCTGCGCCGGGCCGCCCGCTACCAGGGGTGGATGGGCATGGGCGACTCTTTCGAGTCGGTGCGGGCCGCCGCCGATCGGCTGGCCGAACTCGGCGCGCCCGACATAGAGATCACCGCCCAGGGCCGCTGCGAAACGCTCGATGACCTGCGCCGTTGGGAGGATGCCGGAGCCCACCGACTGGTGGTCACACCATGGGAGAGCACCAGCAAAGCGGTTGACTCACTCAGGCGGTTCGCGGAGCGGTTCATCTCCTGAGCGGGCGAAATGCAACTGGTTGGAAATGTGCCAAAAAGCCCAGGGGAGGGCGTAGAATGGCATTTCTGCGCAAACAACGTCTGACTAGGGATTGCCATGGGTCGAGGATCAGAGAGCTTTCAAAAGCGACAGCGGGAAAAGAACAAGCGCGAGAGGGCTGCGGCCAAGCAGGCCCGCCGCCACGGCAAGCTTGAAGTCCCGTTTGACGAGGAAGTTGAGGCGCCCTCTTCAAACGGAAAGTCAGAAGCCGAGTTGTATGAGGACTTCCGCCTGCTGAGCGAGAAGTACCAGTCCGGGGGAATGGACGAGGAGACCTACGAGCAGCGCCGGGCCGAGATCTTCGAGCAACTCGGCCTCGAGGTCCACTGACCCGATCCGGTTACCCCGCCCAACCGGCGGAAGCTGAAACCGAGGAAGCTCAACCAGCGGCGATCAGCCGACTCGTGGGCATGCCCAGCATGCACGACAGCCCCGCCGACTGGAGCCCGCCCGCACCGCCGGCCACCAGGATCACGAAGTAGTCGGGAGAGGGCACTATCGGCACCCGGTCGTTCTCAATGGCAACGCCGAGATTCTCCAGCACGTCTCTGGTGGGCTGGCGCCTATAGGGAGGGTAGAAGTCGAGCGGTACCCGGGCCTCGGCGAAAAGATGCTCCCGCAATTCCTGTTTGGTGGGCAGAAGGCTGGCCACCATCTCGGCGATGACCGGGCTCATGACCAGCACGGTGGGGAAGGGGTTGGGGGCGTCGTGGCCCCCGCACGGCCCGCTGATGGCCAAGCCGTTGGTCACGTGGTGCAGCACCTGGTCGGGCTCGTGGTGCATGTCGGTGATGGGCCACATCCCGTTCACCGCCAGCACCGTCACCACATCGTCGTCGGCGTCGAACCCCATGTCGACGTGGTGGGGCGGCCACGGAGAAGCCTCTTCGTTCTCGGCCACGCACAGCGAGGTGGCCTTGCCGGGCCAGCCCAGCGGGGCCTTGTCCACCTCGCCGGGAATGGCCCCGCCAATGTTCACCAGGGCCAGCCGCAGCGCCCGACCCACAGTGGCGTTGGTGTGAGCCCCGGGCCCGAAGCAACCCGCGCCGAAGTTGAAGCTCAAACGATGCCGGATCGGGCCGTTCACCACCAGCATCGGGCCCACCGGGTTGGTGGTGGTCTGCACCCCGTGGGCGTTCATCTGCGGGTCGCAGAAGGCGTCGATAGCAGCGATGAGCACCGGCATCGCCTCGGGGACGCAGCCGGCCATCACCGCGTTGACCGCGATCTTCTCCACCGTGGCCGGCGCGTTCAGCGGGGGCACGTCGCTCACCACGTGATCGGCCGCCAGCCCGGAAGCAGCCACCGCGGCGGCCACCCGCTCGGGGGTGGGGGGAACAACGGGCAAACCGTCGGTCATGCCCCGTTCTCGCAGGTAGGCCTCTACCTCGTCGACTCCGCCGTCGACGTCAACCTGTTGAGTCATCTCGCCTTTGTCTGGCGGACTGACGTGGCAACCCGCCGGGTCATGCCACCAGCGCGTCCACGATGTCGTCGAGACGGGATGCGATGTCGGCCCTGATGTCGTCCTCCGCCCACTCGTCGTAGCCCGACGGCAACACGATCAGCGGCTGGTTGTCCACCCGCAGGCCCCGGGCGGTGGCCTCGGCCAGGCCCCGGAACTGCTCGGTCACCAGGCCCACCGCAGGAGTTCCCATGGCTTCCAGCGTGCTGCTGGCGTGGATACACCACGCCGTACACGAGCCTCAATTGCCCAAGCCGCTGATCACCGCATCGACTTCGGCGTGGAAGGCCTCCATCTCCTGTTGATACTGCTCGGGATCGGCACCGTGCATGGGGCCGCTGGCCCTAACCACCACCCCGGCCGCCCCGGCCCGATCCACCAACTGGCGGGACAGCTCGTCGGCCATGATGGCCATAGACCGCCACATGTCGTTGTCGATGATGCCCACCGTCGCGCCGGCCAGCGAGTCTTTGCGTATGGCCAGCGGCTGGGCGGGCTCGTTCACCTCGCCGGTGGGCAACAAGATGGTGGTGGTTTCCATGAGTTCCTCCCGGTGATCCACCGGTCGACTCGCCGGGCAACCCGAGCGAGACCTTCCGGTCCACCCTACCCCGTGCCGTATTGTGTCGCGATGCGCACGACGACGCTGCCCCGGCCGCCGGTCATCATGGAACAGTCCCTGGAAGACCCCGATGTGCTGCTGGGAATCTTGCAGCGGCAGTCGCCCCACCCGCTGACGCTGGCCGGCGCGGAATTCGTCGAGAGCCGGGCTGCGCTGCGGGCCGGAGCCCGCACCGGCGTCGTACCCCCGTTCGTCGATGTGGTTGACGGCGAGCCCCGGGTGCCGCCGGTGTTCCGCACCACTTGGGGCGCCGAACACCAGGCCGTGGAGGGGGCCGACACCATCGTCAACAACCCCCGGTTCATCGAGGCGGCCCAAGAGCTCTACGGCGCCGAGGTGGTGCGGCCCTATTTCACCTATGTGAATATCAACGCCCCCAGCGGCCAGTACGCCCGCCACACCGACATTCCCGCCTTTCGGGGGATCAGCCGAGACGACTACCCCACCTGGCTGCTCAATTGCATGATGCACTCGGGGTGTTTCGACCGCTGGCGGGTGCAGATCGCCACCGCGGTGTGCTGGTACTACGAGGGCGTCGGCGGGGAGTTCACCTACTGGCCCGAGGGCTGGGACGGCGACATGGTGACCGTGAAACCGCCCTACAACTACGGGGTGATGGGCGACAACGACTACATGCCCCATCGGGTGGAGACGATCGGCGCCGAGGCCGACTACGCCAAGTACGGATTCGACGCCACCATCACGCTCACCCCCGATCGCCAGTGGATCATCGAAGAGCCCGGCCACGATCCAGTGCGCCGTGCCTTCGACGAGGTGCGGGTGTCGTTGTCTTGGAAGGCCTTCGTGTTCGACGACGCCCACGAGGCCGAGGTGTACGACAAGCACCTCGACGACCTGGACGAGCCAACCCTTATCGCGACGATGGCTGAGGACTGCGCCCGGAGGGGCGTAGCAGTGCCCGACGGGCCCGACGCTCTGTCTCGGCCGGAATTCGGGGAGCGGATAAGGAACACCTATCTGTCTTCTGAACTACGCTTCTAACCGTTTGTGACGGGAGGTTTCTTGGTGATCGCAAGTTCTCGGGACATGAGAGGCGCGGCTTGGCGGTGGCTGGTGGCTCTTTGCGTGCTCGCGCTGTTGGCATCGGCCTGCGGCGGTGATGACGACACCGGCGATGGCGGCTCGCCCCCCGCTACATCGGCGCCGTCCCAAGACTCCGAAGGCGCCCAAGACGCCCCGGCCGATCCGCCCAGCGACGGCCAAGGCGAACAGCCTGTCGACCAAGGGGACCGCGACGCCGACGAAGACGCCCCCGAGGCCACCGCGGCCCCATCGCAGCCGGACGAGGAGCCGCCCCCATCTGAGCCTGACGAGATCTATGGCGGCACGCTGGTGTTCGCCCTGGAATCGGAGACCACGGGGGGTTGGAATCCAATCACCACTTCAGCCGCGACGTCGGGGCACATAGTTCTGCGGCAACTCTTCGATCCCCTGGTCGTCGAGGGGACCGACGGCGAGGCGATCCCGTTCCTGTTGGAGAGCTTCAGCTCCAACGGCGATTACACCGAATGGACGTTCACGCTGCGTCCAGGGATCACCTTTCACGATGGCTCACCGGTGAACTCGGCCGCCCTGGTCCGCCATTTGGAGGAACTGGGGAGGGGAACCCTGTCGCGGCTGGCCATCGATGAAGCCGAGATGCAGAGCTTCGAGGCGGTCGACGACTTGGCCGTGAAGATCACCCTGGGGAAGACATTCGTGGACTTCCCCTTGGGCTTCACCAGCGCGGGCGGCTACCTGGGCTCGCCAACCATGTACGACCTCGGCACCGGCAGCACCCGCAACCCGATCGGCACCGGTCCGTTCATGCTGGACGAGTGGGTTGAGCATGAGGTGACCCGGCTGGTGCGCAATCCGAACTACTGGCGCACCGATGCTGAGGGCCGGCAGCTTCCCTATCTTGACGCCATCGAGTTCCGTCCTATCGAAGACGATGAGGCCCGGTTCAACACCCTGCGATCCGGCGATGTGGATGCCACCATCGACAACGGCGGCAGGAGGGTGGACGAGTACAACGAGGATTTCAAGGCCTATTGGCAGGAAGGGCAGTTCTCGGCCACTACTTCCGTTTTGATGAACACCTCGAGACCACCGTTCGACAATCTGGAGATTCGCCGGGCGCTGGCCCAATGCACCGATCGGCAAACTCTCAATTCAGTTCTTTGGGACGGACAGCCTCCCGCCACCGGCCCGTTCGCGCCGGGTACGCCCGGATATCTGGACGACTCCGGATTTCCTGAATACGACCCTGATGCCGGTAGGGCTGTCTTCGAGAGGTTGGGCGCGCCCAGTTTTGACATCACCACCACGGTCACCACGTTGGACCTTCTGCAAGCCGAACTACTCGTCCAGATGTGGGGTGAGTGCGGTTTGGATGTGGGCATCAACCAGATGCTCCAAATTGAGGCGGTTACCACGGCTGTGCTCGGGAACTTCTCGGTGTTTGTGGCTGTCAACCACAGCGGGTACAGCCTGGCCATGGAGCGGTTCTGGTGGCATAGCGGCTACAGCCCGCCACCCCCGGTTCCAGCCATCAACTTCGGCCGTTTCGCCGATCCTCGGATCGACGCCGCGCTGGATGAAGTGATCACCACCGACGACGAGGAGCGACAGCGGGAGCTTGCCGAGGAGGTAAACCGGGCGTTTGCCGACGGCGTCTACAACATCTGGCTCTACCACTCGCGGTGGCTGGTCGCCGCTCAAGACCACGTGAACGGCGTCGATACCGTCACGCTGCCCGAAGGGGGAGAGCACCCCAAGATCTTCCTCGGGCGGGTCTTCTTGGCCGAGACTTGGCTGGACGAGGGGTAGAGAGCAGGAATCCGACTCCTGGGCTAACGTTTCGGCAACGAGTGACATGGGGGGTTCGTGTCATGGCAGCTTCTTGGCGGGTTTCGAAGTCGGCGCGGTGGCGCTGGCTGGCTTTGTTGTGCGCTCTAGCCCTGGTGGCATCAGCCTGCGGCGGCGGGAACGACGACGATGACGACGGCGGTGGCGTGGCCGCAGAGGCAACCGCCGCCCCCGAGGCACCCTCAGGCGACGGCGATGCCGCCCCGGCGCCCAGCGAAGACGGCGAGGATGCTCCCGAGCCCAGTGCCGGCGATGACGGCGGCCAAGACGCCGCGGCACCCGAGGAGACTGCGGACGCCCCCGAAGCCGAGGCCCCCGAAGCACCCGAGGCGGCGGTGGAGCCCCAGTACGGGGGCACTCTGGTGGTGGGGTTGGAGGCCGAGACCACCAACGGGTTGAACCCGGTCAACGCCCAGGCCGCGGTGTCGGGCCACATCCTTTTCCGGGCGCTGTATGAAACGCTGACCATCGAGGGTGACGACGGCCGGATTCTCCCCAACCTGCTGGAGAGCTTCAGCTCCAACGACGACTTCACCGAGTGGACCCTGACGCTGCGTCCGGGACTCATGTTCCACGACGGGTCGCCAGCTGACTCAGCCGCCCTGAAGCGGCACTTCGAGGAGCAGGCCAAAGGCACCCTCACCGGCATTCTCGTCAGCGATTGGGAAATTCAATCCATCGAGATATTGGACGACGTGTCCATAAAGATTGTGTTCGGAAGGTCTTATGCCCCCTTCCCCAGCTTCCTGACCAGCCATCTCGGCTACTTCGGGGCGCCATCCATGCACGACCTGGGCCAGGAAGAGGCCGCCCGCAACCCCATCGGCACCGGCCCGTTCATGCTGGACGAGTGGATTCCCAACGAAGTGACCCGGATGGTGCGCAATCCCAACTACTGGCGCACCGACTCAGAGGGCCGCCAGCTTCCCTATCTGGATGCCATCGAGTTCCGGCCCATTCCCGACACCGATGCCCGGTATGCCGCTCTTCGGTCGGGCGACCTCGATGCCAGCAGCGTGAACGAAGGCCTCAGAGTGGATGACTACAACGAGGAGTTCAAAACCTTCTGGCAGGCAGATCGATACGCCGAAACCACCTATCTGCTGTTGAACAATTCCCGGGCCCCGTTCGACAACGTGGAGTTCCGCCAAGCGCTGGCCCAATGCACCGATCGCCAGACCTACAGCACCCTTCGCTGGGATGGTCAGGTACCAGACGACGGCCCATTCTCTCCGGGGACGCCCGGACATCTGGAAGACACCGGTTTCCCGGCCTACGACCCCGGTGCCGGCAGCGCCACCATCGCCCGTCTGGGCGTGACCAACGTGGAGTTGGGCACCACACAGGACCCGGCCAACCTCCTCAGCACCGAGTTGATCGCCACCATGTGGGGCGACTGCGGGCTCGACGTGAACATCACCCAGGTGGACCAGGCCGAGTTGATCACCAACGCGGTGTTCGGCAACTTCACCGCATTCTTGTGGCGACAGCACGAGGGCTTTGGCGTGGCCACCGAGCGAGTCTGGTGGCACAGCAAGTTCGGCCTGGGTATCGCACTGAACTTCGGCCGTATCAGCAACCCCGGGATTGACGCCGCACTAGACGAAGCGCTGACCACCAACGACCTGGATCGACAAAGGGAGCTGGCCGAGGACATCAACCGCGAGTTCGGCGAGAACGTCCACTACATCTGGTTCTACAACTCCAACTGGCTGTTCGCCACCTACGACCACGTGCACGGGGTTGACAACCTCACCCTTGACGACGGAGCCAGGCACGAGAGGGTCTTCAGCGGCAGGGTCTTCTTGGGCGAGACCTGGATCGAGCAGTAGCAGCCGGTATCGGCGTAGAAGGGCGATACCGGGCTAGGGGCAGGATAGGCCAGTGCTCCGGTTCTTCGGTACGCGCTTGGCTCAGCTTGCCCTGGTCGTGCTGGCAGTAACGCTGCTGTTCTACTGGATGCTGAACCTGCTCCCCGGCAACCCGTGCGTGGCCGCGTTCGGCGGGGCCGCCACCGAAGAGCAGATCGCCGAATGCGAACAGGATCGCAACCTGGACGAACCGGTCATCGTGCAATGGGCCAAGTGGGGCGGCGACGTGCTCACCGGCGACTTCGGCAAGTCGTACCTGACGGGTCGGTCATTCGGGGAGGCCCTCAACACCGCACTGCCCCGAACCCTGCTCCTTTTGGCCTACTCCCAGGTTCTGGCGCTGGGCGCGGCCATTCCGCTCGGCCTGTGGACCGGATACAGGCAGAACACCGTGATCGACAAGATCGCCAGCGGAGGGGCGTTCGCGCTGTTGTCGGTCCCGGTGTTCGTGCTCGGGCTGGTGCTGATCTTGGTGTTCGCCGTGAGGCTCGACTGGTTCGACTTGAGCGGCTACCAGCCCATATCCGAAGGGTTGGGGGCCCATTTCAGGGTGATGTTCCTTCCGTCGATCACGCTGGCCGCCGGGTTGTTGCCCGTCTATCTGAGACTGCTGCGCACCGACGTCATCGGCACCCTGCAAGAGGACTTCGTGGGAACCGCCCGGGCCAAGGGCCTTCCGGTCCGCCACGTGCTCATCCGCCATGTGCTGCGCCCCTCGAGCTTCACGCTGTTGACCATTTTCGGCATCCAGGCGGCCCAGGCGGTGAATGGCGCCATCGTGGTTGAGTTCTTGTTCGATCTCGACGGGGTGGGGTCGCTGCTGGTGAGCTGGGTGGCCGCCCGGGAGTTCTTGCTGGTCCAGACTCTGGTGGCGCTGATTGCGGCGGTCTTTGTGACCGTGACCACGATGGTCGATCTGCTCTACTCCGTGCTCGACCCCCGGATACGGCGAAAATGACCGACGTCGCCACCACCGCCGTGACGGGTTCCCAGCCCGAAATCGCCCCTCGGCAGCGCCGTCACAATGTCGCCCTCTGGCTGTCGTTGGGATGGCTGGTTTTGGTGATCGCCAGCGCCGTGCTGGCCCCGTGGCTGGGTTTCATCGACGACCCCCACAAACCGCTGTCGGGGCCGCCCGAAGAGGGCCCGTCGTGGTCGAACTGGTTCGGCACCGATCAGCTCGGTCGGGACATGTTCGCCCGCTCGGTGTGGGGCGGTCGGCTGTCGCTGTCCATCGCCGGTCCCGCGGTGGGTATCGGCATCGTGGTGGGCGGGGTGCTGGGAGTGGTGGCTGGCTACTTCGGCCGGTGGATCGACCTGGGTGTCAGCAGCGTGGTCAACGTGGCGCTGGCCCTTCCCGCTCTGGTGTTCGCCCTGTTCATCGTGACCATGCTCGGCCAGAGCTACATCAACGTGACCATCGCCGTGACCATCTTGACCATCCCGGCCATCGCCCGCATTGCCCGGGCCCAGGCGCTGCGGTTCGCCGCGCGGGAGTTCGTGACCGTGGCCGACATGATGGGGGCCCGATGGCCCCGCCTTCTGTTCCGAGAAGTGATGCCCAACGTGGTGCCGGCGCTGGCCTCGATCGCCTTTTTGGCCATGGGGATCGTGATCATCGCCGAGGGAAGCCTGTCGTTCATCGGGGTGAGCGTGGGCTCGCCCAGCATCACCTGGGGCAACATCTTGTCTTCCGGCAAGGGAAGGCTGGAGGACGCCCCCCACATCGCCCTGATCACCGGCGGGGTGATGTTCGTCACGCTGATGGCGTTGAACTTCGTGGGCGACGAGATGCTCCGGCGCCTGGATGTGCGCGAGGCCCGGATCTAGGGCGGCCGCCTCGACGGGCTCGAAGCCCGCAAATGGCGCTGCTAGCCGCTCACTGCTGCTGTTGCTGCTGTTATTGTCGGGTGCGGGGGGCCTGCACCGTGCGGAGGAGCGAGGGCTGCATCGGCGTGGACAGGGGGCGGGCCGGGTCCATCCGGCGGATTTCCACTGACGCCTCCACCGTTGGAGTGCCCGGGCCGGAGTAGACGCCCCTGAGCGGGGGCACATCGTCGTAGTCGCGGCCGTGGCCGATCTTGACGTGCTGGCGGCCCACCGGCAACCCATTGGTGGGATCGAGCGGCAGCCAGCCCATCCCGGGAACGGCCGCCTCGAACCAGGCGTGGGTCTGCACCCTCACCAGATCGCCGTCGATGCTGCCGGTGCGGTCGTCGCTGGAGAACAGGTAGCCCGAAACATAGCGGGCCGGGATGCCGATGCTCCGGCACAGGGCCACGGCCAAGTGGGCGTAATCCTGGCAAACGCCGGCTCCCTTGGCCGCGATATCGGCAATGGGCTCGCCGATCTCGGTGGCACCGGGCTCATAGGAGAGCTTGTCGCCCACGAACCTGTGGATCTCCATCGCCACGCCCGCCACATCCTGGCCGTTGGCCTCGGCCAGGCTGCGGGCGGCCTGGGCTATGTCGTCGTTCCAGTCGGTGTGGTGGCTGCGCTTGAGGAACTCTTCGTGTTCGTCTCTAAATTCCGCTTCCTTCAGCGTCTCCAATGGCGGTCCGGTGGAGACTGGCGGCGGGTCTTGGGTTTCCACCGAGGCCTCCGCGGTGACCTCGAGCGCGTTGTGGGTATCGGTGACGCCGAAGTGGTCTACCCGAGTGCCCCAGTAGTCGGTGAACGACAGCATCCTGGCCGACGGCTCCACGATCACCCGGTAGCTCAGAAGCTGCTGGCGCTCATCGGATACCGGACAGGCTCGCATCTCGTTCTGGGACTCCCGCACCGGAGCGTCGAACGCGAATCGGGTGCGGTAGGAGATGTCCAGCCTCACGACGACACTCCCGGGGTGATGGCCTGGCTGTGGAGATCGAAGGCCTCGGCGTTGCGGAAGAAGTGGCCGCTCACCAGGTCGGCCACGTTCCGCACCCCTGCTTCCAGGTCGGAAAGATGGCGGGGCAGGTTTGCCACCATGGAGTCGAAGTCGGTGTATTCCAGCTCTGAGCGGAGCTGCCCCAGACGTTGGAGGGGCGGGGGCCGGCCGTTGGAGGCCAGTGCCTCCACCTGGGTCTCGCTCAATCGCAGGCAATAGAGCACCGACCGGGGGAATGAGTCGTTCACCATGAGGAATCGGGCCACGTCCGAGCCCAGCGGGGACGACTGGCTGGCCCGCTGGTAGGCCTCCAAGGCCGACACCGACCGGAGGGTGAGGGCCATCTCGTCGTAAGACGATCCGTCGTGTTCGGGGTAGCGGACGCTGATCAGGCGGCAGGTCATCAGCGCCCGCTCCAGCATCTGGCCCAGTACCAGGAACCGGTAGCCCTCACCCTGGGCCATAGACGAGCTGATGACACCGGTGAGCGACTGGCAGCTCACCCGGATGAAGTCGAGGGTTTGGAACGGGTCTTGCTCCATGGCCGCGGGAAAGTCTTCCTGTCGGAGCCGCAGGTGGAATTCGTTGATCTGCTCCCACAGCTCCGACGGGATCTGGTCTCGCAGGGATCGGAAGTTCTCCCTGGTGCGGCCGATGCAAAACGCCACCGACCCGGCCATGGTGGGGGCCACCACCAATCGAGTGGCCGCAGCCTGCACGTCGATGCCCAGTCCGGCCTCGCTCCGCAGCATCGGCGGCGACGGCGTCAGGCTCTCAGCCATGGTTTCCACGTCTTCGGCGGGGGCCGGCACTTCCAGTCGCAGTGTGCTGATCAGATTCTGCATCCGGTCGATGGCCTGCGCCGGGGGCTCGGCCACCGTGCTGAGCAGGGTGGCCCGCACCATTCGGGCGGTGTCCTCGGCGCGCTCCAGATAGCGGCCGGCCCAGAACATGTCCTCGGCGTGGCGGGCCAGCATCAGCTTCGCGCCTCCGCTCCGCTCTGGTCGGCGTTGCTGAGCGCTCCGGGGTCGTTGTGGTCGGCGTTGCCCAGCACCCAGGTGTCTTTGGAGCCGCCGCCCTGTGAGCTGTTGACGATGAGCGATCCTTCCCGCAGGGCCACCCGGGTGAGCCCGCCTGGGATCACCTCCACCTGCTCGCCGCTCAGCACGAAGGGGCGCAGGTCGATGTGGCGGGGGGCGAAGCGATCGCCGGCCCACGCCGGCAGGCGCGACAGGTTCACCACCTCTTGGGCGATCCAGTTGCGGGGATCGGCCAGGATCTTCTGGCGGGCCTCGGCGAGCTCGGCATCGGTGGCTTTGGGGCCGATCACGATGCCGTAGCCGCCCGACTCGGCCACCGGCTTCACCACCAGCTGGTCCATGCGCTCCAGCACCTCGGCCCGCTGGTCTTCCTCCCATAGGAGATAGGTGTCGGCGTTGGGGATGATCGTCTCCTCGCCCAGGTAGTAGCGGATCATGTCGGGCACATAGGCGTACACCGCCTTGTCGTCGCCCACCCCGTTGCCCACCGAGTTGGCAATCGACACCGTGCCGGCCCGAGCGGCGGCCATCAGGCCGGGCACCCCCAGGGTGGACTGGGGGTTGAACACCACCGGATCCAAGAAGGCGTCGTCGATGCGGCGGTAGATTACGTCCACCCGCTCCAGCCCCCGGGTGGTGCGCATGGCCACCACATGATCGTCCACCACCAGATCGCGCCCCTCCACCAACTCCACGCCCATGCTGCGGGCCAGAAAAGCGTGCTCGAAGTAGGCCGAGTTGAAGATGCCCGGGGTGAGCACCGCCACGGTGGGGTCGTCGCCGCAAGCCGGCGGGGCGATGGACCGCAGGGCCCGCAGCAGCGAGCGCCCGTAGTGGTCCACCGAGCGAACGGCCAGATCGGAGAAGGCGGCGGGCAGCAGCTTGGTCATGGCGGCCCGGTTCTCGATCACATAGGAGATGCCGCTGGGGTTGCGCAGGTTGTCTTCCAGCACCCGGTAGGCGCCATCGCCGTCGCGCACCAAATCGATGCCGGCCACCAGACAGCGAGCCCCCATGGGGACCGCCACGTTCATGGCCTCCCGCTCGAAGCCGGTACACGAGGTGATGAGCCGCCGGGGCACGATGCCGTCGTGGAGAATGGCCTGCTCGCCGGCGTAGATGTCGTCGAGGAACCGGTTGAGGGCGGTGACCCGCTGGATCAGCCCCTTCTCCAGCATGGCCCACTCCTCGGCGTCGATAACCCGGGGGAACAGGTCCATGGGCCAAGTGCGCTCGGTGCCCTCGTCGCCCCCGTACACCGTGAACGTGATCCCCTGGCGGCGGAACGACTCATTGCGCTGCTCCTCCAGCGCCTTCACCTGCTCCAGCGTCAACCGGTCGAACCACTCATGCACCGGCCGATAGTGATCCCGAGTGCGCCCCTGCTCGTCAACAGCCTCGTCGAAGAAGCTGGGAGCGTCGGACATGGCCGCCATTCTAAGTGGTCGGGTTTCTCCCGCTTGGCGGTCGTGGGGTCGGGCTGGCCGGATTTGAACCGGCGACCCCCTGCTCCCAAAGCAGGTGCGCTGACCAAGCTGCGCCACAGCCCGTATTGGCGCCCAGCGTACTCGGAGGCGGGGTGGGGGAGAGAAGCTTGTTTTCCCGGTTGGGGAATCAGGACAGGGCCTGCTCCACCCTGTCGAGGGCTTCGTCTTCGGAGACGTTGAGGGAGAAGCTCAGCTCCGACACCAGCACGTTGCGGGCCTTGGTGAACAGGCTCTTCTCGCCGGCCGACAGTCCCTTGCTCTGGTCCCGCAGGGCCAGGTTCCGCACCACCTCGGCCACCTGGTAGACGTCGCCCGACTTGAGCTTCTCCTGGTGGTTCTTGAACCGGCGGCTCCAGTTGGCCGGCTCGCGCACATCGCGCTTGCGGAGCACCTCAAACAGGTCTTCCACGTCTTCAGTGGAGATGGGCCAGCGCATCCCCACTTCTTCGGCCTTGGCCACGGGCACCGAGAGCACCATCTCGCCGTGGGCCATGCGCAGCACCAGGTACTCGGTCTTCTCCCCGAAGGCCTCTTTCATCTCCCGCTTGACCACGGTTGCGGCGCCGTGGTGGGGGTAGACGACCTTGTCACCTTTTTTGAACGTCATTGTGCTCCGTGGGGGCTCAGGGGAACCTCCTAAGGATGCCATCTATTGGCGCGGTTTGGCATCTTGTCTGAGAACACGGTGCTCGGGTCGGGTTTTCCGTCGGACTGCATGCACCGATGCGGTCCAGCGACCAAGATGGGCGGAGATGGCTTCGCTTCGAACCGAGATAACCGAGATTGTCACCGGGCTGGGGATGCTCGGATTGGCGTCGGTGGACGAGGCGCTGGCCCTTCGCCCTGAGGCGATGGTGGGGGTGGAGCAACGGCACTACGACAAGCTGATTGCCGCTCGGGTCGACGGCAAGCACGGGGTGCAGTTTGAGGAGGCGTGGGCCAACGGCGTGGCTTTTGCGGCCGCAGAAGACGGATTGCGGGATCGGCGGCCCAAGCGGGTGGAGTGGAAGGGGCCGCACCAGGCGCCCTCCTACGAGCAGACGCCGGCTGATCTGCGGATCGACCACGTTTATCTGGTGAGCTGCAAGTACGGGTCGAGGCTTTTGCACAATGTGTCGCCGGGGCACTTGTTCGAGCGGCTCTTGGCGCAGAGGCAGGGGACGACGGGGGACTGGTATGCCGAGGTTGCCCTGGCCGAATACCAGGCCCTTTACGGGGCGGCTCGGGAGTATCTGGTGGGCAACGAGGAGGGCTTCGACGACCTGCCGCCATCGGTGACCGACCTGAATGCCGACCAGCACAAGCGGCTGAAGCGGCCCTTCGCTCGTCGCTGGCCCGAGCCGTTGGCGGAGCCGGCCCATTGGTTCTCGGTAGCGGTGTCGCACGCCTCAGCCGAGCGGTGGCTGAAGGCGTTGGGCCATCGGGCCACTCGCCGGGAGGAGGCGCTGTGGCGTCTGCTGCGGCTTCAGCCTGCGCCTTATTTCGTGTTGGGCACCGACCACCGCCGCCGCCCGGTGCGCTATCGGGTGGACACCCCGTGGGATTTCCGCCAGCGGTTCGCGTTCAAGTCGTTCGACGTGTGGCCCGAGGCCCGGGTGCAGCCGGTGGTGCGCTGGCGGGGCGACCTGATCGTCAAGGACACCGATACCCCGGTGCATGTGGACGGCCATGTGGAGGTGCGCTGGAGCCACGGCCGCTTCCAGGGCTCGCCGGAGGCCAAGGTGTATTTGAAGACCCCCCATTTGGAGACCCCGGGCTATACGGAGCTGGCGTAGGAGTCAGGCCCAGATGGCCATGGGGTAGCCGGTGGCGTCTATCTCCTCTGGCCCCAGCGTCATGGCTGTGCCGGCGGCCATGCGCCGGGCGGTCCAGGCCGCGGCTGCGGCATCGAGCAGGTCGTCAAGGGTCGCGCCCGGAAGGGATGGGGGAGCTGGGCCCAGGTTGTCGAACTCTGGCGCCAGCGCAGCCATGCGCTCGGCCTGTCCGGCCGGTTGGCGCTTGGACACCGACATGGGTTGGCCGGCCAGCACGGCGAAGCTGGTCTCAGGGTGGACTTCGGCGGCCTGGGGCTGGGCCTGGGGAGAGAGGTCTTCTGGGGTCAGCACGGCTCGCACTTCCCGTACTTTGGGCAGCAGGTGGAATGCCTGGATTGACAGGCCCCGGCCGGTGTTCTCTTTGGACAGCCGGTTGGCCTCGGCGTGGTCGGCGGCGTTGAGCGCACATAGCGGCGGGGTCCAAAACAGAGAGGAACGGCGGGGGCGGAGGAGCTCTCGGGCTTGGATGTCGGATTGGCGCAGGTTTTGGCCGGGGAGGCCGATGGGCATGTCCACGCCGACGGCCGACAGCGCTTGGCGCCGAGCGTGGGCCCATACATCGGCGAACGATGGCCACACCGAGAACTCCACCGGCGAGCCCGGTGTGGTGGCGGCAATCGCCATTACCCATCCGCCTTTGGCCGCGTCCACCCCGGCGACCAGCGGTGCGTTACTCAAAGCGGACCTCGAAGATGGCAGGCCAGCGCTTGCCGGTGATGAGGAACGTGCCGGTGTCGGGCCGGTAGGCGATGCCGTTGAGGACGTCGTTGCTGTCGGCGTCAGCCGGGTGGGGGCTGATGATTCCGGCCATGTCGGCCTCGGCGATGACCGCGCCGGTGTCGGGGTTTATCACCACGATCCGGTCGGTGAGCCAGACGTTGGCCCACACATCGTCGCCGACGCACTCCAGCTCGTTGAGCCGGTTCACCGGGGTGCCGTCGGCTCGGGTTACCGGCACTGATCCCAGCATCTCGAAGGTGCTGGGGTGGCGAAAGGTGAGCGTGTTCGTCCCATCGCTCATCACAAGCCGGTCGCCGTCATGGCACAAACCCCAGCCCTCCCCGGAGTAGGTGAAGCTGCCGGTTTGCTCGAGCGTGTCCTGGTGGTAGACCCCGGCGGTGCCGGCCTGCCAGGTCAGCCAGATGAGCCGGTCGCCAACCAGGGCCAGCCCCTCGCCGAAGTGCCGGGGATCGGCCGCGGTTTCTTGGAGCACGCGGCCCGAGGGCAAGTCCACCGCTCGGAGCACCGATTGCCCCCGCAGTCCAGTGCTCTCATACAGCAGGCCGTCTGACCACAGCAGTCCCTGGGTGAACGCCGAGGTGTCATGGGGGTGGGTGGCTAGCACCTCATAGGTGAGCGTTCCCGACCAGGCGGGGGTAGGTGTAGCCGCGGCAGTGGGTGCCGCGGTTGCCGGGACAGTGGGGTCGGGGGTTGGGTTCGCAGGCTGGGCCGTCGGTGGGGGGGTGGGTTGCGCGGTGGGTTGCCCTGTTGGCTGGACGGCCGTCGGTTGGGGGGTGGGTTGTGTGGCCGTCGGTTGCGTGCCCGAGACGGTCGGTGCCGGGGTTGCCGGAGCAGTTGGATCGGGTGCGGTTGTCGGCTGGGAAGTCGGACCCGCGGTTGCCGGGGCGGTGGGATCCGGGGATGGAGACGGCTCCGGCGATGCGGCTGCCTCACCAGAAGCCGTCGCCTCAGGTAAGGCCGCTGGCGGGGGCGCGTCGGAGCCGCAGGCGGCCAACAGAGCCATGGCAGCCAGCAGCCAGAATGCGATCCTCAGGGTGCGACTAAGAGACAGAGCCGCCATTTTTGCTCAAATGCGCCCCTAGCACAGAGGGGTGCCACACTTGGCCGGTGGATTTCTCCCTGTCAGAACAGGAGCAGGCGGTTGCCGATCTGAGCCGTCAGATCTTGGGCGACTTGTCGACCCCGGAGCGGCACAAGCATTTGGAGGCCGATGGCCTGACCCACGACGACTACGTGTGGGGGGAGCTTTGCGATGCCGGGCTGGTGGGCGTGTCGTTGCCCGAGGAGTGCGGCGGGGGCGGCTTGGGCTTTCTGGCCACCTGCCTGATGCTGGAGGAGATCGGGCGCACCACCGCCCGGGTGCCGTTTCTGGCGCCGGTGGCGGCGATGGCGGTGGCCGAGTTCGACCCCGACGAGGATCTGCTGGCGGAGATGGCCACCGGATCAGCGCTGGTGTCGCCGGCGCTGGTGGAGCCGGGCCGCGACCCCGGTGGACCCTCTGCCACGGCGGTGGCGGCCGGTGATGGCTGGACGGTGACTGGCACCAAGGAGATGGTCCCGTTCGCCGATCAGGCCGACTGCTTCCTGGTCCCCGCATCCACGGACCACGGCGTCGGGCTGTTCTTGGTACACAACGCCCCATCGGTGGAGGTTGTGCCCCAGGAGGCCACCTCGGGCCTGGTCGAGGGCAAGGTGGTGCTGGCTGATGCGCCAGCCGACCGGCTGGGTTCCGGCGCAGAGGCGGTGGACTGGCTGGTGCAGCGTTGCACGGCCGCGCTGAGCGCGGTGGCCGTAGGCGTGGTGAGCGAGGCGCTGCGGCTGACCGCGGCCTACACCAGCGAGCGAGAGCAGTTCGGCCGCCCCATCGCCACCTTCCAGGCCGTCGGCCAGCGAGTGGGCGACGCCTACATCGACACCGAGGCCATTCGCCTCACCGCCCTGCAAGCCTGCTGGCGCCTTGATCAGGGGCTGGAAGCATCAACCGAGGTAGCAGTCGCCAAGTACTGGGCCGCCGACGGCGGCCAGCGGGTGGCCAACGCCGCCCAGCACCTCCACGGCGGCATGGGCGTGGACCGCGACTACCCCCTATGGCGCTACTACGTATGGGCCAAGCACCTCGAGCTCTCACTGGGCGGCTCCACCACCCAACTCCTCCGCATCGGCGACGCCCTCGCCACCGGCACTGCCTGAGTCCAGTCGCTCTGGGCTTGGGCAAATCGAAGGAGCGGCAAGTGGCAGGGCTCTTCCCTGAGATCGAGCCCCATGACCATGGCCTTATGGATGTCGGTGACGGCAACAAGGTGTATTGGGAGACGTGTGGCAACCCGGAGGGCAAGCCGGCGGTAGCTGTTCACGGCGGGCCAGGGAGCGGCTGCACTCCAACGCATCGGCGGTTCTTCGACCCTTCCCTGTACCGGATCGTTCTGTTCGATCAGCGGGGCTCAGGCCGGAGCATTCCGCATGCTGGCGATGGGGGCACGAGCCTGGAGCACAACACGACAAGCCACCTCGTGCAGGACATGGAACGGCTTCGGTCTCATCTGGGCATTGACCGCTGGCTGGTGTTCGGCAACAGCTGGGGGTCAACGCTTGCGCTGGTCTACGGGCAGCAGCACCCCGAGCGGGTGTCAGAGATGGTGCTGGCGGCGGTGACCACGTCCGATAGCGAGCAGATCCGCTGGCTCTACCACGGTGCGGGTCAATTCTTCCCGGAACCCTGGGAGCGGTTTCGTGTCGGTGCAGGAGTCAGCGGCCCAGATGAAGACCTTGTTGGTGCCTACTACTGCCTTCTTAATGATCCTGATCCCGATGTCCGCGAGGGTGCGGCCGCCGAGTGGTGCCGCTGGGAGGATGCAGTCGTCGGAGGGAGTCCCCAGGTCGGGCCGAATCCCCGATACGAGGATCCTCGATTCCGCATGGCGTTTGCCCGCATTGTGACCCACTACTTCCATCACAAGGCTTGGCTCGCGCCCCGCCAGATCATGCGCAATGTCCACCGTCTCAACAGCATTCCCGCAGTGTTGATCCACGGCCGCCACGACATAAGCGCCCAGCTCGCCACCGCCACCGAGCTCGCAGATGCCTGGCCGTCAAGCGAGCTATTGGTCGTCGAGTCGGGCCACCACGCCGGAGAGCCGGCAATGGTGAGGGCGGCCGTCGAAGCCACGAGTCAATTTGGTCGCCAGTAGCTCAGATTCGGTAGTTCACGATTCCCGACAGGAGCTTGGCAGTGCTAATCCTGGTGGAGACCGCCAGCCGACAAGTTGTGTGTACTCAGGGCCAGTGGGGGCCGGGGTAGGGGGTGGGGTTTTGGGCGGCCCATTGGTGGAGGTGTTGAGCTAGGTGGTGAGCCAGTCCGCCACCGTGGGGATGGTCGGCTTTGCGAACCAGGACGACCGGCACGCACGGGTCGTCGTTGGCAAGGCGTTGGGCGGAGATAGCGGCAAAGTCTGCAAAGTTCTCAGTGACCATAACCCTGTCTTGCTCCAGCGCTGTGGCGTAGACAGATTCGTCATCTGCTCCGGCGAGTCCGGAGGCAGCAACGCTGACGGCATCATGGCCTAGGGCATTTAGCTCCTCCGCGGTTGCTGGCGGGAGCATTTCGTCTATCAGCCACCTCAAGAGGACAGCAGGGTCTCGCGCTGTTGGGCCCGCCGACGAATCTCCTCAGCAGCACGCTCATTTTCCTCGATGCGGGCGTCGATCTCGTCGGGGAAGGCACCGTAGAAATCCGCGGCCAGACTCACCCGATTCGCCGATAGGCCGAGTTCATCGGCGAGGCGTTCCACGCGCTCCATGCCCTTGCCCGGCCAGTGTCGCAGGTCGCGTATTACCTCCCACACGTCTGGTCCGCCAAGCAGCGCAGCTCTCCTACCGGTCGGTCCTGGCCGATAGACAACGCCGGGGAACTGACGGGTTTTGAGGCCTTCGTCGAGCAGCGAGCTCACTAGCGAAGTGGTTGACATGGATGCCGCTCGACTCTCGGTTTCGAGGCGTTCCAAAAGGTCATCATCGAGGCGGAACGATGTAGGGCGGGGCACAGCTCACCTCGCTGTTGGGTTCAGGATCATCAAGATTACGCTACAGCTAACTACAAAGGAATACAAACAGTTTTCATTCCTGCGGCGTCGGCTGAATTCAGACCTTTAAGGCCAATCCACTACAGCACAGCGAGTTGGATTACGGCGTAGCCGGCTAGGTGGCGGTCGCGCTGGGTGTCGATCAGCCTCACGACGGCCACTGCGCCCTGGTTGCCGTGGCGCATCAGCGTGGTTTGGGTTTGGGCGGGGCCGATGCGGGTTTGGTCTAAGAAGCGATAGTTGACGCTCGTGGCTGCCACCGGCGCGTCCAACGCTTCCAGGGCGGCGACCTCGGCGGCGGCCTCTGCCGCCATGACCATCACGCCACCGTTGATGGTGCCGAAGCTGTTGCGCACGTAGTCGGTCATGGGTATCTGCACCACTCCGGCGGCGGCGTCGACCACTTCTAGCTGGAGGGCCTCCCACAGCGATGCGTCTTTGAATCCGGACGAGGGAAGGGCCATCGTGCGCCGCTCCATCGACTCGGCCTCCAAGTGCGACAGATCAGCGTTGCCCTCCCGGTATGGAATCAAAGCGAACGACATAATCGCTTGCCCGATGGGCGTGGCCTGATCGGGGTCATCGTTGCCACAGCCGTCGGCAATGTTGGTGGCCACGGTTATCAGGCTCTGGCCGGTCCGCAGCAGTTGAGTCGAGGCGATCAGCGGTCCTTGGCAGGCGAAGCCCGATGCGGTGTACGACAAGTCTTGCGTGGCGATTCGATTGGGGAGGGCTTCGATGAGAGCCGTCAGGGCCCCCGACGCGTCGGCCACAGCGCCGATGAGGCCGAGGCGAGCAGCGCCGGTCGGGGTCAGCACCGCCGGGCAGAGCGGGGCATAGCTGAGTGCTCGGCCTCG
>JAJEEH010000066.1 GCA_022821105.1 Acidimicrobiia bacterium
TGTCCGCATGTGGCCCATCCAGGCGTCGCGCTCGGCAGCCCCGATCTCGAACGGAGCGTGGCGCATCCGCAGCCGGGGATGGCCCCGCTCGGCACTGTAGCGAGGCGGCCCACCCCAATACTGGGCCAAAAAACCGGCCAATCGGGTCCGAGAAGGGCCCAGGTCCTCGGGGTAAAGGGGACGAAGCACCGGATCATCGGCCACTCCGTCGTAGAAGCGGTCCACCAGTTGGTCGAAAAACACCTGACCGCCAACTGCGTCGTACACCGACTGTTCCACACGCGTAGCGTATTGCGGCATGTCAGCGGTCATCTTCTTGAGGCACGCCAAATCCGACTGGCATGCAGGAGCTTCCAACGACATCGAGCGACCACTGAACGAGCGGGGACGCCAAGCCGCCGCAGCCGTGGGCAGCTTTCTGGCCGACGCCGGCCATGTGCCTGATCTGGTGCTGTGCTCGCCCGCCACCCGGACCCGCCAAACCCTCGAGCTGGCCAAAGAAGCGGGGGGCTGGGATTGTCCGACCGAGACCGCCGAGGAGCTGTACTACGGGTCGGTCAAGCACATGATCGCCCTGGCCTGCCAGCGGCGGGCGCCGGTCACCATGCTGGTCGGCCACGAACCGACCACATCGACCGCCATCGGCCGATTGACCGGCGCCGAACTGCGGATGCCCACCGCAGCGCTGGCCCGGGTCAGCCTCACCCCCGACAACACCGGCCAACTCGACTGGCTGATCCCTCCGCGCCTGCTGACTGATCGCTAGCAGCTCCTCAGTCGTCCTCCGCTTCCGGAAGCTCAGGTGCTGCCGGCTCGGCTGTGCCCTCGACCAACTCTGGGGCCGCTACAGGTCGAGCAATCGCATCTACCGACGTGGCTGATTCGATCTGCTTGGTCCCGGAGACCACTCCCCAATCTTCGAACTTGCGAGCCCGGGGCAGTACCCGGCCCTCCAGCGAGCCAATGCTCCTGTTGTAGGCGTCAACCGCTCGGCTCAGACCCTTGCCCACGCCATCAACGTGGCCGGCATAAACCCTCAGACTGTCGTACAGATCGGCAGCCCCATCGGCGATCTTCTGCGCGTTCTCCTGAAGGTCCTGCTGCTGCCATGCCACCGCCACAGTCCGGAGGAAAGCCAGCAACAAGCCAGGAGTGGCAATGAGCACTCGGTGCTTTTGCCAGGCGTCTTCCCACAGCGTGGGCTTCACGTCCATGGCTGCGTCCAGGATGGGCTCAGCAGGTACGAACATCACCACGAAGTCGGGCGACCCGTCGACCGCCGAGGCGTAGTCCCGGTCACCCAAGGTCTTGGCGTGGCCCATGAGCGTGTTGGCGTGGCTGTTCAGCAATTCGCTCTGGCGCTTCTCATCATCGGAGTGGTGCGCATCCAGGTAGGAACTCAACGGGGTCTTGGCATCGATGACCACCTCCAAGCCACCCGGAATATGCACCACCGCATCGGGTCGACCCCGGCTCTCGCCCAAGTCGATGGTGTCTTGCTCAACAAAGTCGATGCGCTCGCTCAAACCGGACAATTCCAGGATGTTGCGGAGTTGCTGCTCCCCCCATTGCCCTCGCATTTGCGGAGACCTCAGAGCCTCGCTGAGACCCTGAGCGGTGTCCCGCAATTGGCCGACCTGATTCCGCAGCACGTCGTAGGCCCCTTTGCGGTCCTTCTCCATCTCCGTGACCTGCTTCTCGAACTTGTCCAGGTTTTCCTTGACCGGCTTGACCAGTTCGTCGATGGCCTTCTGGCGTTTCTCTAGGTCGGTGTCGCTGAGCTTGCGCTGGTTTTCGAATTGTTCTTTGGCCTGCTCCAAGAAGGTCGCGCTGTTGGCCTTGGTCACATCGGCAGCAATGCCCTTGAACTGGGTCTCGATCTGCTTGCGTGCCTCAGCCAGCTCCTCTGTGCGAGCCTCGTGATCAGCCTTAACCGCAGCCAACTCCCGGCGTGCGGCCTCACGTTCGCCCCGCACTTCCTCTAATTCGATTCTGGCTGCATCACGCTCGCCTCGGGTCTCGCTGAGCTGAGCATCCCGCTCGGCCAACTGGGTCTCCAACTGGGCCGCCCGAGTTGTAGAGTCGTCACTTCCAGCCGGAACACCAGCAAGGCGCCACCGCTGCACAACGACCAACGCGATCACGAAGACTAAGACTGCGATGAGAAGAGCAAGCTCCATAGGCCCGCCATCCTAAGAAACCCCGGTGACACATTCCGGCAAGGGCTTTGACCAGCGGTTTGGCCTACCCTGCTACCGGCTGTCAAGAACAACGAGGGAGACCTTCGATGACCCAGATGAACGAGCTCGGCTTCTACACCTTGGCTGGGGCGCCGGAATCGCCTCGGGAGCTGATCGACGAGGTCCGCCAGGCCGAGGAGCTGGGCATTGGCAACGTGTTCATCAGCGAGCGGTTCAACATCAAAGAGGCGGCCACCCTTTCCGGTGCGGTCGGGGTGGCCGCAGAGCGCATGGGGATCGCCACTGCGGCCACCAACCACCACACCCGCCATCCCGTGGTGACCGCGGCCTACGCCATGACCATGCACAAGCTCACCGGCGGTCGCTTCTGCCTGGGCCTGGGCCGGGGAGTCGACCGCTTGTCCCAGGCGTTCGGCCTGCCCCCCATAACCACCGCCCAAATGGAGGACTTCGTGGGTGTCATGCGCCGGCTCTGGCAAGGCGAGCCCGTCTTCAACCACGAAGGCCCGATTGGGGACTATCCGGTGCTGACCCTGATGGGCGCCAGCAGCGAGCACATCCCCATGGCTCTGACCGCCTTCGGCCCCAACTCCCTGGCCTTGGGTGGGCGCTGCTTCGACGCGGTAGTGCTGCACACGTTTTTCACCGACGAGACCACCGCCCGCGTGGTGGGCGCCGTCAAACAGTCGGCCGAAGAGTCAGGACGAGATCCGGATGCGGTGAAAGTGTGGAGTTGCTTCGCCACCATCGGCGACCACCTGCCCGAAGACGTGAGGCTCAAAAAGACGGTGGGCCGCATGGCCACCTACCTCCAGGGCTACCCCGAGCTGATGGCCCGCACCAACAACTGGGATCCCGCCGCACTAGAGCGGTTCCTGTCCGACGAGCTAGTGGCCAACTTCCAAGGCGCCATCGACCAGGTGGCCACCACCGAGCAGCTCGAGCACATCGCCACCCTCATCCCCGACGAATGGCTCGCCCCCGCCGCCACCGGCACCCCCGCCCAGTGCGTGGAGAAGATCCGGGGTCAGTTCGACCTCGGCTGCGACGGCGTCATCCTCCACGGCGCCAGCCCCACCCAACTCCAACCCATCGTGGAGGAGTACAACCGCACCCGCCCCACCGGAAAATTCGACCACCTCCCTGCCAACCCCGGCGGCTGACAGCGCGAGCGGTATAGCGTCGGGGCGATGCAAACCGTGACTACTGCTGTGGCCGGGTTGGGGATGCGGGAGTTCACCGGGGGGTCGGGCGATCCGCTGGTGATGCTGCACCATTCGTTTGGGAACCCGGGATGGATGCCGATCCACGAGGCCCTGGCCGCCAACTACACCGTTCATGCCCTTGATCTTCCGGGCTACGGCGGGACCGAGGGGTCGGATCAGCCCGACTGGGCCCGCCATCCTCGGGATCTGGCTCTGTTAGTGGGCCAGTGGCTGCGGGCCAAGGAACTCGGACCGGTAGAGCTGGTGGGCTGCGGGTTCGGGGGATGGGTGGCGGCTGAACTGGCCACCATGTCCCCGGAGCGGCTCAATCGCCTCGTCCTGGTGGGGGCGGCCGGACTGTTGCCCGAGCAAGGCCGCATCCTCGACCAGTTCCTGGTGTCGCACTCGGGCTACGTTCAGGCCGCCTTCGCAGACAAGGGCGTCTACGAGGCCATCTTCGCCAGCAATAACGGCAACGACCCGGATGAGCCTCCCGTTAGCGACGACACGCTGGTGGTCTGGGATATGAACCGAGAGATGACCACCCGGGTGGCCTGGAAGCCCTACATGTACAACCGCCGGCTGCGGCCCCTTTTGGGCGGCGTGACCGTCCCCGCTCTGGTGGTGTGGGGCGACAACGACGCCGTGGTGCCAGTGGAGTGCGCCCACGCCTACGTCGAGGCCCTGCCCGGCGCCCGATTGGAGATCGTCGGTGACTGCGGCCACGCCGTCGATCTCGAAGCCCCCGAATCCCTTGCCGCCATCATCACCGGAGGAAAAAGCTGATGTTCCTTTCGTATTTCACCGAGCAGCCCATGAGCGCTTACCCGGCCGACGAGGGCTTGAAGGCCGGCTACACCTCGGTGCTGTTTTCCAACAAGTACTACGACCCGGTTGAGGGAAGCCGCCTGTTCAACGAGCGCATAGAGGAGTACAAGCTGGCCGAGCAAGTGGGCTTCGACGGGATCATGGTGAACGAGCATCACAATGCCCCGTTCTGCATGCAGGCCCGCATCACGGTGATGTCGAGCATCTTGGCGGCCATCACCGAGCGGGCCAAGATCGTGCAGCTCGGCAACCCGCTGCCCACCTACGACAGCCCGCTGATGTTCGCCGAGGAGATCGCCATGATCGACATGATCTCCAAGGGCCGGCTGATCTCGGGCATCGTGCGGGGAGCGGGGCAGGAGTCGGTGTGCCTCAATGCCAACCCGGCCTACAACCGGGAGCGTTTCAACGAGGCCCACGACCTGCTGGTGAAGACCATGACCGACGACGGCCCGTTCTCATGGGAGGGCGAGCACTTCCAGTACCGGGTGGTCAACCCTTGGGCCCGAGTTCTGCAAAAGCCCCACCCCCGCATCTGGGTACCGGGCGTGTTCAGCGCCGAGACAATCCGCTGGGCGGCTCAGCACCGCTATCCCTACATCTCGCTCAATACCCCGCTGCACCTCACCGGAGAGCTGTGGCAGATCTACGACCAAGCAGCCCGGGCGGTGGGCTACGAGCCTGGACCGGAGAATCGCGGCTACCTGTTGCGAGTACACGTGCAAGAAGACGGGGACAAGGCCAGGGAGAACGCCCGGGAATTCATGTGGATGCAGGGCGAGTTCACCGGAATCGGCCACCCTTATTGGACGAGTCCGGCAGGCTACGGGTCTTCGGCTCGACGGCTGGACTATGCCCGGATGGCCAACTCCGAGATCCGAGGCTCACGGGCATCCCGGTTTGAGAAGCAGTTGGCCGCCCGCGAGATCGTGGCCGGCACCCCAGATGAGGTGATCCGCGAGCTTCGAGTGGTGTTGGAGACCTGCCGCCCGTCGATCCTCATGCTGTGGGGCAACGATGGCGGCGTAAACCACGACGACTCTCTGCGCTGCATCGAGCTGATGGGCACCGAAGTGCTCCCCGCACTGCGGGACATGGGCGGCGAACTGGGCCTTCACGACCCCTTCGAGCTGGACAGCCCGATTAGCTTGGCCCTCACCCCACCCGATGAGCTGAATCCGATTGAGTCTGCCGACGACGAGCGCCCGGAAGACACCTCGGACAGCAAAGCTCTGAACATGTTCCGGTGATCGCAATCTTCATGGGAGCCCAGTAATGGCCGAACAACAACCCCAGGTGTCCTACATCCACGCCGAAGACATGGACTTCGCCGAGGTGAAGAGCCAGCAGCACGCCGACGGCCGCCGGGTGTCGGTGTGGCTGAAGCTGATGGAGCTGACCCAGGAGCGGGCGGTGTACCACACCCGCTACGACCCCGGCCTGGTACTGGAGCGCCACGGCCACAACAGCGACCACTTCATTTTCGTCATCGACGGCGAGGTCACCTTCGATGAGGAGGTGTGCCGGGCCGGCACCCTAATCAAGCTCCCCCACTTGGCCACATTCGGCCCCATCAAAGTGAGCGACCAGGGCGCTGAGATCTTGGAAATCTACTTCGGCGACTCCCGCCCGGCCCCCGCCGACAAAGCCGAGCACGCCGCCATCCTCGAAGAGCGCGGCATCACCGAACTCCCCCACCCCCCACTAGACCTCCCCGACTGGTTCGGCCCGAGGACCGACTAACTCTCCAATCCCCGAATCTCAGCGGCAGTGAATCGAGGGCGGGGGGTGGCGCCGCAGGCGGAGCTGGCTGCTCCGACAGCCAGGCCGCCGTAGGTGACAGGACCCGCCGCCCGGACGCGTGTGTAAGGGCTACTCCGGAACCGGAATACCGAACAACCGAGCCGGGTTGTCGGTCAGGATCTTGCGCTTGCGCTCGTCGCTGAGGTCGTCGCGCTCCACCAGCAGCTTCACCGAGTGGGGGAAGTCGCAGTCCCAGTGGCAGTAGTCCGAGGAGTAGCACAGGATGTCGTCGCCCACCTGATCCATCACGTAGGGCAGGGCCGACTCGGTTGACTCCACCCCCACGAAGCACCGCCCCGACAGGAAGTACTCCGACGGCTTGCGATCCAGGACGGGGGCTTGGTCGGGCATCAACTCGTACTCCTCATCCAGGCGCTCCAACCAGAACGGCAGCCAGCCGCACCCGGCCTCCATGATGCCCACCCGCATGTTGGGGAACCGGTGCAGTATCCCGCCCACCGTGAAGTTCATCGTGGCCAGCATGGCCCCGAACGGGTGGGTCACGGCGTGCTTCTCCAGCCGGGTGTTGTAGCGGTCGAGCACGATCGGCACCTGATCGGGGGCCTGTCCCCCACCGTGTACGCACACCGCAGCGCTATGGCTGTCGGCCACCTCCCACACCGCGTCTAGGGCCGGGTGGTCCAGGTTGCGGTCCAACACGTGCTGGGCGGTCACCATGCCCACGAACAGATCCGGATACTGGGTAAAGCACCGGTCCAGCTCGGCGGCGGCCCGCTCCGGGTCTATCAGGGGCAGCTTGGCCACCAGTTTCAGGCGGGCGGGGTCGTAAGCCGCATAGGTGGCCCGAGCGTCGTTCAACAGCCGGCACAGCTCGTCGGCAAAGCCCGGATCGCCCAGCGCCCACTCCTCGCCCGAGCCCGGCGGGAACATGACGGTCACGTCGATGCCCTCGAGGTCCATATCGGTCATCCGGGGTCCGGGCACCGCCATGCCCTCCCGCTGAAGCGGCGTCTCGAAGTCCAGCTCGCCCGCGGCATATTCGCCGTAGTTCTGATCATCCTCGGTGTGTACTGGCGATCCAGCTCCCGGCAGGTCGCCGTAGATCTCCTTCATCTTGGCCACGTACTCCACCATCTGGGGCCGCCACTCGGCGCTGATCCCATGGCGCCACTGGGGCGGCTCACCCCCGTGCCCGTCGGAGTCGATCACGTAATACCCGTACTTGCCCATACCACCATCGTGGCACTTGGGAGGCGTAGCTGCTAGAAGTCAAGCCGTGAGGTTCCAGACATGAAGGCAGTGGTGATCTTTGAGAGCCGCACGGGGAATACCCAGCGGGCGGCGGAGATGATCGGCGGGGAGCTGCGGGGGGCTGGCTACGAAGTTGCGGTGCGCCCGGTACACGGGTTGAAGCTCACCGAGATCGCCGAGGCCGACCTGCTGGCCGTGGGCACCTGGGTGGACGGGCTGGTGCTGTTCGGTCATCGGCCTGGCGGCACGGCCAAACTGATGACCCTGCCATCGCTGCACCACAAGCCGGTGGCCGCCTTCGCCACCTACAAGTGGTATCCGGGCAACTGCATCGACCAGATTTCCGACCTTTTGGCCTACAAGGGCGCCGATGTGATCCACCGCCGGGCGTTCAACAAAACGCAGCTCGATGTGCTGGTCCCTGAGTTCGTCGACAACGTGCTGACTGCGGTGGGCGCCCGTGACATGTCCGAAGCAACCGCATGACCGCTACCTCCGACACCATGGCTACCACCGAAGTGCCCCGCATCATCAGCGTGGACGACCACGTGGTGGAGCCTCCGCACCTGTGGACCAGCCGGCTGCCGGCCAAGTACCGCGATATCGGTCCCCGCATCGAGTACCTGCCCCAGGGCGAGGTGGTGCTCGACGGCGGGACGTACCGGGAGCGCCCCGGCACCGAGGGTCGCAACGTGGCCTGGTGGCTGTACGAAGACCACACCTACTCGGTGAAGCGGCTCATCGCCGCCGCTGGCTATGCCTACGACGAGTTGTCCACCGACGGCATCACGTACGACGAGATGCGCCCCGGCTGCTGGCAGCCGAAGGCCCGCATCGACGACATGGAGATGAACCACACCGACGCCTCACTGTGCTTTCCCAACTACCCCCGGTTCTGCGGCCAGCTATTCAATGAACGCCAAGACAAGGAGCTTTCGCTTCTGTGCGTGCAGGCCTACAACGACTGGATGGTGGAGGAGTGGTGCGGAGACTCCGATGGCCGGCTGATCCCGCTGTGCCTGGTGCCGCTGTGGGACGCCGAACTGGCCGCCGCCGAGATCCGCCGCAACGCCGAGCGGGGCGTGCGGGCGGTTGCGTTCAGCGAGTTGCCCACCTGGCTGGGCCTTCCCAGCATCCACTCGGGCTATTGGGACCCGTTCTTCCAGGCCTGTGCCGAGACCGGCACCGTGGTGTGCATGCACATCGGGTCGGGCACCCGCACCGTGTCCACCGCCGATGACGCCCCCGACGCGGTGACCGCCTCGCTTATCTTCTGCAACAGCGCGGCCTCAATGGTCGATTTCTTGTTCTCCGGCATGCTGCACCGCTACCCCGACCTCAAGCTGATGTACGCAGAGGCCCAGATCGGGTGGATCCCCTACGCCCTGGAGCGGGCCGACGACGTATGGGTTACTCACCAGGGGTGGAGCCAGGCCCGGCGCAACATCCCCGAGCCGCCGTCGTTCTACTACTACCGCCAGGTATACGGCTGCTTCTTCAAAGACAGCGTGGGCATCGACCTGCTCGACCGGGTCGGCATCGACAACATCACCTTCGAGACCGACTACCCCCACGCCGACGGCACCTGGCCCAACACCCAAGAAGTGGCCACCCGCCTCTTCGGCCACCTCGACCCCGAAGCGGTCTACAAGATCGCCCGCGGCAACGCCATCAAGCTGCTGGGCCTGGACATGGAATAGAAAGCGGCACCCAAGGACAGAACCATTAGCGAACAAGGCGACAACCAGCGCGAATTCCAATTCCGGTGCCACGGCTTGATGGGCACAGTGCTGGATCTGCGGATCAAGGGCGGTGACAAGCTGATGTCTCGAGCCGTCGACGAATTCGTGGCTGGGCAAGTGGCTCGACTTGAAGGGGTGTTCAGCGTCTTTGACGACGACAGCGAATTATGCCGCTGGCGTCGCGGAGAGGTTCTCCACCCGAGTGATGAGTTCTGCGAGCTGATGGGTCTGGCGCTGGCGTGGCATCGTCGTTCGGCGGGCCTGTTTAACCCTCTCACCGGCCAACTGACCCAAATGTGGCGCCGGGCCGAACAAGCCGGGTGCATGCCGGGTGCCGCCGATTTGGCAGAGGAGGCGGCATCAATCGCCGAACCCCGTTTCGAGTTGCTCGACCGCGTGCCGGTGCCGTTGGGGGACTGTACTCGGCTGAGCCTGAACGCTATCGCCAAGGGCTACATCGTCGATCGCGTGGTCGAAGCAGCTCTTCGGCGTTTCGAAATCGAGGCCATCAGCCTGAACGCGGGCGGCGACGTTTTGCACCGGGGCAGCCCAGGTCTGGCAGTAGGAATCGAAAATCCACTGCGCCCATACGACAACGAGCCGCCTCTTGTAGTGATCCACCTACAAGACCAGGCGATAGCCACCAGCGGCTCATCACGGCGCGGGTTTCGGATTGGCGATGCCTGGTACAGCCACGTCATCGATCCCCGGTCGGGCCAGCCGGCATTGGGTCCGGCCAGCGTGTCGGTCGTGGCGGACGACGCCATTACCGCAGATGTCGCGGCCACCGTCGCTTGCATTCTCGACCCCCCCGCAGCGCTTGACTGGCTGGCCGAATCAGACGAACTAGCCGGACTAGTCGTAGATCGAGACGGCACCCCTGCCGTCGATCCCCATTGGGGGGAGAGATTCGGCTCAATCAGCTGATTGTGACCAGTATCACGAAGACAGTAATCAGGCCGCCGGCCGCTGCGACGGTCAAAGCGACGAATCGGCGTCGGCGCAAGAACAGCTGCATCGCCAACCCCGTGATCGAGATAGCGACCAGGAACCCTGCTGAAATGTCGATAGCCCATTTCCACAGGGGACCGGCGTCTCGTCCTTTGTGGACGTCGTTCATGATCGCCACGAACCCTTGTTGGGTGACCGTAAGCTCGTAAGTGCTGGCCTCGGCGTCAAAGAACAGGTCGGCGGAGTAGCCCGGTTTCTTGAAGGCAATGGAGCCCCGCCCGTTGACGACGCTGTAGTTGTCCACAGTGCCAGACACTGAGTATTCGCCCCGGACATACTCGGCAATGGCCAAGAACTCCACCGTACCGCCGACGCCTGAGGCCTCGAACGGGAACCGGCCGTTGTGACTCGACACCGAGACATCGTCGCCGAACGTCCAGTCGGGATGGTTCAGGGTTATGCCGGTGAGTCCGAAGAACAACACCACGAGGAGGGCAATCATGCTTGTATAAACGTGAAGGCGGCGGGCCCATAAGTCGGTGGCCCGCTTCAGCCGACTGGCAGGCTGGCGCGCGCCGCGCCCTCCATTGTGCGTTTGCATCGGCCCTTCAGAGTTCGGAGTCGTCGGACTTGGTGCGGGTCTCTCTGCGGTGGCTGTTGGGGAGAGGCCTTCGTGCATTAGCTAGAGGATCAGTTCCGCTGAGGCGTCGGCGATCTCAACGTTGTCGCTCAGCGCAACAGAGAAGGGTTGGCTGCCGATGGTGATCGGCGTGCTGGTGATGCTGTAGGGACCGTGCTCTCGGGCAGCTTCGATGAAGAGGAAATAATCGCCCTGTTCTACCGGGTTCCCAGACAAATCGGTACCGTCCCAAACAACCGAATAGGCACCCGCTGGCCGGGTTGCACCGGACATGGAGGTATCGGAAGCTTGATTGCTGGCCGAATACCAGCGCCGTAGGTCATTGAGCCACCGGGTTCCCTTCTGCTCTTGCAGAAACCAGAGCCCTATGGTGTCGATGAGGTTGCCGGCGTGATCTTCAACCCACACTGCAACGTAGGGATTGAGGATCCGACCCCGGCCGCCAGCACCCGCCACATAGGCAAATGCCACCGCCAATTCAGCACCAGTCGGGAACATGGCCGCTGTTGGCCCGGTGGACTGCACTGCGGGCTCGGTTGGTGTTGGTTCGACGTCACCAGGTGCGGGTTCGGTTGGCGCGGGCTCGAGATTTGTCGCCGCCGCGGGTTCGGTTGGCGCGGGCTCGCTCGGCGCAACGGTCGCCGAGCTTGAGCCTGCGAAAACCTCGGCATCGCTCTTGCTGCAAGCAAGGACAGGGAATGCCACTATGGCCCCAGCCACGGCACTACGGCGAAGAAACGCCCTGCGTGACACCTCAACCAGACGGGGTTCGAATTCACCTGGGTCATCGGGTCCAACTGAGGCGGGCATCCTCGGAGGTCTAGAGCCTCAACCTGAGAATTTGCCGAGAACGGCTGCCGAGTTTGCCGGGAGGATCCGTTCGATCACCAAGCAATTCCCGGCTGACACTCAGGTTCTTCTCAGAACGGAGTGCCACGATGGAGGTCGTGAAGGGACACCACCTCCTTGTGGTTGACGATGAAGCCAACCTCCGGTCAATGCTCCGGGCCGCGTTGAGCTATCACGGATTTGAGGTAAGCGAATTCCGAGACGGAAGAGAGGCGCTCACCGCCGCGGCTCGCGAAATGCCAGATCTGATCATCTTGGATGTAATGATGCCCGACCTCGACGGCTTTGAGGTTTGCCGACGACTCCGAGCCGACGGCAACCAGACGCCAATCCTGTTTCTTACCGCGAAAGACGAGACCGAAGACAAGGTGCGAGGTCTGACTCTCGGGGGCGACGACTATCTCCAAAAGCCCTTTAGCCTTGACGAACTCGTCGCCCGTGTGGAGGCGATTCTGCGCCGCGCCGGGAAGCCAGGCGCATCAAGCGTGCTCAATCTGGCCGATCTGTCCATGGATGACGATGCCTACCGAGTGACCAGGGCCGGCGTCGAAGTGTCGCTGTCGCCCACCGAGTACAGCCTGTTGCGCTACCTGCTGGTAAACCAAGGCCGCGTCCTGTCGAAAGCCCAGATTCTCGACCATGTTTGGCAGTACGACTTCAACGGCAACGGCGGAGTTGTAGAGACCTATATCGGCTACCTTCGCAAGAAGATAGACACCGCCGAGCCTAAACTCATCCACACAATCCGAGGCGTCGGCTACACCCTTCGACTCCAATGACACTCCCTTGGCTCTGCCTGACATTGAGAGGCCAGCGGTGAGGAGGTCGTTGTCGCTTCGAGCTCGCTTGCTTGCCGGAGTTGCCGTAGTCGCAATCATCCTGGTAGCAGCGGCATGGGCAATCGTGTCCAATACCCGCAATCATCTCGTCGATCAGGTAGACGAACATCTCGTCGCCACCGCTGACATCGATCGCGACGGACGATTAGGCGACGGTCTCTTCGATAGACGCCACGATGAGTCTGCGCGGGGCAACCATCTCCCGTCGCATGAAAGCAATCTACAGTCGCGTGAGCAGCCGGGACGTTTGAGCAATATGTTCGAAGGCGCTGTCCATCGCAATCGCGGCCTAGAAACGTTATTCGAGCCGAACCTACCGGATCAGGCATACAGCCCACCCGATCTCGACTGGAACACCGTCGTCAATCGTATCTCCGAGCCGTTCACCGCTTCGGCTGTGGACGACGATGTTAGGTACCGGGTACTGGCCGTTGAACTTCGCGACATCATCTTTGTTCGGGCCCTGCCTTTGACCGACGTTGAAGAGACCGTCGATCGATTGATCCAGTTTGTGGTCTTCGGCGCGGGCTCAATCTTCTTGGTTCTCACCGCCGTCGCCTGGTGGGTCATCCGACTCGGCATCCAACCCATCCGAGCTATGACCGACGCCGCGACTGAGATCGCCGACGGCAACCTCTCCCTTCGCGTTCCCGAACCTAAGACCGTGGGAACCGAGGCCGGTGCATTGGCCCGGGGACTCAACGTCATGCTGGGCCGAATCAAGACGGCGGTGGACAGCCAGGCCCAATCCCAGGAGCGGCTCCGCCGATTTGTGGCCGACGCCTCCCATGAACTGCGGACCCCCATTACCACCATCCGGGGTTATGCCGAGCTGTACCGTCAAGGGGGTTTAGCTGAAGGACGCGACCTCGAAGACGCCATGCGTCGTACCGAACAAGAGGCCCAGCGTCTCGACCGCCTGGTTGAAGACATGCTGACATTGGCCAGATTCGACCAGGAACGCCCAATCGGCCTCAGCGAGATAGACCTCAGCACGATAATCGCCGACACTGAGGCCGACGCCAGAGTTGCTGCGCCCAATCACGTATTCGCCGCCACCATTGAGCCCGACATCAGCATTACCGGCGACGAGGATCGACTGCGCCAAGTATTGGCCAACGTCGTCAACAACGCCGCTGTCCATACTCCACCCGGCACCTCCGTTACCATCGATGCCCGCCGGTTGGACGACAACGTGGTCGTCGAGATCAGCGATAACGGTCCGGGCATCGACTCCGATCATCTCGCCAGGATTACCGAGCGCTTCTACCGCGCCGATCCATCGCGCTCGCGAGAACACGGCGGGAGCGGCCTCGGCCTGTCGATTGCCGACACAGTGGTTCAGGCCCATGGAGGCAGCCTTGATGTGGCCAGTGAGCCCGACCTCGGGACCTCGGTCACCATCACCCTTCCGCTGCGCCCTCCACAAACTCCAATGCGAGAGGGCGAGGAACCCACTCAAGACAAGGAGAAACCATGACAGAAATCGAAGACCATGATGACTTCGGGGGTCTTTCCAGGGATTTGCCCCACTTAATTGACAGACGTCTAGCTCTTCGTTTGATCGGTGGTGCCAGCCTCGCAGGCGTAGTGGCCGCGTGTGGCACCAACAGCAATCCCGCGGTGATTCCCCAAACTCCTACACAGGCCTCGGGCCAACCCACCCTATCGCCAACCATCACAGCCACGGGCCAACCCACCGCATCGCCAACCATCACAGCCACGGGCCAACCCACCGCAGAGGCCACTTCAACACCGGCTGTCGATCTACCCGGCAACATCGCGAACCCAGGGGCGGAGATACCGAGCGAAACAGCTGGCCCCTTTCCTGCGAATGGCACAAACGGCCCGAATGTCCTGGCCATAGATGGAATTGTCAGGGCCGATCTCACCAGCAGTGTCGGTGAATTCAGCGGCACAGCACAGGGCATCCCCACCGCCATTCATCTAACTGTGGTGGATGCCAGCACCGGGAGTCCTCTCCCCGGCGCTTCGATCTATCTGTGGCATTGCACCGCTGACGGCCGCTACTCGATTTACGAGATCTCCGACCAGAACTTCCTGCGAGGAGTCCAGGCCGCTGACGGTGCTGGCAAGGTCGTCTTCAATACCGTGTTTCCCGGCTGCTATCGCGGTAGGTGGCCTCACTGCCACTTCGAGGTTCATGACAGCCTCAGCAATGCTGTCACCAGCAACAGCGCCATCAAGACGAGCCAACTGGCCATTCCCCGAGCAGACTGCGAGAACGCCTATATCGACAGCCGGTACGGCAACAGCGCCAGAGACTTGGCCCGACTGACCCTCGCTTCTGACAGCGTCTTCCGCGACGGCTGGCAAGACCAACTGGCAACAGTCACAGGATCAAACGCGGATGGCTACTCGATCTCTCTGCTTGTGCGAGTTTGAACGTCGACTCTGAGAAGTCTCATGCTGTGTCAACGCAGAGTAAAGCGAACTTCGAGAGTCGTTGTATTCGGCATGCTTGCGCTCCTTGCAGCTTGCGGAGATCATGCTGAGAATTCGACACCTACTACGGCTACACCAATTGAGGCGGATCCACGACCGATGGTGCAACCAGATTTGTCATCTTCCGCGCCATCAGATGTTACTTTGCAAGAAAATGAGGGGAATGGGCTGCAGATAGACACCAGTGGCAACGATCCGGTCGCAGTGCTCACACCATTGGGAATCCCTGTCGTCGTTATCCAACGCACCGATGCTGGTTATTCGGTGCTGACACCGTGTGGCAACACAGCCCAAATCTCCAAAGGAGAACCCATCGATGGAATACGAGTCGTTGTTGATCCAGGCCACGGGGGACACTGGGACACCGGCGCAGTTGGGCCCAATGGCCTTCTTGAGAAGGACTTGAATCTGAAGCTCAGCCGCGCCGTACTTGAGGAGTTAGCCGACCGCGGCATACCCGCCGCCACTACACGTACCTTCGATTACGGAGTTCGCCTATCTGCCCGAGCCGCCTTCGCTGACGTCCTCGGATCCGATGTGCTGATATCCATTCACCACAACGCACCTACCTGGAATATTGTCGATATTCCAGGTAGCGAAGTGTACGTGCAATCTGCGACACCCCAACAAGCCCGAGTCGACTCCGCTCGCCTTGGGGGGCTGCTTTACGAAGAGATAATTGCAGGGCTCTCTTCATTCGACGATGTCTCATGGAGCCGCCTGCCTGACGCAGGAGTGCTTCGGGTTCTACAGCCTGACGGCAACGACACTTACGGCATATTGCGCCACCCGTCGACTCCGTCTGCCCTTATTGAGTACGGGTACCTCTCCAACCCCGACGAAGCAAAGCTATTCGCCACACCCGAGTACATCAGGGTTGCCGCCCGAGCGACCGCCGACGCCATCGACACATACCTACACACCGACCGCACCTACTCCGGATTCATACACGAACCCCGGTCATACGATCCACCATCTTCCTCTATACCCTGCGATGATCCCACCATGGAATAGAACAAGCCGACGTGACGAGCCCCCACTCCCCCTACTCTCGTTCAACATCTACAGGGGCTAGACCGCGGCCAGGGCCTGCCAGATGCGCTCGGGGGTGGTGGGCATGTCGATGTGGGCCACGCCCAAGTGCGACACGGCGTCGATCACCGCGTTGTGGATGGCCGGGGTGGAGCCGATGGTGCCCGACTCGCCGATGCCCTTGGCCCCCAGCGGGTTCATCGGGCTGGCCGTCTCGGTGTTGCTCACCTCAAATGAGGGCAGCTCGGCCGCGCTGGGCATGAGGTAGTCGGCCAAATTCGCGGTGCGGGGATTGGCGTCCTCGTCATACTGCACCCACTCGAACAGCGCCTGGGCCGCACCCTGGGCCACGCCGCCGTGCTGCTGGCCGGCCACCAGCAGCGGGTTCATGATGGTGCCGCAGTCGTCCACGGCCACATGGCGCAGCAGCTCAACCCCGCCGGTCTCGGTGTCCACCTCGACCACAGCCACGTGGGCCCCAAACGGGAAGGTGGCCCCGCCCTGGTCGAAGTCGAGCTCGTGGGTGATCACCCCGCCGTCGGCCGCCGAGGCCAGATCGGCCCACGACGCGGCCTGAGCGGGCACGCCGGCCACGTGCAGGCCGCCCTCGCCCACCACGATGTCAGCCGCGCTGGCCTCCAGTTGCTGGGCGGCCAGCTCCTTGGCCTGGGCCAGCACCTCTTCGCTGGCCTTGAACACCGCGCTGCCCGCGGTCTGAAGCGAACGGGAACCCAGGGTGCCCGCGCCCCTTGGGATCTCGGCGGTGTCCGATTGGATGAGCTTGATGTTCTCCATGGGCACGCCCAACAGATCGCTGACGATCATCGAGAACGCCGTCTCGTGGCCTTGGCCGTGGGCGCTGGTGCCCACCCGGATCTCGGCGGTGCCGTCGCTCAGCACGTCTACCCGGCCGTACTCGGTGTGCAAGCCCAGCGGAGCGGTGATCTCCACGTAGGACGACACGCCGACGCCCAGCAGCTTGGAGTCGCCGGAGTCCCGCCGGGCGGCCTGCTCGGCCCGCAGATCGCCATAGCCGGAAGCTTCCAGCGCGGCGTCCAGCGCCTTCTCGTACTCGCCGGAGTCGTAGTTGGCCCCGGTGACGGTGGCGTAGGGGAACTGGTCGGCACCGATGAAGTTGCGCCGCCGGATCTCAGCGGGGTCGATGCCCAGCTCGTCGGCGCCCACGTCTAGCACCCGCTCCAAAATCTGGGTGGCCTCGGGACGACCGGCGCCCCGGTAGGCGGCGATCTGCGTGGTGTTGGTGACCACCGCGTCGCCCACGAACCTGACCTTGGGGATCTGGTACACGCCCTGGGCCATGGTCTGGGTGAGGATGGGCAAGAAGCTGCCGATGGCCGGATAGGCCCCGGAGTCGGCCAAGCAGTGCAGGTTCAAACCGGTGATGCGGCCATCGCCGTCGAACCCCATCTTGGCGGTGAGGATGTGACCCCGGCCCTGCACCAGCGACACCATGTCTTCGGAGCGCGACTCGGTCCACTTCACCGGGCGTTCCAGCTCCAATGCGGCCTTGGCTGCCACCAAGTACTCGGGATACAGGCCGGTCTTGGCCCCGAA
>JAJEEH010000159.1 GCA_022821105.1 Acidimicrobiia bacterium
CATTCCCTGGGTGTTCGGCTGGACCCAGTCGCGCCAGATCATCCCCGGGTGGTTCGGAGTGGGCACCGCATTAGAGGCGGCACAGCAGGCTGGCTTCGGAGAACAGCTTCAGACCATGTACCAGGATTGGCAGTTCTTCCGCACGTTCGTCTCCAACGTTGAAATGACCCTGGTTAAGACTGATCTTGCCATTGCCCGTCACTACGTCAACCGCCTGGTTGCCCCCGAACTACACCACTTCTTCGACACCATCGCCGAAGAGCACGACCTGACCGTGGCCCACATCGCCAAGTTGGCCGGCGGCGACCTTCTCAATGACCTTCCGGTGCTGAAGCGAACCTTGGCGGTGCGCGACGCATATCTGGACCCCATCAGCGTCTTGCAGGTTGAGCTTTTGGCCCGGTCGCGAGCCGGAGCCGATGCGCCCGATGACGCCCGGCGCATTCAGCGGGCCCTGCTGTTGACGGTAAACGGCATCGCCGCCGGTCTCCGCAACACGGGCTGAGCTGGGCAGCCGGTTTGCTCTCGGTTTTCCCTGTCGGGGGATATACGAAAAGCGAGTAGCTAGTCGGCCTCTTCGCGCTCGGCGATAAGCGCAGCGGCTTGGGTGGGCCACTTCCACTTGCTGATGCGACCGGGAATCTCCAGGGCGGCTTCGAGGTCGCGCACCCCGGCCTCGTCGAGGGCGGCCATGTCCTCGTAGGTGACGATCCCGTGCTCAGGCAGGGCCCGGGCCAGGGTGGGATCGGTCCCCATGATGCGGGTGAAGTCATCCGGCTGGCGGGTGGGGGCGGCGGGCTCAGCCGCAGGCGTAACTGCCTCGGGCTCGGGTTCGGGTTCAGGCTCAGATTCGGCTTCGGGAGCCGGTGCCTGCTCGGGATCGACGGCCGGAGCCGCCTCCTCAGTTGCGGTCTCTGCTTCAACCGCGGCTTCAATCGCCTCTGACACCTGGGGTTCGGCTATGGCCACGGCGGAGGCCGCGGGAGCCGCCGAGCGGATGGTGAGCAGTTCGGATTGGCGAGCTTCTTCTACGGCAGCGTCGCGGTTTTCCAGGGCCTCCAGCAGGTACATGGAGATGTCGCCCACCACCACGTCGTCGTCAGCCCCCTCAGCCTTGATGCCGTCGTCGATCATGATGTAGCAGAACGGGCAGGCGGTGGCGATCCGGTCGGCCCCGGTGGCCAGCAGCTCTTGCGAGCGCTCCACGTTCACCTGTTTGCCGATGGTCTCCTCCATCCTCATGCGAGCCCCACCCGCCCCGCAGCACATGCCCTTGGTGCCGTTGCGCTCGGCCTCCACCACCTCGACGCCGCCCAGCGATCCCACCACTCGGCGGGGGGCCAAGTACACGTCGTTATGGCGGCCCAAATAGCACGAGTCGTGGTACACCACTCGCTCGTCGAGGCGGGCGCCGGTCATGTCCAGGCGTCCGTCGTCGATCAGCGCCTCCAGGAATTGAGTGTGGTGGACCACCTCGTAGTGCCCGCCGAGCTGGGGGTACTCGTTGGCCAGCGTGTTGAAGCAATGGGGGCACTGCGTGACGATCTTCTTTACCCCCATCTCATTGAGGGTCTCGATGTTCTGCATGGCCAGCATCTGGAAGATGTACTCGTTGCCCGAGCGCCGTGCCGGGTCGCCGGTGCAGTTCTCGGCCGGTCCCAGGATGGAGAAGCTGATCCCGGCTCGCTGGAGCAGCTTGGCCACTGCTTGGGTCACCTTGCGGTTCTTGTCGTCGAACGATCCGGCGCAGCCCACCCAGTAGAGGTACTCGGACTCGAGCGGGTCGCCGCCGTCGAGCACCGCGATGCCCTCGAACTCGTTGGCCCAGGCGCCGCGGTCGCCCTGGGACATGCCCCACGGATTACCCGAGTTCTCCATCGACCGGTAGGCCTGGCCCAACTCGGTGGGGAAGTCGGACTCCATTAGCGACAGGTAGCGGCGCATGTCGAGGATCTTGTCGAGGATCTCGATGTTCACCGGGCAGATCTCATCGCACGCCTTGCAGGAGGTACACGCCCAGATCTCCTCGCCGGTGATCCGCTCGAACAAAGAGTTGGCCTCCACCTTGATCTCCGGAACCGTGCCCAGCGGCGGCGTGGTGGCCGGCTCGCCGGTGGCGGCCATGACTTCGCCGGTCTTGAGCACGATCTCCCGGGGGTCGAGGGGCTTGCCGGTGGCGTGGGCGGGGCAAACCGACGTGCACCGCCCGCACATGGTGCACGCGTCGGTGTCCAGCAGCTGCTTCCAGGTGAAGTCCTCCACGGTGGCGGCGCCGAACGTCTCCAGATCGGTCTCCATCAGATTGGGCATGGGCTTCATGGCACCCTTGGGCCGGTCCTTGTCCCGCAGGTACATGTTCAGCGGGGAGGTGACCATGTGGCGCAGCATGGTTATGGGCAGCAGCACCAAAAAGGCCACAAAGGCGACCACGTGGCCGGCCCACCAGAACTGGTGCCAGTGGTCGAGGCCCTCGAGTCCCCGCATCTGAGTGGCCACCTGGTAGCCGAGCACCGACCACTTCTCGAAGTCGGGCACACCATGGTCGGCGATGCGGAACACCTCGGCGCCGAATCCGGTGACGCCGATGGCGAAGAACGTGCCCAAGATCACCGCGTGCTCGGGCCGCGACTTGATACGGATGCGGTAGGGACGCAGCCGGCGGGGGCCGTATCGGCGCACGATGGCCCACATCACCCCGACCAGGAAGATGGCCCCGGCGATGTCGCCCACCGCTGAGTACACCTGATAGATCCGGCCGTGGAGGAACTTGGCCCCGTCGGGGAGCTGCTCGTCGATCTCCAGGGTGGTGGTGACCCCCAGCAAGATGATGAACCCCACGTAGATCATGGAGTGCATGATCCCGGCGCCGGGCTCTCGCAAAAGGGTGCGCATGTACATGCCCCGACGGAGGTCCTCTAGGCGGGTCTTGGCGTTGGCCAGGGTGGTGCGGCGGTTGTCGGGGCCGCCCCGCTCCCAGTTCTTCACCCGCTTGGCGAATTCCCAGGAGGCCCACACCAAGAAAATGGGGATGATGGTGTAGAAGGCCGCCTTCCACCCGTTGGGGATGTTCTCCCACGGATGGCGGGTGATCTCCGCCGGGTTCTTGAACTCGGTAATGGCCGACGCGATGCCCGAGGCGATTGTGAAAGCGGCGAAGCCCAGCCCAAGGCCGAGCACGATGTGGAAGGGACGCAAGCGCTTCGGGTCCATGGCGACCCCAACCTAGTGGCCGACACTGCCCGATTCCGTACTCAAGCTGGCACTACGAGATGGGCGACGCCTGCTTGAAGTTCACAGCGCAGAAACAATCGTGAAACTTGGACTTCCTAGCTTGTCTTCGATTGCACCGGGGCCGCAGTGGCGCGGGTGCAGCCGACGGCGAAGGAGGGCCGTAAATCATGAGAAGGAAATTCGGAATAGGAGCACTGATTGCCGCGGTAACGGTGCTCATTGGGGCTGTTCCCGCAGCAGCCCAAGACGGCGGCGCCGAGGCCGTGCAAGTCGTGTTGGACAACCTCTGGGTGTTCATCGCCGGAATCCTGGTGTTCTTGATGCAGGCCGGTTTCGGCATGGTCGAGGCCGGGATGACCCGGGCCAAGAACGTCGGCAACATCATGGCCAAGAACCTGGCCGACATGTGCATTGGCGCGCTGGCCTTCTTCGCGTTCGGCTACGGCATCGCCTTCGGCACCGACGGCGGGTCGCTGATCGGCACCGACGGCTTTTTCTTGAGCGGCACATTCACCACGTTCGGCGACGGGCTCAGCACTCCCACCTTCTTCTTCTTCCAGGTGGTGTTCGCGGCCACTGCGGTGACCATTGCCTCCGGAGCCATGGCAGAGCGCACCAAGTTCACCGCCTATCTGGTTTTCAGCTTCTTCATGACCGCGCTGATCTACCCAGTGGTGGTTCACTCCTTCTGGCACGGCGACGGTCTGCTGTCTGATCTGAAGATCGGCGACGCCCGGTTCGGGGACTTCGCCGGTTCCACCATCGTGCACAGCACCGGCGGCTGGGCCGCCCTGATGGGTGCGCTCTTCCTCGGACCCCGCATCGGCAAGTACGACGAGAACGGAAACCCCCGGGCCATGCCCGGCCACAACATCGCCTTCGTGGTGCTGGGCGTGTTCATCCTGTGGTTCGGATGGTTTGGATTCAATCCCGGCTCAGAGCTGGCCGCGGATGACTTTGTGATGCGGGCTGCGGTGACCACGCTGTTGGCTGCGGCCGCCGGAGGGGTAACCGCCGGGACGGTCATTTGGCGCAAGGCGGGCAAGCTGGATGTGGCCATGACCGGCAACGGCGTGCTGGCCGGCCTCGTGGGCATTACCGCCGGCACCGGCACAATGAACCCCCTAGGCGCAGTGGTTACCGGTGCTATCGCCGGGGTAATCGTGGTGTACTCGGTGCTGTTCTTCGACCGGGTCCGCATCGACGACCCGGTGGGGGCCATCTCTGTCCACGGCGTATGCGGCGTGTGGGGGACCCTCGCAGTAGGCCTGTTCTCCCGCTATGACGATGCGTTCGTGGGCCAGGACAATGCCGGTCTCTTCTACGGCGGAGGCATCGACCAGCTGGTAGTGCAGCTCATCGGTGTGGTGCTGGTGTTCGTCTGGGTGACGGTCACCACCGGCATCCTGTTCGCTGTCATGAAGAAGACGATGGGTCTGCGGGTGTCTCGTGAGGAAGAGATCGGTGGTCTCGATCTCCACGAGCACGGAGTTCCCGGCTACGGCCCGGACACCTCCGTTTCTGTGGGCTGACACTCCTACAGCCCGACAGGCGCTCAGCCCGCTTGTTTGGCCACCGCCGCGGCCGCTTCGGCTGCCGCGGCGGGGTCGAGCGAGCGGGCGAGCGTCGCCTTGGCCTCGAGAGGCATCATGTCGGACCCCAGCTCATAGGCCAAGGGCATGCCGGTGGGGATGTTGAGCTCGGCGATGGAGTCGTCGTCGATCCGGTCGAGGTGCTTGGCCAGGGCCCGCAGGC
>JAJEEH010000205.1 GCA_022821105.1 Acidimicrobiia bacterium
CCAGCAGCGATTCCCAGCCCCGGCTCCGACAGCCTCGATATCGGCTCTTTGGAGCTGCGGGCCTACGGCCTGATGATCGCCCTCGGCGTCTTGGCTGCGGCCTGGCTGTTCGCCCGGCGGTTCACCCAGCGGGGCCATTCCCCCGAGATGGCCAGCTCCGTCACCGTGTGGGCGGTGGTCGCCGGGCTCATCGGCTCGCGGATCTACCACGTGGTCACCGACTGGAAGACCTACCAGGGCAACTGGGGCGAGGCCTGGCAGATCTGGGAGGGGGGCTTGGGCATCCCCGGCGCGGTGGCTGCCGCCGCCGCAGTCATGTGGGTATACGCCCGCCAAAAGGGCATCCCGCTGTCTGACATAGCCGACTCGGTGGCCCCCGCCCTGCCTTTGGGCCAGGCCATAGGACGATGGGGGAATTGGTTCAACCAAGAGCTGTACGGCCGGCCCACCGATCTGCCGTGGGCGCTGGAGATCGATCCCGAACACCGCAGATTCCAGTATCTGGACGACGAGACCTTCCACCCCACCTTCTTGTACGAGTGCATCTGGAACCTGGCGCTAGTGGGAGCTCTGCTGTGGGCCGGCAAGCGTTTCACGCTGAAGCCGGGGCGCCTGTTCGGGCTCTACGTGCTGGGCTACTCGCTGGGGCGGCTGTGGATCGAGTTCATCAGGGTCGACTTCACCAGCGAGCTGGCCGGCGTGCGGGTCAACATCTGGGTGATGGTGGCCCTGATCCTCGGCTCGGTGGCCTATCTGCTCTACGGCCGGGGCGGAAACGGCAGTGATCAGCCCGAGGACGAGGCTCCCGACGAGCCCTCTTCCGACGAGATCGCGCCCGAATCTGCCTCGCCTGAAGAGCCGGAGTCGCAAGACCAGCCCGCCGAAAACATCTCTTTGGAGACCTGAACCCGGTATCCTAAAGAAGCGGGCTGACGATCATTCCGCTTCCTTTCGCAGCCCGAATCACAGATGACAGAAGAATTCCGCGTTTTGGGCGTGGCCTCAGACCTGGTGGCCTCGCTCAACGAGCGGGGTATCGAAACCCCGTTCCCCATCCAAACCCTCACCATCCCCGACGCCCTGGCCGGGCGAGATGTGTGCGGAAAGGCCAAAACCGGCTCGGGCAAGACCCTGGCCTTCGGGCTGCCGCTGGTGGAGAACCTCTCCCATGCCGAATCCCACTGGGTGCGGGGCCTGATCCTGGTACCCACCCGGGAGCTGGCCTTGCAGGTGGCCAAGGAGCTGCGCCCGCTGGCCCGGTGCCGCAAGCTCGACCTGGCCCCGGTCTACGGCGGGGCGCCCATCGAAGACCAGATCAGCCAGATCAAGGCCGGACTCGACGTCATCGTGGCCACCCCCGGGCGGCTCATCGACCTGATCGACCGCAAAGCGGTGTCGGTGGCCAAGCTGGAGATCGTGGTGGTGGACGAGGCCGACCGCATGGCCGACATGGGGTTCTTGCCCCAGGTGGAGTGGATCCTTCGCCATGTGGAGGCCCGCCACCAGACCATGCTGTTCTCCGCCACCCTCGACGGGGCGGTGGACGCCCTGGTCCGCCGCTACCAGCACAACCCGGTCCGCCACGAGGTCCACTCCCGACAGGTGACGGTGGACGAGATGCAGCACCGGTTTGTGGCCGTCCACGAGATGGACAAGGTCAAGGTGGCCGCGGCCATCATCCGGGCCTCCAAGCGCGCGCTGGTGTTCTCCGCCACCCGCCACGGGTGCGACCGCCTCAGCCGCAAGCTCAAAGCCGAGAACGTGCAGGCCGAGCCCATCCACGGCGATCTCCGCCAGAAGGCCCGGGAGCGCTCGCTGGCCCGCTTCGCCTCCGGCGATATCCAGGCCCTGGTGGCCACCGACGTGGCCGCAAGAGGGCTGCACATCGACGACGTGGACGTGGTGATCCACTACGACCCGCCGCCCGACCACAAGACCTACCTCCACCGCTCGGGCCGCACCGCCCGGGCCGGTGAATCGGGAATGGCCGTCACCTTGTCGCTGTGGAACGAGGAGCTGGAGGTCAAGCGGCTCCAGCGCCGGCTATCGCTGGATGTGCCCATTGTGGAGATGTTCTCCAACGACGATCGCCTCGACGCCCTCGACCGGTGGGATCCGGTGGCCGAGCCTGTTTGAGGCCTCAAGCAGTAAAAGGTTGAGCCAGGGAACCGCGCCCCGCTACCCTTGTGGAGTACATCGAGAGCGGCTCGCCGCCCGTCACAGCGTGTTCGGGAGGGGAGTCCAGCAACCTGGGAGGGACACCCAAGGTGCTCACCCGTTTCGGCGGGGGATGTGGCCTCTGGCCTGGTCGGGGGCAACCAAGTGTCCGAGCTTGACCGCTCCGCCAACAGTGGCCCTCCCCTAAGCAGACGAAGGGAGGACCATGCCACGAGGCAAAGAGCCCAGCGCCTCGGATCGTCCTCCCGCGGAACTGATCGAGAGCGCCGCCCCTGCGCCCCATCCCCGGGGCTACAGCGCCGATTTGCCGGTAACCGGCGCATGGCGGCCCGGCGATCCGCCCGGCAACCGCCAGTTCTACACCCTGGAGCGTCCCCACTCGTTTGAGCTGGAGGGCGGCGGGGCGCTGCGAGAGGTGACGCTGGCCTACGAGACTTGGGGAGAGCTGGCCCCCGACGGCTCCAACGCCGTTTTGATCTGTCACGCCCTCACCGGCGACTCGCATGCCGCGGGCGACGCCGGCCACGGCCACCCCACCCCCGGCTGGTGGGGGGAGATGGTCGGCCCGGGCAAAGCCCTCGACACCGACGAGCTCTACGTGGTGTGCGCCAACGTGCTCGGCGGTTGCCAGGGCACCACCGGCCCGGCCTCGCCCAACCCCGACACCGGTGAGCCCTACGGCTCGTCGTTCCCCACCGTTACGGTGCGAGACATCGTGCGCACCCAGCGCCGGCTGGCCGACCACCTGGGCGTGCGGCGGTGGCTGACGGTGGTCGGGGGCTCCATGGGGGCCATGCAGGCCCTGGAGTGGGGGGTCATGTTCCCCGATCGGGTGAGCTCGGTGTGCTCGCTGGCCGGCTGCATGGCCGCCAGCGCCCAGCAGATCGGCTGGTCGGCGGTGGGACGCACCGCCTTGGCGCTGGATCCCAACTGGCTGGGAGGCGACTACTACGACAACCCGCCCGGCCAGGGGCCCCACGCCGGTTTGGCCATCGCCCGGTCGCTGGCCCAGATCACCTACCGGTCCGACGAGGTGTTCGAAGACCGCTTCGGCCGGGAGCTGTTCGACATCCACTCGGTGTACGGCCTGTGGGATCGGTTCCAGGTGGAGTCTTACCTCGACTACCACGGGGAGAAGCTGGTTCGCCGGTTCGATGCCAACACCTACCTGGTGCTCAACCGGGTGATGGACCTCCACGACATCGGCCGCGACCGGGGCGGCTTCGCCGCGGCGGCCTCCCGGATCGCCTCGCCGGTGCTGTCGCTCAGCATCACCAGCGACGCGCTGTATCCGCCCCGCCAGCAGATCGAGCTGCACGACGCGGTGGTCGCCGCCGGAGGGCGGTGCGTGTACACCGTGGTGGACAGCCCCCATGGCCACGACGGGTTCCTGCTCGAGGTCGAGGCGGTGGGACAGGCCATCAAAGACTTTCTGGAGAAGGTGGGAAGCAGTGTCGACTGAGGCCGGTTGGAAGGAGGCCAGCTGGGAGGAGGCCGGCCAGGAGTCGGTGGCCGCTCCCGATCCGGCGGGTTTCGCCCATCCCGACACCGTGGCCGTGCTGGCCGGTCGGCGCTCGGGCGGCGCCGAGTTGGCCCCTGCTCTTTTCCCCACCACCACGTTCCGCATCCCCTCGCTGGAGGTCGGCCAGCGCATGGCGCTCGACCCCTCCGAGAGCCACTACTACACCCGAAACGGCAATCCCACCGTGGCCGCCTTCGAGGAGGCCATGGCCGAGTTGGAGGGGGCGGAGGCCTCCCGGGCCTTCGCTTCGGGCATGGGCGCGGTGAGCTGCGTGATCTTGGGCCTGTGCTCGTCGGGCGACCACATCGTGGCCCAGCGCCAGCTCTACTCCGGCACCCAGTTCTTGCTTCAGGCGGTGTGCCCTCGATTCGGAATCGATGTGACCCTGGTGGACGGCACCGAGCCGGGCGCGTTCCAAGCCGCGGTGCGACCGGGCCGCACCATGTTGGTGTTCGCCGAGAGCCCGGCCAACCCCCGCCTCGACTTGGTCGATCTGGAGGAGCTGGGCGCCATACAGGGACCGCTGACCGCGGTGGACTCCACCTTCGCCCCGCCGAGCATTACCCGTCCGCTGGACTACGGGGTGGATCTGAGCCTGCACTCGGCCACCAAGGGACTCGGAGGGCACAACGACGCCACATTGGGTGTGGTGTCGGGCAGCGCGGAGCTCATTGCCTCGCTGTGGGGGTTCGCCGTCTTGCAGGGGGCCAACGCCGCCCCATTCGACGCCATGAACGGCCTGCGGGGCCTGCGCACCCTGGGCGTGCGCCTGGAGCGCCAGAGCGCCACCGCCCAGCAGTTGGCCGAGGCGTTGTCGGGCCATTCCGGAGTGGAGTCGGTGCGCTATCCCGGCCTTGCCTCCCATCCCCAGCACGATCTGGCCCAGCGCCAGATGCGCATGTTCGGCGGGCTGTTGGCCTTCGACCTCGCCGGAGGCAGCGAGGCGGGGGAGCGGTTCGTCGAGGCGGTGAGGCTGGCCCAGGTGGCCACTTCGCTGGGCGGCCCCGAGACGCTGGTCACCCATTCGGCCTCCACCACCCACGCCGGGCTGACGCCTGAGGAGCTGGCCGCCGCCGGCATCGGGCCGGGCACCATCCGGGTGTCGGTGGGCTTGGAGCACGGCGACGACGTGGTGGCCGACCTGCTGCACGCGGCCGACAAGGCCACCGCCGAGTTCGCCTGAAGCCTCGAGAGGTCGGGGCCGCTGCCTGAGATCATCGAGGTCGAGTACTACCGCCGAGCCGCTGCGGCGACGCTGGGCCGCACGGTGTCGGAGGTGTGCGCCCCCGACGACTGGTTCATCAAGGGAGGCGCCGATGCCGCCGCGCTGAGCCTGGCGTTGGAGGGCCAAACCGTTGTCGGAGTGCGCCGGCTCGGCAAGCTGCTGATGCTGGACTTCGGCCAATCCGGCGGCCCGATCGGCGCAGTGCTGGGGCTTCGCTTCGGCATGACCGGGAGGCTGGTGGTGGACGACCACGCGGTCATCGAGAAGCTGGAGTACTCCAGCGCCCGGGTTCTTCCCGAGTGGCGCCGGTTCGCGCTGGGCTTCGACGACCAGGGGACCTTGGTCATTGTGGACCCTCGCCGCTTGGGCGGCGTGGAGCTGAACCCCGATGACTCCCAGTTGGGCCCCGATGCCTTCGATCTGGCTGTCGAGCAGTTGGGCGCCGCTTTGGAGGGCAGCCGCACTGCTTTGAAGGCCCGGCTGCTTGATCAGCGGCGGGTGGCCGGTTTGGGCAACCTGCTGGTGGACGAGATCCTGTGGCGCATCGGGTTGGACCCGGCCCGAGAAGCCGGATCGCTAAACGGCGCCGAGCAGGAGCAGCTGGCCGAGGCCATACGCCTCACGGTGGCCGAGCTGGCCGAGAGGGGCGGCTCCCACACCGGCGACCTCCACCTGGCCCGAGTCCGGGGCGGATCGTGTCCCCGAGACGGAGAGCTGCTGGACCGGCGGACCATCGGCGGGCGCACCACCTATTCGTGCCCTCTTCATCAGCGCTGACCGACTCTGCGTTGGCAATCCACCGCGCGAGACTGGACGCCGTGCGACCAAAGGGATTGCTGGTTGGGGCGTTGTTCCTGGCGATCCTGTGGGGGACGGTCGCCGCGGGGTCCGTCGCCGGGGCCTCCGGGCCGCCTGATGCCGTGGCCCAGTCCGAGCAGTCCGACACCGGGTCGGTACCGCCGCCATCGGATTCCGACGACGAAATCCAACTTGTGATGGCTCTGCTTATTGCGGTTGCGGTTATCGCCCTGCTGGGCACGTTCGTCTATTGGGTGCGGACCGGTGACAGTTCTCGCCGGACCGATGAAGATCCCCCGGACAGCCGGGAGCCACAAGATACGCTCGGTTGATGGCCGACGAACTGGACGTGGAGGCGATGATCACCCGGTTCCGGGAGCGGGCTGAGGCGGTGAGGAGCCGCCCGCTGCCGCCGGTGGGCGGTGAGGAGCGGACCCTGTTCATCCGCCGGGCCCAGGAGGATTTCCAGGATTTCGCCATCATCGGCGACGCCACCGGGGCCATCGAAGACGGATTTCTGGTCTTGCGGGTGGACCTGCGCCCGCCCGCCGAGTCCTGAACCGCGAGCGTGGGCGAAGACTCCATGTCTCCGAGCTCTCGGCTCAGCGCCGCTCTGGAAGCCATCGACTCGGCCAACGCCGACGATCCCCACACCATCGAGATCGACGGCCAGGTCCGCCCCAAAGAGCAGGCCCACGCCGAGCTGATGACCGAGTGGGTGCAGCGCCTCGACCCCGATGCCGACGATGCCCAGCAGGTGGCGGCCCGGGCCCATCACCTGCGGCGCTGGGCGCTGCCCCGCTCCGAATACCCCGAAGGCCGCGCCGGCTACCTGAGGTGGCGCACCGCCCAGGGAAGGCGCCACGCCGCCGAGGTGGCCGAGATCGTCACTGGGGCGGGCTACGACGACGCCTTCGCCGCCGACGTGTCGGCCATCGTGGCCAAGAGGGGTTTGGCCACCGACCCCCGGGTGCAGACCCACGAGGACGCCCTGTGCCTGGTGTTCCTGGAAACCCAGTTCGATGAGTTGGCCGTCAAGCTGGGCGACGACCACATGACCGAAGTGCTGGCCAAGACCCTGGCCAAGATGAGCCCCGCCGCTCGCCGCGTCGCCCAAGACTTGGAGTTGGGCCCACGTGCCGCAGCCCTACTGGCGGCGGCCGGGAGCTGACCTATTGCTGTGAGTGTCCCAGCGGCGGCTTGCTATGCTTGGC
>JAJEEH010000299.1 GCA_022821105.1 Acidimicrobiia bacterium
GATTCAGCTGAATTGCCCGACGACATCCGTACCGCCATGGTGGACTACTTCGAGATGGCCGCTACCCACCTCATCAACAAACAGCCGCCAACGCCGCCTGCCGAAACCCGGCGGCTGCCACTCAACTGACCGTTGCCACCCGTTCGGCGATGACCGGAGAGGGCTGGCTCACCTTCTCCAGGTCGATGTTGTAGAGCTCGGCCACATTGGTGAGGGTCAGCTTGCGGCGATCGTCCTCGGCCACACCAGCATCGTCGAACTCTTTGGTGGTGAACTCTTGTGACCGGGGCCAGGTGGCTGCCCCGTGGGGGTAGTCGCTTGACCACATGAAATGGTCGCTGCCGGTGAACCGCAGATTGTTGAGCCCGATGGGGTCTTCGATATAGGTGAGGTACACGTTGCGGCGGAAGTACTCCGATGGCGTCATGGTCAGCGTGTCGTCGATCCGGCTCCACGCGCCGCTATAGGTGAGGTCGAGCCTTTGCTCGAGGCGAGCGGCGTAGTCGATGCCCCCCTCGGCGGCCACGATCCGCAGGTCGGGGTGGCGCTCGAACACCCCGGCGGCGATCATCTCGGCCACCGTGTGGGCCAGCTCGTCGCGTGACGTGATGCCGAAGTAGTAGGTGCCCTCCACCGTGACGCCGTATTGGCCGATGCCCTTGGTCTGGTGGCCGGCCAGGATGTGGATGGAAATCGGCATGGACCGCTCGGCTGCGGTGGCCCACAGCGTCTCATACCGGTCGGAGAAGAAGCTGTACTCCCGGGTGGCCGGGGGTGAGCTCCAGATGATGGCGCCCCGCAGCCCCATGTCGCCGCAGCGGTTCAACTCGGCCACGCCGACGTCGATGTCCCAGGTGGGGATCATGGCGATGCCGATGATCCGGTCAGGGTCCACCGCGCAGAACTCGGCCAGCCAGTCGTTGTACACCTGGATGCAGGCCAGTTGGAGCTCCACGTCGTCGTATTGCAAAAGCGACAGGCCGGCGGTGGGATAGACCACGTCGGCCACGGTGTCGTCCACCCACATGTCGGCCAGACGGGTCACCGGATCGTGGCCGCCCGTCGCCCCAATCCAGGCATCGGGATCGTCGGCCAGCAGGCTGTCCACCTCGCTCTGGGTCATCCCAGCGTTGCGCGACAAGGTCAGGTTCACCCCCCGGCCCATCTCCGGGGCCTCGAAATACCAGTAGTGGTTGCCGGGATCCTGCACCGCCCGGGGGGCCCGATCCCGCAAATGCGAGGGCAATCGCTCCAGCCACAGGTCGCCCGGTTCGACAACGTGGGAGTCCGATGAGATAAGCACGTCGGCCACAGTACCGGCTCGGAGGTTTCGATTGCCTCAGGAGGCAGGCAAGTGGGTGGTTGCTCCCCGGCCCAGCACCCGCAGGAATACGCCTGAACGGGGCTTGGGGGCGAAGAAACTCGACTTGGGGGGCATGAGCCCGTTCTCGTCGGCCACCGCCATTAGCTCGCGCACCGTCATTGGGTGCAGGGCGAACCCCACCCGGTTCTCCGCATCGCAGCGCCGGGCCATCTCGTCGAAGCCGAGCGAGGCAGGAAGGTACTCAACTCCCCCGGGCAGGCCGAGCTCGTCGGCGCCGAGAACCGGGTTGAGGACGGATTTCCTTAAGCGCTCCACGTCCAATCCGTTCACCGCTCCGTTGCCCACGGCAGGCGGCAGCTCAAGCTGATGCCAAGAGCCCCCGAGGTACAGCCCGGCCATGCCCCGCTTCTGGGGGCGGGCCTGCATCGAGGAGAAGACCGGCGTCACTTCGGCCACATCATCCAGCGCCGCTAAGCAGTCCTCCGGGCTGCGGTCGTGCTGGTCAATGGCCATTCGGTGGAATGACTGCACGTGGAGCTGCTCGTCGGGAAACACCACGGCCAGCGTTCGGGCCAACACCGGGTCGTTCGGCTCGGCGTCCAGCGCCCGCACCGCCGCCGCCGAGCGGTGATGCCCGTCGGTCACATAGAGCACCTGGTTGTCGAACGCCGCCACCAGCGCATCGGTGCAGTGGTCGGGCACCGTCCAAACCTGGTGGCGCACCGCGGTGGATCCGAACTCCAGATCAGCCGGCGCGGCCGAGGCGATGTCGAACAGCAGTTGGTAGAGGTCGGGCGAGGACCGCACCGCCATGGCAATCGGACTGGAAGTTGCTCCCACTCCTTGGAGGTGGGACGTGAGCAGAGCAGCCCGCTCGTCGTGGACCCTCTCGTGGATGCGGATGCGGCCGTCGTCGAAGCCCCCTACCGGCACCGTGCACACCACCCCCGTTTGGACGCCCTGCTTGTGAGACAGGCGGTACAGATAGAGGGCCGGTCTCCCAGTCGGGGTGAACGCCTTGGCGTTGAGCAGTCGGGCCAGGGCGGCGGCGCCTTCGCCAACCAGATCATCATGTGAGAGGTCGGTGTTGTCGAAGAGGTCTTCTCGGCTTCGAGTGACGTTCATATAGCTGTAGGGGTTGGATGCCACCAGGGCCTGTCGCTGAATCGGCGAGAGATTGTCGTAAGCCCGGCTGATCACCCGCTCAGCCCAGTCGGGATGTACTACCCACCCGGCAAAAGGTGCGACCAAGGATTCGCTCCGAGACTGGTCTCCCTCATCGGGGCCCATCGAAGTCACTGCGCCGTACCCGGATGGGTGTCGAGCACCGATGCGCAGATCACATGCTCTATAGATCCGAGCGTGTCCAAAAGCTCGTCGTCGATCGTGCCGGCCACCTCGATGATGGCCACCGCCGCTTGAGAGCCAGAGAAGATCCGATTCTGCATGTTGGCCACGTTCATGTGCTGCCGGCTCAACTCCTGAAGCACACAGGCCAACACTCCCACCCGGTCCAAGTGCCGGACGCTCAGGGTGGCGGTTCGGTTGGGAACCCGCTCGAGGTTGACGCAGTCCAGAACCACCCCGCTGCGATAGGCCTCGATCACCTCGGCGGTGCCCTCGGCCACCGCCATCTGGGCCTGTTCGGTGGAGGCCCCGATGTGGTGGGTGGCGGTCACTTTGGGATGGCGGGCGAGGTCGCAGCTGAACTGGCCGGTGGCCCCCGAAGGCTCCTCGGCGAACACATCGAGTCCGGCCCGCAGGTCGGTGCTGTCGAGCGCGGCCAACAGGGCGGCCTCGTCCACCACCTCGCCCCGGCTGGTGTTGATGAGCACGGCGTCGGGCTTCATGGCGGCCAAGAACTCGGCGTCCACCATGCCGTCGGTTTCCTCCCCGCCGGGCACGTGCAGCGACACGATGTCGCTAGATGCCAACAGCTCGGCCCGATCGGCCACCTCCTCAACGCCGATGTCGGCCATTTGGCGGCGGATGTCGCGGGTTCGATCAGCCCGGGGTTCGGTGATGACTCGCAGGCCGCACGCGCTGGCCCGCTGGGCCACCTCGATGCCGATGGCCCCCATGCCGATGATGCCCAAGGTTGCGCCGAACAGCCCCCGGGCCTGGCTGTACACCTGCTTGTTCCAGTCGCCGGCTCGCAGATCGGCGGTGGCGGGGGCGATGTGGCGGTCGATGGCGAACATCAGCCCGATGGCCAGTTCCGCTACGGCAATGGCGTTGCGGCCGGGCACGTTGCACACGAAAATACCCAGCTCAGCAGCCCGAGCGGCATCGATGGTGTTGGTTCCCGCTCCGGCCCGTACCACCAAGCCGAGCTGGTCGGCGGCCTCCAAGGCCGCCGCGGTCACCCTCGTGCTGCGCACCACGAGCACGTCGTAACCGGCGATGTGATCGGGCAGCGTCTCTGAGGTCAGCGAGGGGTCGACCACGCAATCGTCGCCCCCGGTCCGCAGCCGCTCAACGGCGCTTTCGGCCAGGCTGTCAGCAAGGAGTATTCGCATGACATGGGCTCCGTGATTGCTCTGCGGGCGATTTGGCGCGGTCCAGACCGATGGAAGCCTTCGTACCGCATAGTGGAACTGTTCCGTTCTACGATACACGTCCTCGTGAGGCGGTGTCCCGCGAAAATGCGGATTCCAGAACCACGTTTCATCACGCGGAGTTCACCGTCAAAGGTGCGTTCGGCGGTGGTCAGGCCGGTATTTTCGGCAGCGTGGCAAAAGGGCGCGGTCGGGGAGCGGTGCCCCGGCGAGGACGACTAGGGCGCACAGCCAAGATGGCCGGTCTGGGCGCCCGCAGCGGTGGGCGGTGGGCGATGGCCCGAGCCCGCCAAGTGTTCGCCGACGCCAAGAGGTCTGAAGCCCTCGATGCTGAACGTGAACTGCGCACCTCGGCCGATGTGGTGGAAGTGCTGGGGAACATGAAGGGCGCGCTGATGAAGATCGGCCAGATGGCCAGCTATCTCGACGTAGGGCTGCCGGAATCCACCCGATCTTCTTTGGCTCAGCTCCAGGCCAACGCCCCGCCCATGAGCCCGGCCCTGGCCGAGTCGGTGGTTGCCGCCGAGTTGGGTGCTCCGCCCGGCGAGCTGTTCGAGGTGTGGGATCCGGCGCCCATCGCAGCGGCTTCCATTGGCCAAGTACACCGGGCCATCACACCCGACGGTCGGGCCTGTGCGGTGAAGGTCCAATATCCCGGCGTGGCCGAGGCGATCGCGGCTGATCTGGGGTCGGCTCGGATGGTGTTCAGAGCGCTCTCGGTGCTGTTTCCCGGCCTCGACCCCGCCCCCATAGTGGAGGAACTGCGCCAGCGGCTCACCGAGGAGTTGGACTACGAGCACGAGGCGTCCAACCAGCGCCTGTTCGCCGACCACTACCGGGGCCATCCCTACATCTCCATTCCCGAGGTTTACGACGACTTGAGCTCCGCCCGGGTGCTCACCACCGAATTGGCCACCGGCGCGACATTCGAGGAGGCGCTGGTCTGGCCCCAGGAGCAGCGCAACCGGGTGGCCGAAACCATCTACCGCTTCTCGTTCGGGTCGATATACCGCCTATGGGCGTTCAACGGCGACCCCCATCCCGGCAACTACCTCTTCGGACCCGACGGCTCGGTCACCTTTTTGGACTTTGGGCTGGTGAAGCGGTTCACCCCCGAAGAGACGGCCCAGTTCGAGCGGATGCTCACCGCCATGGTGATCGACCGCGACATCCCCCGCTTCCGTGTCGAACAGGTGGCCGCTGGACTGCTTCCGGCCGACGCCCCGTTCAGCGATGATCAGGTGGAGGCGTTCTTCACCCACTTCTATGAGTTCGTTCTGACCGACGAGACCCGAACCTTCACCCCGGAGTATGCCGCCGCGGGAGTCAGGGCCATCTTCCATGCCACCGGAGAGCACGCCGAGCTGAAGAAAGTGCTCAACGTGCCGCCCTCGCTGGTAGTGCTCCAGCGCATCAACCTCGGGCTGATCTCGTTGTTCGCCCAACTTGGGGCCACCGCCAACTGGCGGCGCATTGCCGAGGAGCTGTGGCCGTTCACCGACCGGCCCCCGTCCACCCCCATGGGCGAAGATGCCCAGGCTTGGCGCCGGTCGCTTGAGCAGTAGCAGGTAGGTAACTCAACAGGTCTCTGGCCTACGCTTCTCGCCCATGAGCATTTTGGGCAATGAGGTGAGGCGGGTCGAAGACCCCCGGATGTTGACGGACGGGGGAACCTATGTGGCCGACGTCCCTCTTGAAGGGGCAGCCCATGTGGTGTTCGTCCGCTCTCCCATCGCCCATGCCCGGCTGGTGTCGGTAGAGACCGGCGATGCCCAGGCCATGCCCGGAGTGGTCGACGTGGTCACCGGCGACGACCTGGACCTGCCGCCCCGCCCGCCTATGGCCGGCGACCCTGCTATGTCCCGCCCGCTGCTGGCTACCGGCAAGGTGCGATTCGTGGGCGAGCCCATTGCCGCGGTGGTGGCCGAGACCGTCGAGCAGGCCACCGACGCCGCCGAAGCGGTGTGGGCCGAATATGACCCGCTGCCCGCAGTGGTCGATGCCGAGACTGCCGCCGACGGCCCCAAGCTGTTTGACGATGCTGAGTCCAACGTGGCCATCGCCCTGCCCCCCACCGCCGAAGTCGACTTCGGCGACTGCGAGGTGGTGGTCACCCACCGCATCGTCAACTCTAAGATCTACGCCAGCCCGATTGAGGGCCGAGTGGCCGCCGCGGCATGGGGAGAGGACGGGCGCCTCACCTGCTGGTCGAGTACCCAGGGGCCCCACACCGCTCAAGGGGCTATCGCCGGGGCGTTGACCTTGGACCCGTCGCAGGTGCGGGTGATAATCCCCGATGTGGGCGGCGGCTTCGGCACCAAGGCCAGCCCCGGTACCGAGGAGTGCCTGTTGGGGTGGCTGGCCCGACGGGCGGGCCGCCCGATGCGCTGGGCCGAGACCCGCACCGAGAGCCTCCAGTCGCTGGGCCACAGCCGCGCCCAGTTCCAGACTGTCACCTTGGGGGGCACCGCCGATGGTCGCTTCACCCATTACCGCCTGGACATGCTGGCCGACGCCGGGGCCTATCCCGGCGTGGGGGCGCTGCTGCCCACGTTCACCGGGCTCATGGCCTGCGGCAACTACGACATCGCCAACGTGGCCTGGTCGGCCACCGCGGTGGCCACCAGCACTGCCCCGGTCAACGCATTCCGAGGAGCCGGTCGCCCCGAGGCCACTGCGGCCATTGAGCGAGCCGTAGACCTGTTCGCCGCTGAGATCGGCATGGACCCGGCCGAGGTACGCCGGCGCAACTTCATCGCCCCCGACGCGTTTCCCCTCACAACACCCACCGGAGCGGCCTATGACTCTGGGGATTACCGGGCCTCCCTGGAGGCTGCGCTGGAAGCCGCCGATTACGAGGGCCTGCGAGCCGAACAGGCGGCCCGCCGGGCGCAGGGCGACAATCGGCAGCTGGGCATCGGATTGGCCACCTACGTGGAGGTCACCTCGCCCATGGGTCCGGTCTGCACGGAGACGGGAAGCCTGGAGCTGCGGGCCGACGGCACGGTACTGGCCCGCACTGGGGCCACTCCATTTGGTCAGGGCCACGTGACCACCCTGTCGATGGTGGTGGCCGACACCCTGGGCATCGACATGGACCAGATCGAGATGATCCACGGCGACACCGATGAGATTCCCTCCAGCGACATCACCGGTGGCTCTCGCACCGCCCAGATCGCCGGCTCGGCTTTGCTCAATGCCTCCGAGAAGCTCATCGATGCGGCTCGCCCGCTGGCGGCCGATCTCTTGGAGGCGGCGCCTGCCGATGTGGTGCTCGACTCGGAGACCGGGCAGTTCCACGTGGTGGGCACCCCGGCCCGATCCGCTGGTTGGGCCGATGTGGCCGCGGCGAGTTCAGGAGCCCTGTTCGTGGAGAACGACTTCGAGCAGCACGGCGCCACCTTTCCATTCGGTACCCATGTGGCGGTGGTGGAGGTGGACGCCGACACCGGCGAAGTGACCTTGGAGCGGCTGGTGGCGGTTGACGATGCCGGGACCCTCTTGAACCCGTTGCTGGCCCATGGCCAGATCCACGGTGGGCTGGCGGCCGGCGCGGCTCAAGCCCTGATCGAAGAGGTTCACTACGACTCCGATGGCAACCTGCTCACCTCCAACTTCACCGACTACGGGGTGATCTCCACCACCGAGCTGCCCAGCTTCGAGATTCACGAGTCGGTCACCCCCACCCCGCTCAACCCGCTGGGGGCCAAGGGCATCGGCGAGTCGGGCACCGTGGGCTCCACCCCGGCAGTGCAGAACGCAGTAGTCGACGCCCTGTCCCATCTCGGCATCCGCCATCTCGATATGCCCGCTTCCCCCCAAAAGGTCTGGGAGGCCATGGCTTCTTCAGCCACCTAGCGCTTCACCTACGCTGGCGGGCCATGAAGTTCGGGATCGGTTTCGCCAACATTCTCCACTGGACCACCGCACAAGGAGCGGTGGAATTCGGCCAGGCGGCGGAGGCCGCCGGGTTCGACTCGGTGTGGACGGTGGAGCACGTGGTGTATCCCGACAGCTACGGCTCGGAATATCCCTACGACCCCACTGGTCGAATGCCGATGACCCCCGACACGCCGCTGCCCGACCCGCTCATCTGGCTGACCTGGGTGGCGTCGGCCACCTCAATGCTGCGATTGGGGACGGGCATCTTGATCTTGCCCCAGCGCAACCCGGTGGTGCTGGCTAAGTCGCTGGGCACACTCGACTCCATGTCGGGCGGCCGGGTCACGCTTGGTATAGGCGTGGGCTGGCTCAAGGAGGAGTTAGAGGCGCTGGGGATTCCCTGGGAGCGCCGAGGCCAGCGTACCGACGACTACATCGGGGCCATGCGGGCCCTGTGGGACGGCGACAGCGCTGAATTCGACAGCGAGCACGCTTCGTTCTCCGGGGTCAGCGTGAATCCCAAGCCCGCCAACGGCCGCGTGCCCATCGTGATCGGCGGCCATTCGCGGGCCGCGGCCCGTCGAGCGGGGCGGCTGGGCGATGGTTTCTGGCCGGGGCCTCGAGAAGGGGTGTCCATGGCCGAGCTCATCGACGAGATGCGCCAAACCGCTGCCGCGTCGGGCCGAGATCCGGAGAGCATCGAGGTCACCGTGGGCTTGCCCAACACGCCTATGGACGACCCTGCTGGGCTGGTACAGGAAGTGGCCGAGCTGGGTGGCGACCGCCTGATCGTTCCGTCGTTTTTGTTCTTGGCCGACACGGCAGAGACGATGGCCGCGTTCGGGGCGCAACTTCAGGCCGCAGCCCAGTAGGCAACAGCGAGGCAATTCGTAAGGAGCCCCAATGAGCAGCATCGAGCAATGGCACGCCGCCGCCGTGGAGCGGACCGGGCTCGACGACTTCGGTCGAGACGACTACCTCGAAGGCCTCACCGTGCTGGAAGAGTCGTTGGAGGCCGAGGCGGGCATGACCGACATCGGCCGTTTCGCCATCGGCGAGATAAACACCGGGGCCCTGATGGGGCGCCTAAAGGCCGTAGCCGGCCTGAAGGCCCGGCCCGAGGCAGCCAATACCAATGTAGAGCGGCCTCTGGTGATCATCGGCCTGCCCCGCACCGGCACCACCGCCTTGCACCAGCTGATGGCGGCCAGCCCCCACTTCCAGGGACTGGAGTTGTGGTTGGCCGAGATGCCCCAGCCTCGCCCGCCCCGAGACCAATGGGAGCAGTACGCCGACTACGTCAGTTGCAAGGCCAAGATGGACGCTATGGCTGAGATGAATCCGGATCAGTCCTCCATCCACTTCCAGTCGGCCGAACTGGTCGACGAGTGCTGGAACTTGTTCCGCCATTCGTTCGCCAGCGTGACGTTTGAGTGCCTATTTCGCATACCCACCTATTCCGCCTGGTGGGCTAGCTGCGACATGGGTCCGGCCTACGCCCATCACCGACGCAGCATCGGGCTGATCGGCGTGGACGAGCCCGACACCTGCTGGCTTTTGAAGGACCCCAGCCACCTGTTCGCCCCCGAGGCGCTGTTTGCCACCTACCCCGATGCCAACGTGGTGATGACCCATCGGGATCCGCTGAAGGCGGTGGCCTCGGTGTGCAGCCTCACCGCGGTAAGCCGCCAAGGGTTCGAAGATGATCCCGACAACACCGCCCACGGTGCGGAGCAGACCGAATTGTGGGCGCGGGGCATTGAGCGGTTGCTGGCTGCCCGAGCCGGGCGTGAGGACCGGTTCTACGATCTGCACTTTGCCGACTTCCAGAGCGACCCGCTGGGCAGCGTGGCCGCCATCTGCGACCGGTTCGGCTACCAGTTCGATGCTGCCGCCGAGCAGGCCGCGGCCCAGTGGGCCGCCGACCACCCCAAGGGCGAGCACGGTGTCCACGACTACAGCCCCGATCAATATGGGCTGCGGGCCGAGGTGATCCACGAGCGCTACGCCGACTACATCGAGGCCTGCGGGGTGGCAGTGGAATGAGCGATTTTGATCTGGCCGATTCTTGGGAGGAGTTCTGCGACGCCCTGCGCGCTGCGGGTCGCCAGGTGCTCGACGCTTCCCCCGACGATGACTTCGACCGGGCCGAGGGGTTGCGCTATGTCACCCGCTTGGCCACTAATTTTCTGAAGGCCAATTTGGAGGAGTCCGATCCGGCCCGGGCGATTCTCAACCAGTCGGGGGTCAAGATCGGCCTGGACAATCCCGATTACGCCTACGGAGGAGCCCGGTTGTCGCCCCGCTTCGACTACCGGCTACGGGGCCGAATCAACGACGCCCACTCCATACGGATGGGCGCGTTCAGCGGAGGCTTGGGTACCCCCGAAGGGTTGATCCGCGACAGCTACTTGACCACCGAAGAACTCGCTTTGGACGACGACGGCTGCTTCGAGGTGACCATCAGCACCAAACCCCAGTCGGGGCCGTGGCTGGCCATGAAGGAGGGCACCAACTCGCTGAACGTCCGCCAGACATTGCTGGATCGGCCAAATCAGACCCCCGCCGAATTGACCTTGGAGCGGACCGATGCCGGTAGCCCGCCTGAGCCAATTGATCCTGAGCGGCTGGCCGGGGCGCTGGGTCGGGCCGGTTTCACCGTGGCTGCGGTGGTGGGCCAGTTCTTGGGCTGGACGGACAGCTTCGCCGCCCATACCCATGAAGTCCGGCCCATCGACCCCCAACTTCTGGCCTTCGCCCAGGGCGATCCCGACACCTCGTACAACTACGGCTACTACGACTTGGGTCCCGACGAGGCCTGGATCATCGAGTTCGAGCCCCCTGAATGCGAGTACTGGAACATCCAGCTCGGCAACCACTGGCTGGAGTCATTGGACTTCGAGTATTACCGGACCAGCTTGAACCACCACACCGCGGCGGTTGAAGACGACGGCACCGTGCGGGTGGTGGTGGCCCGGAGCGACCCCGGCCATCCCAACTGGCTGGACACTGCCGGACACGGCCGGGGAGGTCTGGCCCTTCGCTGGGTGGGGGCAGAGATCGAGCCCGAGGTCCGCTGCCGGGTAGTTAGCGCATAACCGGGCCGGCGGGTCCTGTCGCTCTACGGCGGCCTGGCCGTCGGAGCGGCCAGGTCCTCCTCCGGCGCCACCCCCCGGCCCTACCCCCTCCTGTCAGCGACTCTGGCTCAGATTGTGTTGCTTGGCCTTCCGGGGCCTTCGGCGGGGTTGCCGCTCATGTCGGCGTTCAGCTGGGCCTTGGCCATCAGGTCGGCTACCACCGGGTGCAAGGTGGTGGGGTCTTGGGATTCGAGGGGCACGTTGGGCCCGAGAGCCCATCCCTCGGCGATACCCAGCCGGCCATTGCCCACTACCCAGACCCGGCCGGTCACGTTGTCCGCCTCGGGGCTGCACAGCCAGGTGACGATGGGGGCGATCCATGTGGGCGACATCGTCTCTTGGATTTCTTCGGAGATGTCGCCGCCGCCCATCAGCGGAACAGTCAGCCGGGTCAGTGCGCTGGGGGCGATGCAGTTCACCGTGATCCCGTAGCGAACCAGCTCCATGGCCGAGATGACCGTGAAGGCGGCGATGCCTGCCTTGGCCGCGCCGTAGTTGGTCTGGCCCACATTGCCGAAGATGCCCGACGGCGACGCCGTGTTGATGATTCGGGCTTGGAAGCTCTGCCCGGCTTTGGTTTGCTCCCGCCACCAGGAGGCGGCGTGGTGGACCGGGGCGAAGGTGCCCTTGAGATGGACCTGCACCACTGCATCCCAGTCGGATTCGCTCATGGAGAAAACCATGCGATCCCGCAGGATGCCGGCGTTGTTGATGAGGATGTCCAGCGTTCCGAACGTGTCGATGGCCTGGTGGATCATGTCCCGGGCGGCGTCGAAGTCGCTCACGTCGGCACCGTTGACCACTGCCTCGCCGCCCATGGCCCGAATCTCCTCGACCACTTCGCCGGCAGGTCCGGCGTCGCCGCCCCGGCCGTCGGGGTCGGCGCCCAAGTCGTTCACCACTACCTTGGCGCCGTGCTGGGCCAGCATCAGGGCATACTCCCGCCCTATGCCCCTACCGGCGCCGGTGATGACCGCAACCCGTCCTTCACAAAGCCTGCTCATGGTGTCGAACCCCTCGTGCTTTCGAGCTCCTCGTCCATTCGTGGGAGCTTCGCCGACGAACTATAGAAGGGCATCAGCCAGGGTTCGCCATTGGGCCAGGGGCAGTTCACCTCGGGGGGCGAGCACCTGCACGGCCACGTGGTCGGCGCCGGCGTCGTGGTGGGCCTGAATGCGGCCCCGAATAGCATCCAGGTCTCCCCAGGCCACGATGGCGTCCACCAGCCGGTCGGACTGCTCGTTCACGTCCTCCTCGGTGAAGCCCAGCCGGAAGAGGTTGTTCACGTAGTTGGGAAGCCCCAGATACAGGGCCATGTTCTCCCGGGCCAGCGCCCGGGCCGCCTCGGCATCGGTCTCCAAGCACACCTTCTGCTCGGGGGCCAGCAGGGCGTCGGGACCCATGATCTCTCGGGCCAGGGCGGTGTGCTCGGGGGGCACGAAGTAGGGGTGGGCGCCGGCGGTGCGCTCGGCAGCCAGCGCCAGCATCTTGGGGCCCAGAGCCGCTAGCACCGTGGGCGGTTCTGCTTCAGGGCCGGCGGCCATGTACATGGCCCCCTCCATCTCGTTGAGGTACTCCACCATGAAGGAGTAGGGCTTGGAGTAGTCCAGCTTGCGGATGCCCTCGATGAACGGGCCGTGGCTCACGCCGATGCCCAGCAGGAACCGGTTGTCGAACGCCTCGGCCACAGTCTTCTGAGCCGCCGCGGTGGTCATGGGGTGACGGGCGTGGACCTGCACTATCCCGGTGGCGATCTTCAGCGTGTTGGTAGCTCCCAGCATGACCGACGCCGACACGAAGGGAT
>JAJEEH010000209.1 GCA_022821105.1 Acidimicrobiia bacterium
TATTCATGGTTGCTCCGACGTCGATTCGGCCGATTGCCCGGCCTGCTCCACGCCTTGGAGTTCTTGGTCTGTCGAACGGGCTGATTGCTCGGCCAGCTCGATGGCACGGCGCTCCTCATCAAGCTCGTGCTCGACTTCTACTTCTATGGCGGTGTCCTCACTTCGGTTGGCCCACCGGTCCAAGTAACGACGCAGGAATTGCGATGTCATGGCCAGCACGAACACGACGCCCAGCCATACGTCCTGCATGTTGGAAGACACATTGAGCAGATTGAGGCTGTTGCGAATCACCCCGATCAGCAATACGCCGGCCAGGGTGCGGGGTATCGACCCCCGCCCTCCGAACAGATTTGTGCCTCCCAGCACGACGGCGGCCACCGCGTAGAGCTCGGTAAGCACCGCGGCATTCGGCTGGCCGACGTTGACCCGCCCCAACAATGTGAAGCCACCGACGGCAACGGCGAGGCCCCCCAAGACAAAAACCGTGACCCGCACCCGGGTGACGTTTATGCCGGCTCGGCGGGCTGCTTCGGCGTTTCCCCCCACTGCGTAGATCCGCAGCCCGAATCGGGAATAGCGCAGGATCACGTGGTAGACGACGCCGAGTCCCAGCGCCACCCAGATGGGCATTCGCAAGCCGATGAACTCCCCGCTCCACCAGGCCTTCCAGCCTCCGGGGAGATTCCCCACCGTGTTGCCCGCGGTTATCTCCCGGGCCAGCCCCCTCGCCATGATCAAAAGGCCCAAGGTGGTGATGAAGGATGGGACTTTGAGCACCGCGGTAACTAGCCCGTTGAACAGCCCTGCGGCGATGCCGACGCCCACTCCGGCCAGCAGGCCGAGCACGATGCTGTTGTTGCGCACCATGGTCTCGGCGGCCACCACCCCGATGAGGGCAAGTACGGACCCCTGGGATAGGTCCAGTTCGGCCGCGATGATGACCAGGGTCATCCCGAAGGCTGCGCAGGCCAGAAATGACGTTTGCAGAAGGATGTTCTGGAGGTTGCCCGTGGTCAGGAACACATCGGACTTGAATGTCATGACCGCGCCCAAGACGATGACGACGAAGATCGCGAACCCGGCCTCAACCACCCGGGGAATGGCTACACGGATTCTGTCCCAACCCATCGCGACCGCGGGTTCCGTCATGGGGCCACCCTCTGCCTCGACTCTTCGCGGTGGGCTTCGATGCCCTCGACCACCAATTCGACCAAAGCGTCGAGGTAGCGCTCTCCAGCATCCGCGGTGGCCCCGCGGGGATCGCCGATGATGCCCACCGGAGAAAGGGCGGCCATGCCCTCAGAGCGCAGCTTGGCGCTGGCCGAGGACGCTGGCCCGACGTGGCCGGCAACAGCCGACGCCATGTCCACGTGGTCGGGGGCGATGGCCAGCATGATGCTGGTCTCGAAGTGCCCGCCGTGGGTTCCCACCAACTCCCTGTCCAAGCTCAGTTGGCTTTCGGCCACTTGATGTACGGCTTCACGCTGGGCGGGCCAGTCGTCGAACGACACCACTCGGGAGCGTTCGGCGGCATCCAGCTCGCCTATGGCCGAGGCCATGGCTCCAACGTTTCCGGCATGCCCGGTAACCAGGTAGGCACCCCGGAAACCGTGGCTTACCAGGGTTTGGATTACCTCCACCAAGACGCTCCCGAGAGTCGCTTCGCTGAGGCTGGCCGTGCCGGGAAATGTCAGATGGTGGCTGGAGGCGCCAACGGAAATGCAGGGCGCCACCATGCACTCTCCCACTCTTCGGGCCGCTCGGTCGGCCACTGCCTCGGCGATCTGAGCGTCGGTGTCGAGGGGCAGATGCGGACCGTGCTGTTCTAGTGCGCCCAGGGGAACCATCACATCCAGCGGACCTCGCTTGAGCCGCTCATCCAGAGCCGTCCAGCTCAACTCCCCCAGCCGCACAAGTGCCTCAGAGATCGGTGAGGGTGGCGTCGAGATAGGTGGGCTTCTGTGGGCGACCCACGCCGATCACCACCTGCACCTGGGCTTCCTCGTCAGTGTGGTTTCGCAAGCCGTGCATGATCCCCGCAGGGCTGTAGATCATCTCCCGCTCTTTCAGCACGGTGTCGACGATTCTCCCGTCGTCGTCCTCCCACCATGCAGTCAGCTCTCCCTTGACCACGAAGAAGACCTCTTCCACTTCGTGGGCATGCGACGGGGCCACGGCCCCAGGGGGCATCATCATCACCGACAAGGTGAAATTGTCGGCTGTGACTGTTCCAGGCTCGTAGTGCTTGCCGGTGATGCTCGCCCCCACCATCCGCACGTGGGCCCGGCGGTACTCCTCCTTCAGGTCTCCCTGAGCGGCAAACGGCTCCCAGTCCAGTTCCTTGCTCCCGTACCGCTGAACATGCTCGAAAAACTCGGCTTCAGTGAATTCACTCGCCATGCTCGTCCCCCCTATTTGCTTCAGCGCTGGGTATCTTAGTTTCAAAGTTTTGTCGGCGCTGAGGGGATGTCGCTCAGCGGGTTGGCCGGCCGCTAGACGAGCTGTCGCTGGCGGGCGAGGGCGATGGTCTGACCGGGGCGGGAGGGGGCAATCAGGATTGCTTCGGCCTGCACTTCTTGGTTGCTGCTCTTGCGCTTGGCTGGAGGGGACAGAGTGATCGGCTGGCTCAGGGATAATTCCAAGAGCAGCCCGGCCGCACCCTGGCTCAGATCCGAGGCGTCGGATCCCTGGTTGGCAGGACCGAAGCCGGCCACTGATCGTCGGCGGAGCAGCACGGGATCTTGCACCGCCAGGTGGTCGTGGACAACCACACCCGCAGGCACGAACACCAGCCACCGGCGGGTGAGCGAATAAAGCGAGCGAGCCGCGAGAAATGCCAGCGCTCCGCCTGCCACCGTCACCGCTGCTCCGACGGCCCAGTGCTCAGCGGCCAGTAGGAGGGGGCCGCTGACTGCGCCGCCGACAGTGATCACCGCCGCCGCTGGCAGCGGTCCAGCCAGCAGCACCGCCGGAGGTCGCAAAATAAGCCGGACTTCGTCGCCATAGGAGATGCCGTTCACGAACACCTGGCCCACCGGCGCGCTGAGCGCCACTGCGGCCAACGCACCTGAAATGGCTGCCACCAGGGAAACCTCACCCCAATCAGCGTTTCCCCTTCCGGCCCACAAGAGAGCTGCCACCGCTGACGGCAATGCCAGTCGGACCAATACCAGCGTGGCCGGGTGGGCCAGCAAAGATCCGACAAGGACTAGGCCCCACAGCACCCACAGCCCCACCGATGCCGTGGACCGCCAGGCCGCGGAGGTCTCGCGCAGCCCATCGGCCAACACCGGACCGGCAATAAACGGCAACGCGGCCCACCACACTCTGACAGACCAGACCCACACTCGATCCCCCTGAAGACCCCTCACCCACCCCACTACAGCACTTCAGACCACTGGCGATGCCACCTGACGCAGAATCCACCTGCCCGCCAGTACAGTGCAAAAGGTGACGACGGGGGCGGAGGACCGTATCTCGGAGCTGATTGAGCGAATCGGTTATCACAACGATCGCTACCACGTTCACGACGACCCTGAGATCCCCGATGCGGAATTCGACGAATTGGTCCGGGAGCTGCGAGAGCTTGAGACCGCCAATCCGGAGCTAATCCGGCCCGACTCACCCACACAGACCGTCGGCGCCGATCCATCCACGCTATTCGCCCCGGTCGAGCATCGGATGCCGATGATGTCGCTTGACAACGCATTCGACCGGGAGGAGCTGAACGCCTGGGCCGATCGGGCTCGGCGCCGTCTAGCTGCTGAGGATCTTGGCGATCTGGTCTGCGAACTCAAATTCGACGGTCTGGCCGTGTCTCTGCGATACGTGAACAGAAAACTGGAGCAAGCGGCTACTCGGGGCAACGGGCGAGTAGGCGAGGACATCACTGCCAACATCCTGACTATTTCGTCAATACCTCACCGCTTGCCTGGAAATGCTCCAGATGTGTTGGAGGTCCGGGGTGAGGTCTACATGCCTCTCTCAGCGTTCGAAGAACTCAACGCCGAGCAGGACAGGGCAGGCAAGGCCCGCTATGCCAACCCTCGAAACACCGCCGCAGGTTCACTGCGCCAGAAGGACCCGACTATCACCGCCACCAGAGGCTTGTCGATCTGGTGCTATTCCGTGGGCGAAGTCCAAGGAGGGCCTGCTCTGGATACCCATAGCGCCACTCTGGAGCTTTTGGACACCCTCGGCCTGCCGGTAAATCCAGAGACCGCCACGGTGGGCTCACTTGACAAGGCATGGGAATTCGTAGTGCGCAGCGAAAGCAAGCGCCACGGGCTGCCCTATGAAATCGACGGTGCGGTCATCAAGGTCAACCGCCTAGATCTCCAGGAAGAGCTCGGCGCCACCAGCCGGGCTCCCCGCTGGGCCGTCGCCTACAAGCTCCCCCCTGAGGAGAAGACCACCAAGCTCCTGGACATCCACGTGTCTATCGGAGGCAAGGGCAAGGCCACTCCGTTCGCAGCGCTGGAGCCGGTGTTCGTCGGCGGTTCAACAGTGGCGATGGCCACCCTGCACAACGAGGATCAGGTGCGAGAAAAAGACGTTCGCCCCGGCGACACTGTGGTGGTTCGCAAGGCTGGCGATGTCATTCCCGAGGTGTTGGGGCCGGTTTTGGCTGATCGCCCCGATGGTCTCCCGGTGTGGGAGTTTCCGGAGGTCTGCCCCTGCCCCCACCAACAGCCGCTGACCCGACAAGAAGGTGACGCGGCCCACTACTGCCGCTTCCCCCGGTGTCCCGAACAACTCCGAGGCTGGATTGAGCATTTCGCGGCCCGCAACGCCCTCGACATTGAGCATCTTGGCGAGCAGCGGGTCCGCCTGTTCATCGACCTCGGATTCATATCCGACGTTGGCGACATCTACTCCCTTCCCTATGACCGAATCCGCGAGCTTGAGGGGTTCGGCGAGCTCTCGGTGGCCAACTTGGCCGCCGCCATTGAAGCTTCCAAACAGCAATCACTGGCCCGGTTGCTGGTGGGGCTCAACATTCGCCACCTGGGTGACACAACTTGCGAGTTGCTGGCGGAAGCCTTTGGTTCTCTAGAGCGCATCATGGGGGCCTCGGTCGAGGAGTTGGCCGAGGTGGACGGCATAGGCCCGATCATTGCCGAGAGCGTGTACGAGTTCTTCCTGTCGGAAGTCAATCAGGAGATCATCCAGAAGCTGCCGAAGGAATTACTCGAGGCAAGCTCTTCTGACGCCGAGGCAGAGGTCGAAGCTCTGCCGCAGACTTTGGAGGGAATGACCATCGTGGTCACCGGTGGCGTGGAGGGCTACACCCGCGACGGGGTGGGCGCGGCCATTAAGGCCCGGGGTGGGAAGGCTCCGGGCAGCGTTTCGTCCAAAACAACCGCCCTGGTGGTGGGCGAGAACCCCGGCGCCTCCAAGTTGGAGAAAGCCGAAAAGCTGGGCATACCGATTCTCGACGAGGCTCAATTCCAGCGGCTCATTGAGACCGGAGAATTGCCATAGCCGACATGAACCATGATTCAGTGTCGCCATGATCCAAGCAGTGTTCTGGGATTTCGGCGGGGTGTTCACCGGTTCGCCGTTCCACCTCGACGACTATGCCCGCTCGCTGGGCACGACAAACGAGCGTCTCTTGGAGCATGTCTTCGGGCGGTATGAGGCAGATGGCGACCATCCCTGGCACCGCTTGGAGCGGGGCGAGGGCACCCTGGCCGAGGCACTGGAGGCGGCCGATGAGTCCTGCCGGGCTGATGGAATCGAGGGGTTCAGCTCCGAGGGGTTCTTCAAGGCCATGTCCGGCACCAGCAGCGACGAGCGGCGAGACCTGGCAGTGTCCAAAGTCCGAGAACTCAACGAGGCGGGCATACGACAGGCCATCATCACCAACAACGCCAAGGAATTCGGCGACATGTGGCGCCAACTCATCCCAGTCGACGAGCTGTTCGAAGCAGTGATCGACTCCAGCGCGGTGGGCCTGCGCAAACCCGATCCGAGGATCTACCGGCTGGCTCTCGAGCAGTTGGAAGTTTCCATGCCCGAGACCAGCGTTTTTCTGGATGACTTCGAGCCCAACGTGGCTGCCGCCAGCCAGCTAGGCATGCATGGAATCTTGGTGGAACACGATATTTCTGCGGCCCTCGCCGAACTCGATGAATTCATAGCCTCGAAATAGGCCCATATTGGGAATTTCCGGCTTGACCACTAGGGATATTCGCTAGCAGAATGGTTGTCGGAGGGGCGTGAGAAGGGGAGCGCGGCGCGCACATGAATCTGCTTGGTCGAATGGCTACCGCGCCCATCAGCTGGGGAGTCTGCGAGATGCCCGGCTGGGGATTTCAGCTTCCCGCCGAAACTGTGCTCGAGGAGATGTCGGCCGCCGGTTTCACTCATACCGAGCTGGGGTCGCTCGGCTATCTTCCCACTGAGCCTGCTGGGCTCAGGGCCGTTCTCGAGCGTCACCAACTGTCGCTGCTCGGGGGCTTCGTCCCCCTGGTCTTGCACGACCCCTCTCAAGCCAAGAGCACCCTGGCCTCGGCAGCCGACTCTGCGGCCTTGATTGCCGGTGGAGGTGGCCGATTCTTCGTCTCCTGTGCGGTCAGCCACCCCGATGATTGGCGCCAAAGTCCGCTGGCCGATGATGAATGGCAGGTAGTAGCCGACACGCTGGACGAGGTTGACCGGGTCGCCTCCTACCACGGCCTCACACAGGCACTCCATCCTCATTTCGGGTGCCTGGTGGAGACGGAGGGGGAAGCCGAGCGTATCTTGGAGAAGAGCGACACCGCACTGGTGCTCGACACCGCGCACTTTCTGCTCGGAGGCGCGGATGTCCTGGACATGACCAAGCGCTATCTGGACCGCATTGCACTTGTACACATCAAAGACGTCGACTTGGGCATCGCCGCCCGGGTCATGGCGGGAGAACTGTCGCTCATGCAGGGCGTGCAGCGTGGCTTGTTCCCGCCACTAGGTCAGGGAGGGCTGCCGATCGCCGAGATCGTCGACCTCCTTGAAAAATCAGGGCGCGACCTCTGGTACGTCCTGGAGCAGGATGCGGCAATAGCAGAGGGTGATTCCTCTGCTGTAGCTCGGCTGAGGTTCGACGCCCGCCAGAGCATCGATTTCCTGCGCAATCTGGAGCCTGCTCTCGCGGGCGCCGGAACCTCACAAACACAACAACAATTACCTTGAGAGGGGTATCCCAATTATGAGAAAGCTATGGAAGCTGTTTGCACTGCTCCTGGCGTTCACGCTCGTAGTCGCCGCCTGCGGCAACGACGACGATGACACCAGCGAGCCCGCAGCCAGCGAACCTACGGAAGCAGCGGCACCCGCCACTGAAGCTCCGGAGCCGACCGAGGCTGTGGAGGTTGACCCCACCCAGGGCTGCCCATACACCTTCCACGTCATAACCCACGGTGACTCCGGAACCTTCTGGTCGGTGGTTGAGGTGGCCGTGCGCGACGCCGCCGCAGCAATCGGCTGCGACGTGGTCTACTTCGGCTCCAACAACGACGCCCTGAGGCAAGCCCAGGAGATTGAGGCGGCCATCGCCGCCGGCTCCGACGGCATCGCCATCTCGCTGGCCGACCCGGCCGGCGTCCAGTCGGCTGCTGAAGCCGTGGTTGCCGCGGGCATCCCGCTGTACACGCTCAACTCCGGTGTGAACAACTACAAGGACCTCGGCGCCACCACCCACATCGGCCAAACCGAGACAGTGGCCGGTAACGGCGCCGGCGAGCGGTTCAACGCACTGGGCGCCACCCACGTGCTCTGTGCCCGCCAGGAGCAGACCAACGTGGCTCTGGAAGAGCGCTGCAACGGCCTCGCCGAGACCTTCAACGGCCAGGTGACCTCGGAGTTCGTCGGCCTCGACGCCAACCCCGATGAGCAGCAGAACACCATCGCCGCCATTCTTCAGGGCGACGAGAGCATCGACGGTGTGCTCGGCGTCGGTCCGAACCTGCCCCTGCGGGCTCTTACTGCCGGTGAGCAAGCTGGTAGGGACCTCATCATCGGCGGCTTCGACCTGTCCAGCGACCTCATCGACCAGATTGAGGCGGGCAACGTGGCCTTCACGGTTGACCAGCAGCAGTACCTCCAGGGCTACCTGCCGGTCATCCTGATGTACCTGCAAGCCTCCAACCTGAACACTGCGGGCGGCGGCCTGCCCATCCTCACCGGTCCGGGCTTCGTCGATACCGCCAACGCGGCCGAGGTCAAAGCGCTGGTGTCCCAGGGAACCCGATAAACCCAACAAATGAACTGCGGCGTTGAGCGCGCCGCAGGCAAAAGAGGAGCGCTGTCCGGGTATCCGGACAGCGCTCCTCGCGTTTCGGAACATTTCAGGCACCGGCGCAACTGTCTGGTCTAGAGTCTCCCCAACACAAACGCCGCTCATATGAGCAGCCAAAAGCACATCAATACCCAGGTTGAGAGGGGGGACTCTCGTGGCCGAAGTGACCACCACTAATGACTCTGAGGCTGATTCGTCGCCTTCGCAAGACGAGCGACTAGCCCATCGGGGCCCGGTCCAGCAGCTGCTGACCAGACCCGAGATCGGGGCTCTTATCGGCGCCGTCGGGGTTTGGCTGCTGTTCTGGCTAGTTTCGGCGCCATTCGGAACTGCGGGCGGCACGGCCAACTACCTGGATGTGGCCGCCACCCTCGGCCTGATGGCGGTTCCAGTGGCCCTGCTGATGATCGGGGGTGAATTCGACCTCTCTTCGGGTTCCATGACCGGTGCCACCGCGGTGATCGTGGTCCTGTTGAGCAGCGACACCGCCGAGTTGGGCGGTGCCGGGCTCAGCCTTCACCTTGCGGTCCCGCTTTCGCTGGCCTTTGCCTTGGCCATCGGCTGGTTCAACGGGACGCTGGTGGACAAGACCTCGCTTCCCAGCTTCATCGTCACCCTGGGCACGTTCTTCATACTCATCGGGGCCAAACTCGGCTTCACCAAGCTGTTCACCAACAAGGTGATCGCCGAGGGTCTTGACCGGTCAGGCGGTTACGAGTTCTGGGACAACATCTTCGGTGCCACCTGGATCCGAAACGGCCACGTTTGGGACAACCGAGACTGGGCGTGGAGCGGCCTCCTCATCATCGGCGCCGTGGTCCTGATATTGGGCACCATGGAGCTGGCCTACGCTCGGCGGGAACACCCCAATATGGGCGGATATCTGATCTCGGCTATCGGTGCCGCCGCGGCAGCAATCGGCTTCGTCTTGCTGCATGAACAAGACAACAAGAGCTCCAACTGGGTTTTCGGCATCATCATGGCCGCGGGAGTCTTAGTGGCGGTGGCCGGTTGGTGCCTAGCCCGCTACCAGCCAGCCGAGCGAGAACCGGCCTCGACAGAGCACGACCCCAGGGTGGTCCAATTCCTGATCGCCGGAGTTGTGGCCATTATCGGGGCCATATTGATCGCCGCGGTCATGGACTCCAACAATGAAGGCCGCCTCGACTTCTTGACCGGTACGCCAGGACGCGCCATGTTGGCCATCGGCATCGGCGCCACCGGCGTACTGGCCGTGTTGGCTGCTCTGGGACGAGTCAGCGTGGGATACCCGGCGATCGGTGCCGTGATCGCCCTCATACCCGGTGTCAGCTATATGGTGACCGTGCAAGGCGCCCGAGCCATCCTCTTCGGCATCTTGGCCATCTCCGGGGTGGTGCTGTTGAGCATTGCCGCTCGGCGTCGGGGGCTAGCGGCGGTGTTCACCCTGCTTACCTCAGTGGGCATTGTGATTCTGGCCTTCTTCATACAGTCGGAAGCCGATTCCCGAAAGCTCCGGGTGGAACTGTTCACCGCGCTGCTGCTGATAGCACTTCTTCTGGCCGCCTCAGCCGTCTCCCGGCTGATTGCCGCCCGGCGCACCTCAGCCCCGCCACCACCGGTACACGGTCCGCTCGCTCGACAAATCGGGACAGCGGTCGGGTTGGTCGCAGGACTGTTGTCATTGATCCTGGAACTGGCCGATAGCGACGGCATCCTCTACAGCATCATCACCGCGGTGGCTAAGGGAGGCATCGCCGCCTTCGCGGTCTTTGCCCTGGCCACCCTTTACCGAACGCTGTTCACCTCCGACGAGAGCGTGGGCCGATCGCTGGTATTCGTCGGGCTTGGTTCGGTGATGCTGGGCATCGCGGCCAAGCTGATGTTCATCACCAGCGAGGAATTGGCCGCCACCCGGGCCGAAACCCGCTTCGGCGTAGGCGTCATGCTGTTCCTGGCGTTCGCGGTGCTCGGTGCCTGGGTGCTGGCCCGCACCCAGTTCGGAAACTGGGTCTTCGCGGTGGGCGGCAACAAGGACGCCTCCCGCTCGGTGGGTGTGCCCGCCGCCCGCACCAAGACCACGCTGTTCATGCTGGTTTCGGCATCGGCATGGATCACTGGCATGGTGATCGCCTTCCGCCTCAACTCGGTGCAGGCCAACGTGGGCGACGGCAACGAGTTCCGCTACATCATCGTGGCGGTGGTCGGCGGCTGTTTGCTCACCGGCGGCTATGGATCGGCCATCGGCGCGGCCATCGGCGCGGTGATCTGGGGCATGATCACCTCCGGAATCGGCTTTGCCACCTGGAACAGCGACTGGCGGTTCCTGGTGCTGGGCGCCCTGTTGCTGGTCGCGGTGCTGGTCAACAACTACGTGCGCTCGCAGGCGGAGAAGGTCCGATGACTCGTTCTTCGCAATCCGTTCAGACAGCCAAAACCCTCAAGCCAAATCCCTCAAGGAGGTCTGCTGATGGCTGAATTCCTCGAACTCAACAACATCTCCAAGTTCTACGGGAACATCATCGCCCTCACCGGGGTCACCACCACGGTGAACCCGGGGGAGGTCACCTGCGTGCTGGGCGACAACGGGGCGGGCAAGTCCACCTTCATCAAGATCCTGGCCGGCGTGCACCAGCACGACGAGGGCACGCTCCTCATGGAAGGCCAAGAGGTGAAATTCAACTCGCCCCGCGAGGCTCTTGGCCGAGGCATCGCCACCGTGTACCAGGACCTGGCCATCGTGCCGCTCATGTCGGTATGGCGGAACTTCTTCCTCGGATCGGAGCCCAAGACCGGCATTTGGCCCTTCCGCCAGATCGACATCGAGGGGGCGAAGCGAATCGCCAAAGAGGAGATGGCCAAGATGGGCATCGACATCCGCGACGTCGAGCAGCCCGTGGGCACGCTCTCCGGCGGTGAGCGCCAGTCGGTGGCCATCGCCCGGGCCAGCTATTTCGGCGCCCGGGTGCTGATCCTCGATGAGCCCACCTCGGCGCTGGGCGTGAAGCAATCCGGCGTGGTGCTGCGGCGGATTATCGAGGCCCGGGACCAGGGATTGGCCGTGGTGTTCATCACCCACAATCCCAATCACGCCTACCCGGTGGGCGACCGCTTTGTGATCCTCAACCGGGGCCAGTCGATGGGTAACTGGGCCAAAGAAGAACTGTCGCAGACTGAGCTCACCCAGCTCATGGCTGGCGGCGCTGAGCTGGACGCCCTCCAGCACGAACTGGCTCAAGCAGGCACGTAGACATCACCTAGCATCACTGCGTGCCAGACACACGAGCAGCCGCCGACGGCCGCGACATCAACGCTGCTGAGGACGGCCACAACCCCGCGAATCTCGAAGTGCTGACCATCGGGCGGGTCAGCGTCGATCTGTATCCCCAGCAAAGCGGCGTGCCCCTGAGCAGGGTGGAGTCGTTTGCCAAGTCGGTCGGGGGCTCCCCCACCAACGTGGCCGTGGCCTGTGCTCGCTTGGGCCGGCGGGCCGCAGTAGTGACCCGGGTGGGCGACGACGGCTTCGGGGAGTACATACGCAACGAACTGGCCGAGGTGTTCGGCGTGGAGAGCCGCTATGTGTCCACCGACCCCGAACTGCGCACCGCCCTGGCCTTCTGCGCCCTCGACCCTCCTACCGACCCGCCGCTGCTGTTCTACCGCGAGCCCCGGGGCCCGGAGATGAACTTGCTGCCCGACGATATTCCTGACATCGCCGCCACCGTGCCAGTGCTATGGACGGCAGGATCTCGATTCGCCCAGGAGCCGTCCCGCTCCACCGTTATGGAGGTCCTCAAGAAACGCAATCGCCGCCCCCACACGGTGCTCGACTTGGACTACCGGCCCAGCTTCTGGAGCTCGCCCGAGGAGGCCGGCCAGTACATCGGCCTGGCCGTCGATTTCGCCACGGTGGCAGTGGGCAACCGAACCGAGTGCGAGATCGCCGTGGGCACCGCCAATCCCCATGCCGCCGCCGACCGGCTGCTCGAGCGGGGGGTGTCGCTGGCCATAGTTAAGCAAGGCGAGGCCGGAGTGCTGGTGGCCACCCCGGAGAGCCGGGCTGAGGTGCCGCCCATCCCCGTTGAGGTGGTGTGCGGACTGGGCGCCGGCGATGCCTTCGGGGGCTCGTTGGCCGATGGGCTCCTGGCCGAGCTCGATCCGGTGGCAATCGTCACCCGGGCCAATGCCGCCGGAGCTATTGTGGCCGGTCGCCTGGCCTGTTCACACGCCATGCCCACCCCCTCCGAAATCGACGAGATTCTGGCTCGAAACAAGTGATCCCCCCTGAGGCAGAAGCATGACCAGTTCCGACACCAAGATCCGCATTTGGATTGACCGCACTCCCCCGGCGGAAGTTGTGATCCCTCCCGATGTGGAGCTGGTAGACGGCCCAGAAAACGCCGACGGCGTGGTGGTGGCCGCCGACCGGCCCTGGGACGACGATGCCTGCCGTCAGCTGCCCAACCTCAAGGTGGTGGCCCGTTCGGGCATCGGCTACGACAACGTGGACGTCGCCGCCTGTGCCGCCCACGGCGTGGCCGCCACCAACACCCCCGACGCCCCCACGGTTTCCACCGCGGAGCACGCTCTGGCGCTGATGCTGGCGGTGACCAAGCGCCTCAAGGGCTCCGAAGCACGCCTGGCCGCTGGTACCGCGGTCGGTCCCGGGAGACTCACCGGCCCCGGTGCGCTGGAACTGGACGGGCGAGTGCTGGGTCTGGTGGGCTGTGGTCGGATCGGCCGTCTTCTGGGCCGCTACGCCGAGGCATTGGGGATGACCGTGCTGGTGTACGACCCATATATCGAGTCGGCGCCCGTGGGCGAGTTGGTCGGCATCGACCGGCTTTGGGCCGACGCCGACGTGGTGTCGCTGCACGCGCCAGCCACTCCTGAGACCCATCACATCATCAATTCGGAATCCCTGGCCGCCATGCGCTCGGGGGTTGTGATCATCAATTGCGCGCGAGGGGCGTTGCTGAACCAGGAAGCCCTCCTGGCCGCTTTGGACTCGGGGCAGGTTGGCGGCGCGGGCCTCGACGTCACCGAGCCTGAGCCGCTGCCCCCCGACCACCCGCTGTTGGGCCGCGACAACGTTGTCGTCACCCCCCATGTGGCCTCGACCACCACGGTGGGCATAGTCCGGCTGATCGGTCAGGCGTTGGAACAGGCACTCGTATGGCTAAGGGGAGGCATCCCCGAACATCTCCTCGATCCTGCGGCGGCTCACCCGGGGGTGGACCGCCGTGTGGGAGCATCTCCGTGACCGCGCCGCGACGCCTTGGTTTGGCCGTTGTGGGCTTCGGCTGGATGGGCCAGGCCCACACCCGCTCTTATCTGCGACTGCCCACGCTCTTCGAGAACAGGGCCTACGACGTGGACTTGGTGATCTGCTCCGACAATGTGGAGTCCCGTCGCCATGCGGCGGTGAGCGCCTTCGGCTTTCGGGAGGCCACCGAAGACTGGTTGCCCGCAATCGAGCATCCCGACGTCGATGTTGTGGTCGTCTGCGCCCCCAACATGCTGCACGAGCCATTGGCCACGGCGGCCGCCGAGGCCGGCAAACACGTGTTCTGCGAAAAGCCGGTGGGAGGGACCCCCAGCCAAACCGCCCGGATCGCCCATGCCTGCCGCCAGGCCGGAATCGTCACCGGGGTGGGCTACAACTATCGCTTCGCCCCACTGGTGCTCTACGCCCGCGAGCTCATCGCCACCGGCGAGCTGGGACAGATCTCCAACTACCGGGGCCGGTTCTTCTCGATGTACGGGGCCGACCCCATGGGTCTGCTCTCCTGGCGCTTCTTGATCGACCAGGCCGGCCACGGCGCCACCACCGACATACTGAGCCACGCGGTAGACCTGGCCTTGATGCTCAACGGCCCCATCACCCGGGTGGTGGGCACCGGGGAGACTTTCATCAAAGAGCGCCCCCTTCCTTCGGGAGCGGGAACCCACTACGACCGGGGCAGTCCCGGAGACCCCACCGGAGAGGTCACCAACGAGGACTATTTCGCCGCACTGGCCGTGTTCGCCAACGGAAGCCACGGCGTGTTCGAATCAAGCAGGGCCATCGTCGGCCCGCAGAGCCAGATGGCCTTTGACATCTACGGCACCGAAGGTGCGCTCAGCTGGAACCACGAGACCCTGAACGAACTCCAATTGTTCAGAGCATCCGACCCGCAGCAGGGCTACACCACCGTGCGGGCCAGCGAACGCCACCCCTATCACGGCGCATTTGTACCCGGAGACGCCAACTCCATCGGCTTCGAGGACATGGTGACCATCCAAGACCACGAGTTCCTCACCGCAGTGGCCGAGGGCCGACCCCACAGCGCGGGCATGGAGCAAGCCCTGGCCTGCGTGAGCGTGCAAGCCGCCATGCTCAAGAGCTGGGAGACCGGCGCCTGGGAAGATGTGGTATCGCTAGAGATCGAGTGAAGGGAGGGCAGCCATGGAAACCGTCCGCCTGACGACCTCCGGGGCCATCGTGCGCTACCTGGCCGCGCAGCGAATCGAGGTCGATGGCCAGACCGTCCCATTATTCGCCGGGGTGTTCGCCATCTTCGGCCACGGCAACGTCACCTGTCTGGGCCACGAGCTGGAGCAGGCCGGCGAGGCGCTCCCTACCTGGAGGGGCCAAAACGAGCAGGGCATGGCCCTGGCCGCAGTGGCCTTCGCCAAGGCCAACCGCCGCCGCCGCATCATGGCGGCCACCAGCTCCATCGGCCCCGGCGCCACCAACATGGTGACCGCGGCCGCAGTGGCCATGGCCAACCGGATGCCGCTGCTTCTGATGGCCGGCGACACCTTCAACAGCCGCATCCCCGACCCGGTGCTCCAGCAGGTAGAGAACTTCGGCGACCCGACCCTCACCGTCAACGACGCCTTCAAGCCCGTCGTCCGCTACTGGGACCGCATTTCCACCCCCGAGCAGCTGGTCCAGTCGCTGCCCAACGCCCTGGGAGTAATGCTCGACCCCGGCGACTGCGGCCCGGCCTTCATCAGCCTCCCCCAAGACGTCCAAGGTGAGGCATTCGACTTCCCCTCCCCCTTCTTCGAAGAGGCCATCCATGAGATCCGCCGTCCCCGCCCCGACTTGGGGGAATTGCGCCGGGCCGCGGCTGCTCTGGCTGCCGCCGAGCGGCCCCTCATCGTGGCCGGCGGTGGGGTCCATTGGTCGCTGGCCGAAGACGAGCTGCGGGCCTTCGCCGAGGCTCACAACATTCCGGTAGTGGAAACGGTGGCCGGACGCACCTCTTTGGTGGCCGACCACCCGCTCAACTGCGGCCCCATAGGGGTCACCGGCTGCACCTCGGCCAATGCCATGGCGGCCGAGGCCGATCTGGTGTTGGCGGTTGGCACCCGCCTGGGCGATTTCGTCACCGGTTCGTGGACGGTGTTCGGCGGGGGCGCCGAAGTGCAGATCATCGGGCTGAATGCGGCCCGCTTCGACGCCTCCAAGCACCGTTCGCTGCCCCTGGTGGCCGATGCCCGGGAAGGCTTGTCCGAATTGGGCGCTGCGCTGAGCGACTATCGGGCCCCCGAGGAGTGGTCCGACCGGGCCTCGTCGGAAACCTCTCAGTACCACGCCTACATCGACAAGATCGCCGCTCCCGAGACGGTGACATCGGCCGGTCGGTCCTCTGAAGAAGCTGATGCCGACGACGAGCTGCCCACCTACGCCCAGGTGGTGGGGGTGGTGGACCGGCTCGCCGATGAATCCACCTATGTGCTGGCCGCGGCCGGGGGCTTCCCCGGCGAGCTGGTAAACGGATGGCGCGGCCAAGCCGTCCACTCCTTCGACTGCGAATACGGTTACTCCTGCATGGGCTATGAGATCTCCGGCGGATGGGGGGCCAAGATGGCCCTCCCCGACCGCGAGGTGGTTGTGCTGGTAGGCGACGGCTCCTATCTCATGATGAACAGCGACCTGTACAGCACGGTTCTCACCGGCCACAAGCTGATCGTCATCGTGTGCGACAACGGGGGCTACGCGGTGATCAACCGCTTGCAGTTGGCCCAGGGCGGGGTGCCGTTCAACAACCTCATCGCCGACTCACGAGTACAGGAAACAACCGCGGTCGACTTCGCCGCCCACGCCGCCTCAATGGGCTGCCAGGCTGAGACCGTGACCTCCATCGCCGAGCTCGAAGCCGCCTTCGGCCGGGCCCGGGCTGCCGAGCGCACCTATGTGATTGCATTGAACACCCACGCCTACCGCTGGACCGAAGGCGGTTCGTTCTGGGAGGTAGGCGTGCCCGAGGTGAGCTCCAGCCCCGACGTGCGGGCCGCCCGAGCCGCCATGGACGCCGGCAAAGCCGACCAACGCCTGGGATGGTGAGTTCCGAAACGCGCGACTATCGGGTGGGAGGCCCCGAGGCGGACCGAGCCGCAGCCGCGGGGTTGGTTGAAGCCGAGTGGTTCAGCCCGCCTATTGACCCCGAGCGGCTGCGCCGTCTCCAAGAGCGGGGCAACGCCAGGGCGGCCCTCGACACCGCCGCCTGGCTGGGCCTGTTGGCCGGGTTCGGCTATCTGGCCTTTATGGCGCTGGGAACATGGTGGGCCGTTCCGGCCTTTGCCGCCTACGGCGCCCTCTACGGCGGAGCCGGCGACTCCCGCTGGCATGAGTGCGGGCACGGCACCGCCTTCAAGACCAAGTGGCTCAACGACGTGGTGTACTACCTGGCCTCGTTCATGCTGCTGCGCCAGCCCACCCTTTGGCGGTGGTCGCACGTCCGCCACCACACTGACACCATCGTGGTGGGCCGCGACGCCGAGATCATATTTCCCCGTCCCTCCTCACCCACGTCGCTGGCTCTGGTCTTCGTCCCCATCCTGAACGTGCCCAGCATGGTGAATCGCACCGCCAAACACGCCGTTGGACGCATTGACGACGAAGCCCGGTCGTTCATTCCCGCCGACGAGCTCGGAAAGCTGAAGTGGGAGTCGCGGGCCTACATCGCCATCCTGGCCGGAGTCACGGCCTGGTCGATCGCCATCTGGTCCATCGTGCCCTTGCTCTACGTCGGCCTGCCCACTGTCTACGGCGCCTGGCTGATGATTTTCTTCGCAATCACCCAGCACGCCGGGCTGCGCGAAGACGTGCTCGACCACCGCCTCAACACCCGCACGGTGTACATGAACCCCGTCTTCCGGTTCTTGTACTCCAACATGAACTACCACGTCGAGCACCACATCTTCCCCACCGTTCCCTACTACTCGCTGCCCGCCCTTCACCAGGAGATCAAGGAGTACCTTGCGCCGGCTTCGCCCAACACCTGGTCGGCCTACCGGCGCATCCTTTCCACCCTGCGCCGCCAGCGGCGCGATCCGTCTTTCGACGAGCCCCGCGAAGACCTGCCCGCCGTGTCCAACGCTGGTCGCTCGTTCGTCAACACCGGGCACACCGTGTGGGCCGGCGACCGCCACGACGGGTTGTTCGACCTCGGTCCGGCCAACGAGCCAGAGCCCGGTTCGGCCCGTCAGGTCGATGTGGGCGACGAGACTTACGCCCTCTTCCGGCTGGACGACGGCACCTTGGTGTGCACCGAGGGACTCTGCACCCACGGTCAGGCGTATCTGGCCGAGGGTGTGGTGCTCGACTGCTTGGTGGAGTGCCCCAAACACAACGGCCGCTTCGACCTGAGGACTGGGGAGGCGGTTCGGTTTCCGGCCACCACCCCCTTAGCCTTGTACCCCGTGGAGATACGAAACGGACGGGTGGTCTCGAGCCTGCAAGCCGATACCGAGGAGTCCGGACCATGAGCCCGGTGCGCATCGGGGTCTTGGGCTGCGGGCGGATCGGGCGGATGCACGCCGAGCTGATTGCCAGGCAGGTGCCCGGCACACATTTGGCTGCCGTATACGACGTGGTAGAGGCCGCCGCCGCCGCGGTTGCCGGGGAATTGGGGGCTCGCCATGCCGCGGCCCCCGAGGAGATCCTGGAGGCCACCGATGTGGACGCAGTGGCCATCTGCTCCTCCACCCACACCCACATCGACTTGCTGGTGGCCGCCGCCGCGGCCGGCAAGTCAGTCTTCGTGGAGAAGCCGCTGGCCCTAAGCCTCGATGACGTGGACCGGGGAATAGCCGCAGCGGAGGCCGCCGGCATCTCGGTGCAAGTGGGTTTCAACCGGCGCTTCGACCCGAGCCATCGCTACGTGCACG
>JAJEEH010000290.1 GCA_022821105.1 Acidimicrobiia bacterium
CCGCCCACCGCATAGCCATCGAAGCCCACCTCGATGGTCCGGGCCGCACTCTCGGCTCTCAAACTGGGATCTATACCCCCTTGGACGATGCCGAATTGGCTGGAGCCGACGTCGTGGCCGTTCTTCTCCAGGAAGCGGCGGCGGGCTCGTGCAGCCCATGCAGCCGTGCGGTCCACCGCCTGGCGCTGGACCGTCGCAGGCGCCTCCGACGGGGGGCACACGTCGAATGCCATCTGGATGTCGGAGCCGAGCTGGAGCTGGACGTCCACCACCCGCTCAGCCGTGAAGCGGTGGGTAGAGCCATCGTAGGTGGACTGAAATGTGGCTCCGTCGTCGTCCACCTTGGGGTCGAGGGAGAACACCTGGAACCCGCCGGAGTCGGTTAGCACGTGGCCCGACCAGCCGGTGAACCCGTGTATGCCGCCCATTTGCTCCACGACCTCGGAACCGGGCCTCATCATCAAGTGATAGGTGTTGGCCAGCACAACTGAGGGCTCGAGGGCCTCGAGGTCGGCGGTGTCGAGGGTTCGGACCGCGGCCCGCGTGCCCACTGGCATAAAGCACGGGGTGGTGAATGAGCCCCTCGGGGTGGTGATTCGGCCCTGGCGGGCCTGCCCATCCTGGGACAACACTTCGAATTGGAGGGTCACGGTCTCAAATTCTGTCCTGGATTCCTAGTGCAGAACATGGCATCCCCCAGGGAAAGAAAGCGATAGCCCTCGGCCAGGGCGACAGTGTAGAAGTCCCGCCAGCGAGGGCCCACGAACGCGGCCAGCAACGCCAAGAGGCTGGACCGGGGCAGATGGAAGTTGGTGAGCAGGGCGTCTACCACCGCAAATCGGTACCCGGGCTTGATGAAGAGATCGGTGCGGCCGTCGGCCGATCCGGTGGTAGCCGCAGACTCCAATGCCCGCACCACTGTGGTACCCACCGCCACGACGCGTTCGGCCCGGACACAGGCGGCCAATGTGGCCTCGGGGATGCGGTACGACTCGATGTGCATGACGTGGTCGTCGAGTTCTTGGGCCATCACAGGGGTGAACGTTGCCGTGCCCACGGCCAACTCCAGTGCGCACACCTCCGCGCCGTAGGACCGGCACCGGTCAAGGACCGCATCGGTGAAATGAAGCCCCGCGGTGGGTGCAGCGGCCGACACCGGACGGTCGGCGTAGACCGTCTGATAGCGCTCGATGTCGGACAGCTCCTCAGTGACGTACGGCGGAAGAGGCACCTCTCCGGCCAGCTCCATCAGCGCATTGGGATCATCTGAAAACCTCACCCACCGTCGGCCGTCGTCGCCAAGGCGCTCGCCAACCTCCATTACCGTTTCTCCGCCGTGCAACAACTCAGTGCCCGGCGGAACGCGCCGGCCGGGCCGCACCAGAGCACTCCACTGGCCGTCATCAGCAGGTTCCAGCAACAGCACTTCGACTTTCCCCCCGGTGGCCTTTTGGAGGTGCAATCGAGCCGGCATAACCCGGCTGTCGTTCACCACCAGCACGTCTCCGGGGCCGAGAAGCTCGGGCAGATCCCGGGTGAAGCGGTGTTCGGGCGGAGCGCCGGGGCCTTGGTCCACCAGCAGCCGGGAGCTGTCGCGGGGTTCGGCCGGCTGCTGGGCGATTGCAGATTGAGGCAGTTCGTAGTGAAGCTCCTCCGTCCGCATGGGTTGTTTCTACCCGACAGGCGCGCGTATGCCGAAAACTGTCGTACCCGCCCGGTAGTTTGGGGCTGATGCTGGTGATGGGGATCGATCCCGGCCTGTCGCGCTGCGGCTACGGCGTCGTCCGCCAAAAGGGGCGTGATGTCGAGGCGATCGCGGCGGGCATCATCCGCACCGACAAAGGCGATCCCATCCCCCGACGGCTGTACGAACTCCAAAATGAGCTTGTCGACTTGATGGGCATATACAACCCAGACGCGGTGGCCATCGAGCAGGTGCTGTTCCAGGTGAACGTTCGCACTGCCATGGGGGTGGGGCAGGCCAGCGGGGTGGCCATGGCCACCGGGGTGGGCGCGGGCGCCGAAGTGTTCGAGTATTCGCCCACGCAGATCAAGAAGGCGGTAACCGGGTGGGGCGGCGCCGACAAGGAGCAGATGGGGCGCATGGTGCAGACTCTGCTGCGCCTCCCCAAGCCGCTAAAGCCGGTGGACGCGGCCGACGCGGTGGCGGTTGCCCTCTGTCACCTGGCCCACCGCCCGGCCGCATCTCGGATCCAGGCGGCGATGTGATCGGAATGCTCCGGGGCACGCTGGCTTTGCGGAATCCCGACGAGGTGATAGTGGAGACCGCAGGCGTCGGCTATCGAGTGGCCGTCTCGCCGGACACATCGGCCGCGCTGGGCGAGTTGGGCCGAGAGGTGCTGCTGCACATCCACCACCACATCCGAGAAGACGCCCAAACCCTCTATGGGTTCGACACTCCCGACAAGCGCCGGGTCTTCGAAGGGCTCATTTCGGCTCACGGCGTGGGGCCGGCGATGGGCATGGCCATCTTGTCGATATACGGACCTTCGGAGTTGGCCGCGATTCTGGCCACCGACGACATCGACGCCCTGTGCCTGGTGCCTGGGGTGGGCAAGAAGACCGCAGCCCGGCTGCTGGTGGAGCTCAAGTCCCGGCTTGACATCGGCGACGTGACCACCGCGGTGGCATCGGGCGAGCCGGCGGGCGAACAGCCGTCCGATGCCCGCAGCGTGGTTCGCCAAGCGCTGGGCGAGCTGGGCTACAGCGCCGAGGAGATTCGCAGCGCCATCGCCGCCCTGCCCCCGGACGGCGACTCCTCTGCCCTGCTCAAAGCGGCCCTCCGGCACCTGGCCTCCGGGATATGAGCAGGCCATGACCAAGAGAGAGGAACTGCTGGCCGGGACCCAGCTGCCCGAGGACGCCGCGGCCGAGACGGGGTTGCGGCCTACCCGGCTTGACGAGTTTGTGGGCCAGTCAGAGCTGAAGGAGCACCTTCACATCATCCTGGGCGCGGCCCGGGCCCGGTCGCAGCCTGCCGACCATCTGCTGTTCGCGGGGCCTCCGGGCTTGGGCAAAACCACACTGGCCCACATCGTGGCCAAGGAGATGGAAGCCGGACTGCATGTCACGTCGGGACCGGCGCTGGAGCGGGCGGGCGACCTGGCCGCCATCTTGTCCAAGCTGGAGGACGGCGACATTTTGTTCATCGATGAGATCCATCGGCTGCCCCGCATTGTCGAAGAGGTGATGTACCCGGCCATGGAGGACTTCAACGTTGACATCGTGCTGGGCAAGGGGCCGGCGGCCCAGTCGGTCCGCCTCGATCTGGCCAAGTTCACCTTGGTGGGGGCTACCACCCGAACCGGTCTTATCACTGGTCCGTTGCGGGACCGGTTCGGCCTGGTGTCGCGGCTCGACTACTACACCACTGCCGACCTGGAGGCCATCGTGGCCCGGGCGGCGGGCATTCTCGACATCCGGGTGGACCTGGCTGGCGCGGCTGAGATCGCCTGCCGGGCCCGGGGAACCCCCCGCATCGCCAACCGGCTGCTGCGGCGGGTGCGCGACTACGCCGAAGTCCGGGCCGACGGAGTGATCGACCAGCAGACCGCGGCCGCTGGGTTGAACCTGTTCGCCGTTGACCAAGCCGGTTTGGACAAGATCGACCGGGCCATCCTGTCGGCGTTGTGCGAGCGTTTCGGCGGCGGCCCGGTCGGCCTGTCCACCTTGGCCATAAGCGTCAGCGAGCCCGCCGAGACCGTTGAAGACGTCTACGAGCCCTTCCTCATCCAACAGGGGTTGCTCATGCGCACTCCTCGGGGACGGGTAGCCACCCCCACCGCCTGGCACCACCTGGGCCTGGCCCCACCGCCCAGCTCTGAAGACCAGTCCAACCTGTTTGACTGAGAATTCCGGTCCCGAGCCTCAGCTGGCGGCGGCTTGGAGGATTTCGTCGGGGATGTCGAAGTTGGCATAGACGTCTTGGACATCGTCGTGGTCGTCAAGAGCGTCTATGAGGCGGAGGACGGCACGGGCCGACTCGGCGCTGTCGACGCCCACCACCGAAGTGGGCAGCATGGTGGAGTTTGCCGACATGAAGGCGATACCAGTCTCGGCCAAGGCGTTGCGCATCGCAGAGAGGTGGGAGGGATCGCAGGTGAGCCGCCAGGTGTCGCCCTCGTCCGCCAAGTCTTCGCCCCCGGAGTCGAGGGCAGCCATCATCAGCTCGTCCTCGTCCACCGTGCGGTCCAGGATCACCACCCCTTTGCGTTCGAACTGCCAGGCCACCGCGCCGGGCTCGGCCAGCGATCCCCCATTGCGAGTGAACAGCGCCCGAACCTCTGAGCTCGTCCGGTTGCGATTGTCGGTCAGCGTCTCCACATACAGCGCCACGCCGCCGGGGGCATATCCCTCATAGAACACCGACTCGTAGGCCACGCCATCGAGCTCTCCGGTCCCCCGCTTTATGGCCCGCTCGATGGTGTCTAGGGGCACCGAGTTGTCCCTGGCCTTCTGGTACATGGTGCGGAGGGTGGGGTTGGCGTCGGGGTCGCCGCCGCCCTCTCGGGCCGCCACCTCCACCTGGCGGATCAGCTTGGCGAACAGCTTGCCCCGGCGCTTGTCGGCTGCCCCCTTGCGGTGCTTGATGGTGGCCCACTTGGAGTGTCCTGACATCGATGCCCTCCTCTATTCGTGTCCTGTGAACCAGCGGTGGCCGGTGGACCAATCCTGTTCCACAAACCAGCGGTGGATGCGATCGTCTTCGGCCAATTCGGGGTGGAACGACGACACCACGGTCGAGCCCTGTCGGCACAGCACCGGCGCCCCGTCCAATTCGGCCAAGACGTCCACGTCGGGGCTGGCCGACTCGATCACCGGGGCCCGGATGAACACACCGGGAAAGTCCGATTCCCATCCCTCGACCTCGATCGGCGCGCTGAACGACTCGGATTGGCGGCCATAGCCGTTGCGCCTCACCGCCACGTCCACAGCCCCGAAGCAGTGCTGGCCGGGATAGCCGTCCACCACTTCGGCGGCCAGAAGGATCAGCCCTGCGCAGGTTCCGAGCACCGGCAGGCCGTCGGCCAGGCGGTCGGCCAGCGGGTCGGCCAAGCCGTTGGCGTCCAGCAGCTTGGAGATGGCGGTGGACTCCCCACCGGGAATGACGAGGCGGTCGACTTCGGCTAATTCCTGGGGGGTTCGGACTTGGACCGCGGCAACTCCGAGCCGGTTCAGGACCCGCTCATGCAGACCGAATGCGCCCTGAAGGGCCAGGACCCCGACCTTCACCCGGGGGCTCCGAGTCTCGGGGTGATGCCTCGATCTGCTGCACGCTCAGCCGCCGCTACCAGCCGCGGTCGGCCAGGCGGGTCTCGAGGCCGTCGATCTCCAGACCGGGCATGGGCTCGCCCAAGCCGCGGCTGACCTTGGCCAGGATGTGGGGATCGCGATAGTTGGTGGCCGCCTCCACGATGGCCTTGGCCCGAGGCGCCGGGTCGGCGGACTTGAAGATCCCCGAGCCCACGAACACGGCCTCTGCCCCGAGTTGCATGACCAGCCCGGCATCGGCGGGCGTCGATATGCCCCCGGCGCAGAACATTGGCACGGGCAGCCAGCCGGTCTCGGCCACCTCGCGCACCAGCGGCAGCGGAGCCCGGAGATGCTTGGCCCAGTCGTAGAGCTCGGCCGAATCGGCCTGGGTGATCTTGCGGATATCCCCGATGATCGACCGGAGATGGCGAACCGCCTCCACGATGTTGCCGGTGCCGGCCTCGCCCTTCGAGCGGATCATGCAGGCGCCCTCGGAGATGCGCCGCAGCGCTTCTCCCAGGTTGGTGGCCCCGCACACGAAAGGCACGGTGAACGCCCACTTGTCGATGTGGTGGGCCTCGTCGGCCGGCGTGAGTACTTCGCTCTCGTCGATGTAGTCCACATCCAGAGCCTCCAGGATCTGGGCCTCCACGAAGTGGCCGATCCGGGCCTTGGCCATGACCGGGATGGTCACCGCCTCCTGGATGCCGGTGATCATCTCGGGATCGCTCATGCGGGCCACCCCGCCGTCGCGGCGGATGTCGGCAGGAACCCGCTCCAAGGCCATGACCGCAACCGCCCCGGCGTCTTCGGCCACCTTGGCCTGATCGGGGGTGACCACGTCCATGATGACCCCGCCCTTGAGCATTTCAGCCAGCCCTCGCTTGACCAGAGGGGTCCCCGTCTCGCGGCCCGTCATCGACTCAGCAGCCATGAGTGCAGTCTATGGCTTTGCGCACCGCAAACACGATGTCGGTTTTCGGCTCCTAGCGATTCTTGAGCAGGTGTTCGGCGAAGTCCCTGACCATCACCAGGACATCGCCCCCGGGCAGGACGATGAAGGTTTGGCCGGGGGTGAGCCGCACCGGGTTGCCATCGTTGTCGGTCACCTGCCAAGGCTGGTTGGCTGAGGGGCGGGACCACCGGCCTCGGATCATGTGGCCGTCGGTGAATACCAAGGCAACCCCTCCATCAGGATCGACGGTTATGGCCTCCGGGCAATACGAGCAGGCGGCGCTGCCGGTATATCGGGTTTGCAGCACCACGACGTTGGCCGAGGTCACCTGAACTGGGGCGACATCGGGATTGGGGGTGCCGTTGGGGTGGCGGGCCATGTCGACATGGGGGGTTCCGTCCTGCCACCGGGCCCAGCCGCCAGCTTCAGCATCCCAGACGAAGTAGGCCACGGTGCCGCCGAGGTACCGGATCTCAACGCCGGGAACCGGCTCTGCCCCTGATGGAAGTGCCTCTCCCTCTCTTCGGTACTCGAAAAGAGGTTCGGGGGCGTTCAAATTGCTCGGAGCGGAATCCCAGATATTCGACGTGGTGGTGTACAAGTTCCAAGGGGGAACTCGGTCAGCAATCCGCCAATAGTCGTTGGGCAGGCCATCCCAACGCAGCTCGTAGAGTTTGCCGGCCGACTGGCCTTGGGATATTTCCCGCAGCACACCTGGATTGGCCCCCGAATGGCCGTACACCGGCTGGCCGAAGTTGGCCAATATGTCGGCGTCAGAGCTGCGAGCCGAGCGGACCGGTCCGAGGGAGACGGCGTCTTGGCTGTGGAACACGGCCATGAGGCGGGTGATGGTCTCCACCCGTACTTCAATGAGCACATCGGCCTGGTTGATGCCGGTCTGGGGGCGGCCCACGCTGCTGGTGCCGATCTTCACCGCCAGAGCCGGCCGATTCATGATGGACGGATCGGTCAGCGGCTCACCGGTCAGCGGTTCTGTGGGTCCTGGCGTTGGAGTGGGCGTGGGCGGGACGGGTTCAGGGTCGGGCTCCTCCTCCCCTGGTACCGCAGTCGCCGAAGCATCGGACTCGGGGGCTTGGGAAGCGGGATCGGGCGACTCTTCGGGGCTGTCAGGGTCCGACGGCCCGTCGGGAGTCGGGTCATCACCGGCACCGCCATCAGGGGCCGCAGTCGGCATCGCCGTAGCAGGTCCAGGGGCCCCTTCGCCGCCTGCTCCCTCATCATCATTTCCGCAGCCCGCGACCAGAAGCGCAACGATCAGAAAGGCGGCGGCTCCGCCACGCCCCAAGGCGCGCCAACCAATGAGCCTGCTTGGACTCAAAGCTCAGTCAGCGCGGCAATCCGAGTTTCCAGCCGGGGATGGCGGATAGCATCGGCGATGCCCCAATCGGGCTCATCGATCCACATGTGAAGCGCTGCCACCGTTGGCGATGGTACCTGAGCCGTCTGGGCAGAAAGTGTCATAAGCGCAGACAGCAGGCCCGGTGGGTACCGAGTGAGAGACACCGCCTCGAAGTCGGCGGCCAGGCCCCGCCCGGCGGGCAGCACCCGGTCCATCACCCGGCCGCGCAGCCAGCCGACCGCTGTTAGCGGCCAGGCCAAGAGCACCCCGGCCAGCGTCTCGAAGGCGGCGTCGCCTCGACGAATTCGGCAGAGGTGATGGGCCACCAACCCCTCCAGCTCAATGCGCTCGAGCTGCTCCACTGCGCCGGATGTGACGACGATGGCCGCGTGAGCGGGGGTGCGGGCCGCGGCCAAAGAGTTGATGGAATGGGAGTGGATCACCCGCAATTCGGGAGTGGGGATGCCGTGGCTGACGCAAAGGCCCTCCAGCACGTTCTCGAGCACCTCCTCAGCCTCACCACTGGGACTAGTGCTACCGGCCAGGCGCAAGAGCAGGCGCCACGCGATCAAGTGCAATCCGATCGCGGCCACCACGGCGACAATCACGCCGGCCACCACGGCGACGAGCCAGGGCACCCCGATCAAGAAGAGCACTGCCAACACCACCGCGCCCACAACCACTCCCAGGGCCCCAAGGACAACAGCAGATCGGCGTTGGCCGGTATTCACACTTCCTCCTTGCGATGGCAGGGGATGCTCACGCTTCCTCCTTGCGATGGCGGGTGGTGCTCACGCTTCCTCCTCGTGGTGGCGGGGATCTTGCCATGGTCGCTGGGGAGCACGCACACGGCGTCGGGCAGCCAGATCGGCATAGATCTCGGCGTAGCGTTCGGCCAGGGTGTCCATGGAGAATTGCTGGGCTCGGTCCAAGCCCGATTCCACCAGCGAGTGGGCGGTGTCTTGGTCGAACAGCACCCGTTTCAGGGCGACGGCCAGGGCTGCGGGGTCGCCGGGTTCGGAAAGCAGCGCATCTCGTCCCGGTCGGGCCACAATGGCATAGGCATCCAGGTCGGAGGCCACGATCGGTGTCTTGGCCGCCATTGCCTCCAACAGCACCACCCCGAACGACTCCCCAAACAGCGACGGGGCGCAGAACACATCGGCCCCCCGTAGGCGGGCCTGCTTCTCCGCGTCGGAGATCCGGCCCAACCACTCCACTCTGGGGTCGTTGCCGGTGCGGGCCTTCAGTCCTTCGGTCTCGGGACCGTCACCTCCCACCCACAGCCGCACCTCGTCGGGCAGATACTCGAGGGCGTCGATAAGGACGTCGAGACCCTTGCGAGGCTCGTGGCGGCCCACAAAGAAGATGGTGGGATCAGATGTGGCAATGGGTTCGGTCGAAGGGGCATCCAGCTCCACCCCGTTGAACACCAGCTCGTAGTGGCCACCGAGCTGCCCCTGCGCCAGTTGGCGGGCATCCTCGGACACTGCGCAGCGATAGTCCAGGCGGTTGGCCACGGCCTGCACGATTGGCCGCAGAAACTGGTATGCGGAGCTGTGGCCAGCCCGGTGGAAGGTGCCGAGCAGGGGCGCAGATTTCATTACCGCCGCGGTATTGGTGGGACCGGGGGCGAGGGGCTCGTGGAGGTGCAACACGTCGAATCGCTCGTCGCGCAGCACGCGGATGGTTCGGAGCTGGGCCGGGGGGTCGGGGGCCAATGGAGCGATGGAGCCGTTGGCCGCAGTGGGGAGACTGTTGCCCAGGGGCGTGACCGACTCGTCAGGCGGAGGGCCGTCACACGGGGCCAGCACCCGAGCTTCCACCCCCATGCGGCGCAGCGAGCGGGCCAATCCCATCACCTGGCCCTGCACGCCTCCGGGGATGGTGAGGGAGTAAGGACAAACCAGCCCGACCCTCATCCGGGCACTCTCTCTTGGCCGGTGTGCTTCGACTTGGACCTGCGGTGGGGGTCGTCGTCGCCATAACGGTCAACGCCCCTGCGCTTCTGGCGGAATCTGCGGAGGGCTTCCTCGTCGCTGGCCCAGTTGGGCTGCATGAGATGCCACTGCTCAGGAGCGGCGCGGATGAGCTGTTCCAGGGCAAAGGCCAGATCTTGGGTGACTCGGGTCACGTCGGCCCGCAAGCGGCCCTGGCGCTCGGCGGGAATCGGAGGGAGCACGACGCCTCGGTGGTTGGGCCCGTCTTGGTATACCGCTGTCGGCAGGATTGCCGCGCCGGTCCTCAACGCGAGAGTGGCCGGGCCGCCGGGCAGCAGGGTGCGCTCCCCGAAGAACTCCACCTCCACTCCCCCGCGGCCAACTTGTCGATCGGCGAGAAGGCACACAACCTGCCCGGCCCGCAGCGACTTGATGAGCACGGAAACCGCATCCGGGCCCAGCGCCACGATGTCGATGCCAATGCGGCGCCGTTCTTCCACCATCCAGTCGAACAGCCGAGCCGGCTTGAGCGGCTCGACCACCGAGATCACCGGGTAGCCGGGGATACGGGCCATCCACGTCCCCGCCCACTCCCAGCCCCCCAAGTGGGGAAGGGCCAAGATCGGTGCGGTGCCGGAGTCGATGGCCTCTTGAATGTAGTTGAACCCTTGGTGGCTGAATCCTGCTTCGACTTCGGCGTCGTCCAGATCGCCGATCCGGGCACCGTCGTACCAGTACCGGGCGTATGACTCGAAAGACGCTTGCACGGCCTGAGCCAGCGCCTCGCCTTGAAGTTCGGGACCGCACACCCTCTGGAGGCGGCGCTCGGTTATGAAGCGACGCTCTGGCAGCAGCCGGTAGGCCGTGCGGCTGATGGCCCGGGTGAGGGCCGCCCCTACCGGTTGCGGCAGGCGCCGGGCCAGAGCGGCCCCACTGCGATAGAGAACCACGTCGGCTGAGAGGCGCCGGGTGCGGGCTATGGAAGGTAGAGGTGCGGCCTTCTCGGCGGTGTCGGTCATAGCGTGTGCAGGGAGTCGGCCTGACGCCAGACCTTGGCAAACCGGTACACGGCAGTGGCCGCGGTGAGCACCAGCATGGCCCACAGTATGGGAATCAGCACGAAGCTGAAGGCCAAACCGGCACCGAGTACAAAGAATCGCTCGGCCCGCTCCATGAGGCCGCCCTTGGCGTCGAGCCCCAGCGACTCGGCCTTGGCCCGCTGATAGGACACCAGCAAAGACACCGCCATTACGACCGCTGGCAGCATGAAGATGTGACCGGGTTCATTGGAGCCCAAGTACCAGGTCACACCGCCGAACAACAGGGCGTCGCACACCCGATCGCTGACCGAGTCGAAGAAGGCACCCCTAACCGAGCTGGTGCCCGACGCCTTGGCGATGGGTCCGTCGAAGGCATCAGAAAGACCGGTGAGAATCAAGAAAACCAAGCCGAGGATCAACTCGCCGCGGCCGATGACCACCGCGGCCACTGTGGCCATGGCAATACCGAAGACGGTGACCGCATCAGCGCTGACACCCATCCGACAAAGGACGGCGCCGATGGGATCAAGCCCTCGATTGACCGCCGAGCGCCAATTCCCGTCGAACATGTGGCCTCTATTGTACTGCTCAGTCGTTTCCCAGGTCAGCCCAGTCCTCGGGATTGGGCTGGACAAGCTGGTCGACCACCTCGCCGGTGATGCCGTCAACGAACACCAATCCCCGCTGGTCAGGCTGGGGCTCGTTGGAGTAGAGCAGGATGCGCCAGGTGGGGCGGCTGAACCAGCCTCGCCACCCCATTTGGGCCGATGCATGGCCCACGGGAAAGCCCACTGCACCGATGGCGATCACCAGTGCATCCGACTCGTCGATCTTCAGCTCTTTGCCGCAGATGAACCCGTAAACGGCGAAAACTGCCAGGGCGACGGCTGCGCCCAAGAATCCTCCGTTGACCAGCGGGCTGTCGCCGGCCACCGCCCACAACACCGTGCAGACCACCGCGGCCGACAAGTAGATGATGGCCGGAATCCGACGACGGCTGTTGTTGGGAAACAGGTAGGGGCCGACGTACTCGCTTACGTTCAGCTCCTGGGGTAGCTCGTCGGTGATCTCCGCGTCGGACATCGCTTCGCTCTCGGAGAGGCTCAATTCTGAGTCGGACACGGACTGGCTCTCGGTATCGCTCACTTCCGCGTCAGACACGATTTGAGGCTACTGGTCTCCCCAGGCATTTCTCAGCTTGGACCACGATTCGGTGAGGGGCTCGGGCAGCACTCGGGCTTCGGCCACAGTAGTCATGAAGTTTGTGTCGCCCCGCCAGCGGGGCAGGCAGTGAACGTGCAGGTGATCGGGAATGCCGGCTCCACCGGCCGCTCCCAGGTTGAGCCCCACGTTCACCCCTTCGGGGTTGTAGGCCCTTCGGATCGCGGCCACCGCATCCCGGACCGCGGCCCACAGCTCATCGCTTTCGGAATCGGTGAGGTCGGCCAAATCGGCCACTGCGCGATTGGGGGCCACCATCAGGTGGCCGCTGCCGTAGGGGTAGGCGTTGAGCACCGCAAAGCAGGTCTCGCCCCGCCACAAGATGCCGGTCTCCTGGTCGGGCGCCGGAGACGCCAGGATGCGCTCGAAGAGCGTGCCCTCCCCCTCCTCAGAGACGGTGGCGTGGATTTCCGACACATAGCGGCTGCGCCACGGGGCCCACAGGCGCTCCAGCATCAGCGGTGAGCTTCCACTTCATCAGCCAGCCGGGCCGCGAAGTCTTCCAACGGCACGCCCCGCTCGTCGCCGTCTGTTCCCCGGGCGTTGACCCCCACGGTGCCGTGGGCCACGTCGTCGTCGCCCACTACCAGCACGTAGGGCAGCTTCTGGAGCTTGGCCGCTCGGATGCGCCGTCCCAACGGCTCTTGGGCGTCGGACACCTCTGCTCTGAATCCGTCTTGGCGCAGGCGGGCCTCCACCTCGGCGGCATAGTCGCCATGGGTGGCGGCCACCGGCAATATGGCGGCTTGGACAGGGGCCAACCAGGCCGGGAACGCACCACTGCAATGCTCGATGAGCACTCCGAAGAAGCGCTCAATTGCGCCCATTAGGGCGCGGTGGATCATCACCGGCCGGTGCCGATTGCCGTCGGAACCCACATATTCGAGGCCAAATCTCTCGGGAAGCTGGAAGTCCACCTGGAGGGTTGACAACTGCCAACTCCGCCCGATGGCGTCGCGCACGTCGATGTCGATCTTGGGCCCGTAGAAGGCACCGCCCCCCTCGTCCAACTCGTATTCCAAACCGGAGGCCTCCAGCGCATCTCGGAGAGCCTCAGTGGCCAATTCCCACTCGGCGTCTTCACCTATCGACTTCTCCAGTGGCCGGGTAGCCAATCGAGCTTCGAACGAGTCAAATCCGAATGCCCGAAGCACCGAAAGCACGAACGCCACCAGCGAGGCGATCTCGGCGGGGGCCTGCTCTCGGGTAGCAAAGATGTGGCTGTCGTCCTGGGTGAATCCCCGGATGCGCATCAGGCCGTGGACCGCACCCGACAGCTCGTAGCGGTACACGGTGCCCAACTCGAACAGTCGAATAGGCAGATCCCGATAGGAGCGCTGGCTGCTCTTGAAGATCAGCACGTGGAAGGGGCAGTTCATCGGCTTGAGGTGATAGGAGGCCCCGTCCAACTCCATAGGCGGGTACATGCTCTCCCGGTAGAAGTCCAGATGGCCGCTGGTCTCCCACAGCTCAGAGCGGGCTATGTGGGGGGTGACTACCGACTGGTAGCCCGCCTCGTCGTGCCGGTCGCGGCTGTAGTCCTCGATTATGCGGCGCACCGCAGCCCCTTTGGGATGCCATACCGCCAGCCCCGGTCCCAACTCAGTGGGCCACGACAGCAAGTCAAGCTCTCGGGCCAGGCGGCGGTGGTCCCGCTTTTCCGCCTCGGCCAGCCGGTGCAGGTGGCCGGCCAGGTCCTTTCGAGACGCCCAGGCCGTGCCGTAAATGCGCTGCAAGGAGGGGCGTCCGGAGTCGCGGCGCCAGTAGGCCCCCGCCACGCTCATCAGCTTGAAGTACCCAAGGCGGCCGGTGGACGGGACATGGGGGCCGCGGCACAAGTCGATGAAGGAATCCGAGTTGCGGTAGTAGCTGATCTGGCCGTCGCCGGCCACCTCGTCGGCCAGTTCGTCGGCCGACTGCCCGCCGACATCAGCATCAGCATCGGGGGCCATGGCCACCGTTTCGATGATCTCCCGTTTGTAGGGGTGGTCGGCGAACAGCTCGAGCCCTTCGGCCGCCGACACCTCGTGGCGCTCGAAGGGCTGGTCGGCCTCGATGATCTCCCGCATCCGGTTCTCGATGGCCTCAAGGTCGTCATCGCTGATGGTGGCCCCGTCGGGCAGGTCGAAGTCGTAGTAGAAGCCGTCTTCTATGGGCGGACCCACCGCGTAGGTGGCGCCTGGGTACATCTCCAGCACCGCCTGGGCCAGCACATGTGCGGTGGAGTGGCGCAGCGTTTCCAGGCCGGCGTCGCTGTCGGCGGTGATGATCGAAACCTGCTGACCGTCGGCCAGCGGACTGCTCAAGTCCACCTCGACGTCGTCGACGGTGGCGATGAGAGCGGCTTTCGCCAGGCCGGGACCGATGTCGGCGGCCAAGTCGCCCGCGGTCGCACCAGAGGAAATGGTGCGCGTGCTGCCGTCGGGGAGAATGACGCTGATTTCAGCCATGGCTCTTCAAGTTAACCCTTCGGCCTGTCGGTGCTTGTCCAATTATCGCGAACGACCCGCTATGAGAGTCGGACGCCGAGCAGGGCGGCTGCGGAGGCGATTCCGCCGGTTGACGCGGCATCGTCGATAGCCGCTACCGCTGCGGGGGTGTCAAGATCGTCGTCTAGACAGTCCCGCACCCGATTGAGGACCGACGAGGCTGCGGAAGAGGCTCCATTGGGCGCGGCTTGCCAGGCGTCGAGGCGCTCAGCGGCGGTGGGCATGACCGCGTCGTCCCATTCCCAGGAGTCCCGGTAGTGGTGGGCCACGATGGCCAGGCGTACCGCTCGGGGGTCGTATTCCTTCAATAGGTCGGACACGAACACCAGATTGCCCAGCGACTTGGACATCTTCTCGCCATCCATCCTCACCATGGCCTGGTGCATCCAGTGGCGCACGAACTGCTTGCCGGTGACCACCTCCGACTGGGCGGTCTCGCACTCGTGATGGGGGTAGACCAAGTCGGATCCGCCTCCGTGCAGGTCCACGGTCTCGCCCAGCTCCCGCATGGCCAGCGCGGAGCACTCGATGTGCCAACCGGGGCGCCCCGGGCCCCACTTGGAATCCCAGGCGGGCTCGTCGGGAGCGGACTTCTGCCACAGCACAAAATCCAAGGGATCCCGCTTGTTGGGGTCGTCGGGGTTGCCTCCGTGCTCCGCAGCCAGAGCCAGCATGGACTCCCGGTCCAGGTGGCTGACCTGGCCGAAACGGTCGAAGGTGGAGATGTCGAAGTACACCGATCCCCCCGACTGGTAGGCGTGGCCCTGGTCCAGCACCAGGCCGATCATCTTGCGGATATCGGCGATGGCCGATGTGGCCCGGGGTTCCGACCAGCAGGGCAGCATTTCCAGGGCTTCCATGTCGGAGTCGAATCGGGCGGTCTCGGCCGCGGCGAGGTCCAGATAGTGGACGCCTATCTCCCGGGCCTTGCGGAGGATGTCGTCATCCACATCGGTGATGTTGCGCACGCAGCGGGTCTCGTGCCCTCGGTCGCGCAACCGCCGCTGGAGCACGTCGTAGGCCACATAGGTGGCGGCGTGACCCAAGTGGGTGGCGTCGTAGGGGGTTATGCCGCAGGTGTACATGGCCACCACCGGTCCCGGCTCGAACGGCACCACCTCCTGGCGGGCGGTGTCGTAGAGGTGCATCGGAGCCGACGTAGGTCCTGCCGGAGATGAAGAGCCAGGCACGGCCGACGGCCTCAGCCGGCTTCGAGGCCCAACCCGGTGAAGCGGACTGCGACCCTGCTCTTGTAACGGACATTGAGTTGCAGCAGCACCGCGGTGAAAGCCTCTACCGGGCTGGCGTACGACAGCGCACCGGCGTCGAGGGCCCTGGCACCGGGGAGCTTGTTCATGATTTCCATGGTGGTTGCGGTGGCCTCGGAATGGTCAGAGCACACCAGCACATCGCAGTCCACCGGCCTATTGAGGTCGCCCAGATCATGGGCTGGCACATGGTGGAGGGCACCCGAAACCAGGGCTTGAGGAACCGCCGCCTGCACCGCACCGGCAATTGAGCCTCGCGACGGCACCAGTGGCTGGAACTCTCGGCCCATCTTGGCCAGGGCGTTGGCCATGCTGATGACCACCTTGCCGGCCAGTTCGTCGGCCACCGTGGCTGCGGTGGACGCGGCGGCGTCCCACGGGGTGGCCACCACCACCACGTCGCATGCCGCGGCGGCGGGGTTGGCTGCGCCGCTCAGAGGGAGCTTGTGGTCGGGCCACTCAGCCTTCAAGCGATTGCAGATCTCGCTGGCCCGCTCGGCCGAGCGCGACCCCATCACAGTGTCGAATCCCACCGATGCCAACCGGACGGCCAGGGCGCTGCCCGCCGGTCCTGTGCCTCCCAGTATCCCGATTCGCATCGGCCTAACGGTATAGGAGGTGCACCCCCGAACCCACATGGGATGACGACAGCCGCGCCGAGACGAGTAGCCTCCAACGATCATGGGACTCCTCGACGGGAAACGGATTCTGGTCACCGGGGTGTTGACCGACGCCTCGATCGCCTTTGGAATCGCCTCGCTGGCCGCGGCTGAGGGCGCCGATCTGGTGCTGACCGGCGCGGGGCGGGGCCTCAGCCTCACCGAGCGAACCGCCCGCAAGCTGCCGGGCTCTCCCCCGGTGTTGGCCTTCGATGTGACCGAACCCGACCATCCCGCCGCACTGAGAGACGAGCTGGCCAACCGGTGGGGATCGGTGGACGGTGCCGTTCACGCCATCGGGTTCGCCCCCGAGGTATGCCTGGGCGACGACTTCATGGCCGCGGGATGGGACGACGTCAAGGTGGCCTTGGAGATCTCGTCCTACTCGCTCAAGACCTTGGCCGAGGTGGTGGTGCCCCTCATGGACGACGGCGGCTCGATCGTGGGTCTCGACTTCGACGCCACCGTGGCCTGGCCGTTTTACAACTGGATGGGAGTGGCCAAGGCGGCCTTCGAATCCACCGCCCGTTATCTGGCCCGCTCGCTTGGCGACCAGGGCATTCGGGTGAACCTGGTGGCCGCTGGGCCAGTGCGCACCATGGCCGCCCGCTCCATTCCCGGCTTCGAGGTGTTCGAGGACTCCTGGGCCGCCCGGGCGCCGCTGGGCTGGGACGTCAAGGACAGCTCAGCGGTTGCTAAGGCCGCGGTCGCCCTCTTGTCTGACTGGTTCCCGCTGACCACTGGAGAAATGCTCCACGTGGACGGCGGCTACCACGCCATGGGCGCCTGAGCCCGCCGGAGAGCCCGGCTACCACGCCATGGGCGCCTGATTCTGGGTTGGCCTATCCGTCGGCCAGGGGGAGAACGAAGTCGTCGGCGAAGCGGTTGATGGCGTCGCGATAGGCCGACGCGTTTTCAAGGAGGCCTTCACGGTTATCGGTGCTGACATCTTCGAGTTCTGCCCAGGGAAGGGCGTACAGCCCGGTAATGCCCAACTCCTCCTCTGCCCGGCGGTAGAGGTCTACTGATGGAGGCTCGTAGAAGCCGGAGATGATCTCGAAGTGATCGTCGGCCCGGCCCTCTTCAGCCAGGAGCGTCCGCAGTCGGGCCACGATGCCCGCCAAGGTGTCCCAGTCGTAGGCATTGCCCACCCAGCCATCGGCGTGGCGGGCCGCTCGACGCAGCGCCGGCCCAGAGTGTCCCCCGGTGAAGATAGGTATGGGCTGGTCGGGGGCCGGACCCATCATCATCGGCGGGATGTCGTAGAACTCGCCGTGGAACTCAACCCAGCCCGGCTTCCACAGCTCCCGCAGGGCCTCGATCATCTCGTTGGTGCGGGGGCCGCGGTTGTCGAAGTCTTGCCCCATCTGCTCGAACTCCTCGCGCATCCAGCCCGCGGCCATGCCCAGCGCCACTCGGTTGCCGGAGATCACTGCGGCGGTCGAGACTTGCTTGGCCACCGCCAGAATGGGGCGGTTGGGGGCTATGTAGATGTTGTTGGAGAAGTGCAGCCGCTCGGTGGCCCCGATCATGGCCCCAATGGTGACCCAGGTGTCGGGCCAAGACGTCTCCGGGTCCCAGATGGGTCGGCCGTCCTCGTAGGGCGAGTAGGGGTAGGGGCTATCGAGGTCTCGGGGATAGAAGATGTGATCCGACAGCACCATCCCGTGGTACCCGGCTTCATCCACCATTTGGGCAATAGGCACCAGCTCGGTGCTCTTCATGAACGCGGTCACGCACCAGAATTTCATGCCGCCATTATGGCCCCTGCGCACGGTCGGTCTCGTCGAAGAGATCGCCGACCAGTACTTCCAGCACATCTTCCAGGGTGACCAGGCCGACAGTGCGGCGGTGAGCCCCCTGACGGACGACGGCTAGATGGCGTCGGCTGCCCTGCATCAGCACTAGCGCACTTTCCAAGGAGGTTTCTTCTTCGATGGCCGGCACAACCCGGATCAGTTCGTCGCCGAGGGGCAGCGATGCTCGGGCACTGGACATTTCGAGGAGGTCCTTGGCATGGACGAACCCGACCACTTGGTCGGGTGAGCCGTTCTGAACCAAGACCCGGGAGTGGCCGCTGGCGTTCATCACATCGAGAACCTCGTCCACCGTGGCCTCCCTCTCCACCGCCACGATCCGCTCGCGAGGCACCATCACGGTCCGCACCGGTCGAGCGGCCAGCTCCAGCGCGCTGGACAGCAACGTCCGGTCGAATTCGTCCAACAGCCCCTCGGCTGCCGAGTGCTCTACCAGGGCGGCGAACTCCTGGGGAGTGCGGGCGGTGGGCAGCTCGTCGACCGGCTCTATTCCACACAGGCGCACTATCCCCCGGCTGAGTCGATTCAACAGCCCGATGAGCGGGCCGAAGACGATGGCATAGACGCGGTTCACCGGTGCCAGCCACATCGCGGTGCGCTCGGCCCCGGCCAGAGCGATGTTCTTGGGAACCATCTCCCCCAGCACCATGTGCAGGTACACCACCAGGGTCAGTGACACCGCGAACGAGATGGTGTGCAGCGCCCCCGAGGGCAGATGGACGAAGGATTCCACCGCTCGCTCGATAAGTCGGGCCACTGCCGGCTCAGCCACAAAGCCCAATCCCAGTGATGCCATGGTGATGCCGAGCTGGGCACCGGCCAACTGCCGATTGAGGTCGCTCATGGCCGCCAACGTCATCCGGGCTCGGCGGTTGCCAGCCTCCGCCAACGGCTCCAGGCGGGACCGACGGGCGGCAATTAGGGCGAACTCCACCGCCACAAATCCGGCGTTGGCCACCAGCAGCACCACCGCGACGATGATGTACAGCGCGGTCACTGGCCTGCTCGATTCCAGTGGGCTGGGTGGCCGGAGGTCACCCGGCGCAAGCGGATGGCGTCGATGCGGTGCCGGTCGATTGACTCGATCTGGAACTCCCAGCCCTGGAAGCGAAAAACCTCGCCCGCGGCGGGGATCCGCTGAAGATGGTCCAAGATGAATCCGGCCAGGGTCTCGTAGTCGCCGTCGGGCACGCGGAGCCCGGTCATGTCCTCCAACTCGTCGGGATGGATCCCGGCTTGGACAACCAGTTCCCCGGCCTCGCGAGCCACAGCAGGGGGCTCGGTGTCGTCGTGCTCGTCGGCGATCTCCCCCACGATCTCCTCTACCAAGTCCTCCTGGGTGACGATGCCCGCAGTGCCGCCGTGCTCGTCCAAGACCACGGCCAAGGGGCTTCGCTGGGATCTCATGTCCAACAGCAGAGAGCGCAGATCCCGGCTCTCGGACACCACCAGCGGCGACCGCATGATCTCGGATACCGGCGTGGAGGCCCAATTGCCGGATGGCACTTCGTACACGTTTTTGACCAGGGCCACGCCCACCACGTCGTCGATGTCGGCACCGATGACCGGAAAGCGCGAGTAACCCGTCTGACTGGACAGAGAGACTAGGTCGGCCACCGATTGACGGTGCTCGATGGCGATCACCGACACCCTGGGAACCAGCACGTCGGCGGCGTCGTGCTCGGCAAAGCGAATCGCCCGGGTCAACAGGCGAGCTCGGGCCGGGCGCATCGACCCCTCTTGGCCCGAGGATCGGATCAGCCAGGCCAGCTCCTCGCGGGATCGGGCCTCGCTCAGCTCTTCGGCAGGTTCGATCCCCAATCGGCAGACAATCCTGTTGGCCGACCCGTCCAACAGGCGGATGAAGGGTCGGGTGACCACGGTGAAGCCCCTCATAGGTGCGGCCAGGCGCATGGCCGTGGGCTGCGGGCGCGCAATGGCCAGAGTCTTGGGCACCAACTCCCCCAAGACCATCTGGACGACCACGGCGATGATCAGCGCCGCGGCGATGGACAGCCCGGTGGCGGCGCCCTCGGAAATGCGTTCGGCCACTGGCTCCAGGGCCTCGGCGATGGACGGCCGGGCGATAAAGCCCAGCGCCAACGACGTGACGGTGATGCCGAACTGCGCCCCGGACAATTGGAACGACAGGGTCTTGAGCAACGACAGGGTGGTCCGGGCCGCTCGTCGACCCTCGGTGGCCAAACGCTCGATGCGAATCCGGTCTACTGCCACCAGGGCGAACTCGACGGCCACGAAGACCGCGTTGGCCCCGATAAGAAGCGCGGCGGCCACCAGGCCCACAGAGGTGGTCCAGCTCATGGGCTACCAAATGCCGGGAATAGGGCAACTACCAGGCACAGGGCTTGGCATCGGCCATATTCTTTAGAGAGACTAAACATGTGAGTCTCAAACCATCGCCTTCCACTGTCTCGCTGGAGGCGGCTCGGGCGGCGACGCGCCTTGCCCGCCAAGTGGCGGTGGCGCTGGGGGACCTGGACTTGTCACCCTCCCAGTATCGCCTGCTGCTGTTCCTTTCGGAAGGAAACGCGGCTGCTTCGGCCGTGGCCGGGCGGCTGGCGGTGAGTCGGCCCAGCGTCACTGCGCTGGCCGACGGGCTGGAGCGGCGGGGTCTGCTCCAGCGGAAATCCGACCCGGCCGACCGTCGCAAAGTTGCCCACGAGCTGACCGAGGCCGGGCGGGAGGCGCTGGCCGTAGCCGACGCCGCAGTAGCCGAGCGGATCACCGGGATCGCCGCCCAACTCGAAGAAGACCAGTTCGATCAGGCGATTGACGGGCTGGCCCTTTGGAATGATGCATTGAACCGCCACCGCGACGCGCAGGAGACTCGGCAGTGACCGCTATCGACGTCGGACCAGTCGGATCCCCTGATTTCGAGCCGGACGACGCAGGGGCGCGAGCTAGCGCGCCCGACTTTGAGCCGGTCGCGGTAGCGGCCCAATACGACCCGCCCCCGGCTGGTATCGACCCCGACCAAACCAAGGGCTGGATGAAGCGGCTCTGGCCATTGGTCAGGGCCTACCGCCGGACAATGCTGATCGGCGTGGTCACCGGCGTGGTGGCTCTGGCCATCCAGGCCGCGGTCCCGGCATTGGGCCGCTCGGCGGTGGACGCGGCCATCGAAGGCAACCGCCAGGCACTGTGGATCGTCTTCGGGCTCACCGCCGCCTTCGGAATCGGGCGGCTGGCCTTCGGCGGGATCTACCGCTACCAGTTGTTCAAGCTGGGCTGGAACGTGGAGACCGACCTGCGGGCCATCATGTACGAGCACCTGACCCGGCTGTCGTTCTCCTATTACGACCGCACCCAGTCGGGAGAGGTCATCTCCCGGGCCAACAGCGACATCCGCTCGCTGCAACTGCTGCTCGCCTTCGGACCGCTCGTCAGTATGAACGTGCTGATGTTCGTGATGGCCCTGGGGTTCATGGTGTACGTCCACCCCTGGCTGGCGCTGGTGGCGCTGGCCCCGCTGCCCGGGGTCTACTGGTTCGGCCTGAAGTTCCGCAATCAGGTGTTCCCGCTGTCGTGGGTGACGCAGGCCCGCATGGCCGATTTGGCCACCATCGTGGACGAGAACGTGAACGGCACCCGAGTGGTGAAGTCATTCGCCGCCGAAGAGCGCCAGATCGCCCTGCTGGGCCGCTCGGCCCAGCGCATCCAATGGACCAACGTGGAGATCGCCAACAGCCGATCCCGCTGGAATCCCCTCATCGAATCGCTGCCCCGACTGGGCACCGCCATGGTGGTGCTCTACGGCGGCTGGCTGGCCATCGAGGGAGTGGTGTCGATCGGGACGCTGCTGGCGTTCAGCGCCTACGTGATCATGCTCCAGGTTCCCTTCCGCATGGCGGGGTTCATGCTCATGCAGGGCCAGCGGGCCAGCGCCGCGGCCCAGCGCATCTATGAGATCCTCGACGAGGCGCCCGAGATCGTTGACTCCCCGACCGCAGAGGACATCGTCGATCCCCGAGGACAGGTGGACTTCGAACAGGTTAGCTTCGGCTACAACCCTGAGACCCCGGTGCTCGACGATTTCACCCTGCACATCGAACCGGGCGAGCGGGTGGCCATCGTGGGCAGCACCGGATCCGGCAAGTCGACCGTGGCCCGGCTCTTGGACCGGTTCTACGACGTGGACGGTGGCTCGGTTCGCATCGACGGTCTCGACGTAAGGGATGTGACCTTGCGAAGCCTGCGCCACACCGTCGGGCTGGTGCTGGACGAGCCGTTCCTGTTCTCCGCGTCGATCCACGACAACATCGCCTACGGCTGCCCTGACGCCTCCCGCTCCGACGTAATCACCGCCGCGGCGGCGGCCCAAGCCCACGGCTTCATCAGCGAGTTGACCCACGGCTACGACTCGGTGGTCGGCGAGCGGGGCTACACCCTGTCGGGTGGCCAGCGCCAGCGCATCGCCATTGCCCGGACGCTGTTGGCCAATCCCAAGGTGCTGGTGCTGGACGACGCCACCAGCGCCATCGACGTGACCGTGGAAGAGGCCATCCACAACGCCCTGCAAGAGCTGATGGCCAACCGCACCACCATCATCATCGCCCACCGCCTGTCCACCATCAGCCTGGCCGAGCGGGTGGTGGTGATCGATCGGGGCCGAGTGGCCAACATGGGCACCCACGCCGAGCTGCTGGCCACCGATCCCCACTATGTGGAGATCCTGGCCCGCCATAGCGACGATGGATCAGACGGCGTTTCGGGCAACGGGGACGGCGACCGCACCAGGCGCCGTGCCCCCGATGCGGAGGTGGGCCGCAGCCGAACCGGGTTCTCCGACGGGACCGGCGATCCCTGGCTATTCGGGAACGGGCGCTAGCGGTGGGCTGGGGAGGGTATTTCGGCGGGCCCCAGGCCCAGAGCGCGGCCCGCGACGCCGGGCTCCCCCATGCCGGAGTGCCCGGCAACCTGCGAGTCCAAGTGGAGGAGGTGCTGAGGAAGGAGCCGGAGTATCCCCCGGTAGATGTCGACTTCAGCCACCGCCAGCCCGCCGACCCGCCCCTCACTCTGCGCACCTTGCTGTGGCCCTTCCGGCGCCAATTGGCCATCGCGCTGCTGTTGGTGGTGATCGAGTCGGCCATGATGCAGACGGGCCCGCTGCTGGCCCAGATAGGCATCGACCACGGCGTGCGGTCGGGCAACCTCCAAGTGCTCCTGTTGGTGGCCGCCGTGTTCTTGAGCACGGTGGTGGCCCATGCATTCAGCTCGTCATTGCGCATTCGCTATACCGGCAAGCTGGGCGAGCGGCTGATGTACGCCTTGCGGATGCGGGTGTTCTCCCACTACCAGCGGCTGTCGCTGGACTTCTTCACCAGGGAGAAGGCGGGCGTACTGATGACCCGCATGACCAGCGACATCGAGGCCCTGACCGTGCTGTTCCAAGAGGGCCTGGTGAACTTCGCGGTGCAAACGCTGGTGCTGGCGGTGATCACCGGTGTGCTGTTCTACCTGAATCCGCTGCTGGCGGTGCTGACCCTCGTGATCGTGGTGCCGGGCACGTTCGTGCTCAGCATCTGGTTCCGGAGGGTGTCAAACCTGTACTACGGGCTGGTTAGAGACCGCATCGCCGACGTGCTGGCCGACTTGCAGGAGAGCCTGGCCGGCATCCGGGTGATCACCGCTCACAACCGCCGGCGCCACAACATCGTCCACCACAACAATGTGGTGGGGCGGCACAAGGACGCCAACTTGGCCGGAGTGCGGGCCGCGTCCATCTACGCCCCCACCACCGAGGCCATTGTGATCATCGGCCAGGCCATCCTCGTGGTGATCGGCGGGCCCATGGTGATCAACGGGAGCCTGACCCCCGGTGAGCTCACGGCCTTCGTGCTGTACCTGACCTTCTTCTTCGCCCCCATCCAGCAGCTGGTGCAGCTCTACAACGGCTATCAGCAGGGGCAGGCTTCGGCCAAGAAGCTGCGCGAGGTGCTGATGAACGAGCCCTCGGTGGTGGAGGCCCCTGATGCCGTGGAATTGCCCCCCATCGAGGGAGAGATCACTCTCGACCAGGTGAGCTTCGGATATGAGGACGACACCCCGGTGCTGCACGACGTGAGCTTGCGACTGGCCCCGGGCGAGAGCCTGGCGGTGGTCGGGCCCACCGGGGCGGGCAAGTCCACAGTGGCCAAACTCATCGCCCGGTTCTACGACCCTCAGCAGGGAACGGTCTGCATCGACGGCCACGACCTTCGCACGGTGACGCTGCCCTCGCTCCGCCGCCAATTGGGGGTTGTGCCCCAAGAGCCGTTCTTGTTCTACGGATCCATCCGCGACAACGTGGCCTTCGCCCGTCCTGAGGCATCGATGGCCTAGGTGTTGGAGGCCTGTCGGGTGGTGGGGTTGACCGAGCTTCTAGAGCGGCTGCCCGATGACGTGAACTCCCAGGTCCACGAGCGGGGAGCGTCCCTGTCGGCGGGCGAGCGGCAGCTTCTGGCGCTGGCCCGGGCGTTTCTGGCCCGGCCCCGGGTGCTGGTGCTGGACGAGGCCACCTCCAACCTCGACCTGCGATCGGAGTCGAAGATCGAGGCCGCGTTGGATGTGGTGCTGGAGGGGCGCACGGCCATCATCATCGCCCACCGGCTGGCCACCGCCATGCGAGCCGACCGGATCGCGGTGGTGGAAGACGGCAAGATCACCGAGATCGGCACCCACGATGAGCTAGTGGCCCAGGGCGGCCACTACGCCGAGATGTACGCCACCTGGATGGCCCACGCCAACTGAGCACCATGGGCACCAAGACGCTGACGTTGGCGCTGCGGATGACCGGGGTGGGATTCACTCGCGACAAGCGGCCCATCCTCACCGATGTGGACTGGGAGGTGGCGTTGGACCAGCGGTGGGTGGTGCTGGGGGCCAACGGCAGCGGCAAGACCTCGCTGCTGCGAATCGCCGCGCTGTACGAGCACCCCACCACGGGAATCGTCGAAGTGCTGGGCCAGCGGCTGGGCGAGGTGGACGTGCGCCGCCTGCGGCATCGGGTGGGGTTTGTATCCCCCGCGCTGGCCCAGATGCTGAGGCCCCATCTGAAGGCGGTCGATGTGGTGAAGACCGCCCGCCACGGCGCCCTAGAGCCGTGGTGGCACGACTACACCCACGCTGATCGTGAGCGGGCGGCATTGCTGCTGGAGCAGGTAGGAGCAGGAGGGCTGGGAGACCGCACCATCGCCACCCTGTCGTCGGGCGAGCGCCAGCGGGTGCAGATCGCCCGCAGCCTGATGACCGATCCCGGTTTGGTACTGCTGGACGAGCCCGCCTCCACCCTGGACTTGGGCGGCCGAGAGATGCTGGTGACCGATCTCTCCCGCTTAGCCGCCGACCCCGGCGCCCCTCCCCTGGTGGTGGTCACCCACCGCACCGAGGAGATCCCCGCCGGCTTCACCCACGCCCTGCTCCTGCGCCAGGGCCAAGTGCTGGCCCAAGGCCCCCTAGAAGAAGTTCTGACCTCCGAATCCCTCTCAGCCTGCTTCGGCCTCCCCCTGGAACTAGA
>JAJEEH010000248.1 GCA_022821105.1 Acidimicrobiia bacterium
CTTCCACATCGCCGGGAGACGGCTCGGCGCCGGTTTTGTCGGAGATGTGACCGCTCACCGTGTGATGGAGTATCTGTTCGGAGCTCTCTTCGGGCAATTCCTGGTGGAACAGGCGCAGTTCATGGGCCGTGGCGCCAATCAGTACATCGACGTCGGTCGCCGCGCTCGTTTGGAGCAGCTCTGACGGGGGCCCCGGAATGAGCGATCCGTCGACCACCGGGTGGAACGGCATCGGCCCCACCGTGATCATCATGTCCATCACGGTCTTGAACTGGGCCTCAACAATTGCTTCCGGTTCCAGCAGCCGCAGCCCCGCCACATCGCTCACCTCGGCGTTGTCCATGAAGGCGCGGGCCACGGTGGCCGCAACGTCCGGCGACTGGGTCATGTCGACGCCAGGGCTCTGCATGATGGCCCGCCGCAGCACCGACGAGATGCCCGGACTGCCGAGAAGGTGCAAGATCGATCCCGCCCCGGCCGACTCGCCGAACGCGGTCAGCGTCGCCGGATCGCCGCCGAAATTCCCCGCATTGGCCGCCACCCATTCGAGGCCCAGCCGCACGTCATGTAGACCGCAATTCGCCGTAGTGCCCTCCCCGCCCGGCACCTGGCGCAAGTCCATGAAACCCAGCGCACCTACCCGATAATTCACCGAGGCCACCACCACCTGCTGCTCGGCCGCCAGCCTGGCCCCGTTGTAGAGCGGGAAGGAGCCGCCACCCGTAAGGAACGCCCCGCCATAGATCCAGACCATTACCGGCAACTCAGCCGTGTCCCCCGCTGGCGCCCACACATTCAGTGTCAAGCAGTCCTCCGAAACCGAGGCCGCGTCCGCCCCCGGAATCACCCCGGTGTAGGGGCCATCCACCGCCTGGACGGGATCAGGTCCGAAGGCACTCGCATCCAGAACCTCATCCCACGGCTCCGCCGCCTCAGGCGAGCAGAACCGGCGCTCCCCCACCGGCGGCTTCCCATACGGAATCCCCAGGTACTGGCAAGCCGGCCCAAAGGGCGTGTCAGCAACCGTCCCTCGAACCGGCCCATGTGTCGTCTCAACCACAGACTCCAACCCGGTGCGTCTATTCATGCGAACCATCACCCGCAGGCGGGTTGACGTGGACGGTGATGATCTCAAGCTCGTGGTATTGCTGGTGGTGCACAGAAGTGGCGTAGTGCTGAAGTAGTCGCAGCGAGACATCGCGCTCGACGGGCCGGTCGGCCGTCGGCTCATCGAGCACAGCCAGCCGGTCCTCGATGTTCTCCCCTCGGGCCGCAGCCACAAACTCGAGCACCGCCCGCCCATCCTGCTTGCTGGCCGTGACGCGCAGCGCCCGGTCATCGGGGGCGTCTCCGGCATGCTCGGCGTCGAGCAGCGTGACCATCGTCTCCTCGGCCACCGCGTCCAGTCTCTGCGACATCGATGCCGCCCAGCCGTGGCGCTTTGCGAAGCCTTTCAGGAACTCCTGGATGCCGGGGAGCTCCGGCATTGCCAGATTGGTGCGCAGCCGCTGGCGGCGGGATTGAGTGGCCTCGGTGAACAGCGTCAACACGATGGCCACAAGGCCGCCCGAGGTCATGCCGTTCTCCAAGAAGCCCCCGGCGAAGCCCTCCAGGTATTCCGGGAAGATCAGGCTGTTCTGAAACCCGACGCCGAGCCAGAAGGCGATGCCTGCGATCAGGCCCTTTCGGTAGTCGGCAGCCTCTTCGGAGACGATCCTCATGCCCACCACGAACAGCAGCGAGATCAGAACGGTGACATACGCCGCCACCACCGCATCGGGAATAGCTAGCACCAACGCCAAGAACTTGGGCAAGAACGCGAACACCATGAACACGACGCCGATGGCGACACCCACGCGGCGAGCGGCCACGCCGGTCAATTCGGTAATGGAGACGCTTGATGAGTAGGTGGTATTGGGCACTGTGCCAGCCAGCCCCGACAGCAGATTGCCGGTGCCATCGGCAGCCACCGCACCCTGCACCACGCGGTAGTCCACCGCTCGCGGCTTTCGCCACGACACGCGCTGGATGGCCACTGAGTCGCCAATGGTCTCCACCGCTCCGATGATCGTGACGATCACGAACGCGGGCAGAAGGCTCCAAAACGCCGAGCCGAATGAGAAATCGAAACCGGGCCAACCGCTGTCGGGCACACCGATCCAGGCGGCATCGTTTACCTGATCGAAGTCGTATAGCCCGGAGGCGGCGGCCACAATCGAGCCGGCCACCACGCCTATGACCGGCGCCCACAACCGCAGGCTGCCCGAGGACTTCAGCGCGATGGCGATCACCACAAGAATGGTGACCAGGGCGCTCGTCGGTGCGCTCCATTCGGATTCGCCTTCCGGTGACGCTGTCACCATGTCGAATATGAGCGGCATCACGGTCACCGCAATGAGCATCAGCACGGTGCCGGCCACTACCGGCGTTATTAGCCTCCTGAACAGCGAGAGCCTCGAGGCGAGCAAGAACTGGAACAGCGACGACGCCACCACCAACACCGCCAGCAAGCCAGGGCCTCCCTGCACCAAGGCCGCCACGCACACGGCGATGAACGCCCCCGACGTCCCCATGAGCAGTACGTATCCGGCGCCGATTCGCCCGAACTTGACCGCCTGGAGGATTGTGCTGACGCCGCTGACCACTGCCGCCGCGAAAACCGCCCAAGTCAGGTACGAGTCGCTCTCACCTGCGGCTCGAATGACGATCGCCGGCGTGAGCACAATGCCTGCAATCGACAGAATCGCAAACTGAAGCCCCATCCCCGCAGTCAGCGCAGTAGGCGGCCTATCGTCAGGCTCAAACCGAATCCGACGCTGATCAGCCGAGTCACCCTGTTTCATAGCGCCCATGCTTGCACCTGCGCAGTGCCCGGGGAGGGACTCGAACCCTCACTCCCTTGCGGGAACCGGATTTTGAGTCCGGCGCGTCTACCAATTCCACCACCCGGGCGGGTGGCCAGTGCTTGGGGCACTGGGCTGCTCAGCGGGGTGGCTGAGGGAAGAGCAGTCTAGATGGGTTAGTCCCCCGCAGCCTCGCCGTATACCCTCCCGGAGCTGCGCTCCCGTAGAGTGTTGAAACCCCGCTGTCGTCTGAGAGGTCTGACACCTGATGATCTGCTTCACCTATCCCGGCCAGGGATCCCAAAAGGCCGGCATGGGTTCGGCTTGGGTCGACCACCCCTCTTGGGAGCTGGTGGCCGAGGCCTCCGAGGCAGCGGGACGCGATGTGGCCCAGCTCCTGTTGGAAGCCGATGACGACGAGCTGCGCCACACCCGAAACTCCCAGCTAGCCACCTTCATGGTGTCGATGATCGCCCTCGACGCGGTTACCCGGGTGGGTATCGAGACCGCGGGCCACGCCGGCCACAGCCTGGGCGAGTATTCCGCCCTGGTGGCTGCCGGAGTGGTCGACTTCTACGACGGTGTGCGGCTGGTGAGCGAGCGGGGCGAGGCCATGCAGGTGGCCGCCGAAGAACAAGACGGCACCATGGCCGCCGTAATGGGCCTCGACGACGACCTGGTGGAGCAGGCCTGCGAGCAGGCTGACGGCGACGTGTGGGTGGCCAACTACAACGCCCCCGGCCAGGTGGTGATTGCCGGCACCCCCTCGATGGTGGATGCCGCCGGGGCCATTGCCAAGGACTTGGGGGCCAAGCGGGTCATGGCCCTGCCCGTGGGCGGCGCCTTCCACACCCCGTTCATGTCGTCGGCCAAAGACCGTCTCAGCAAGGCAATCGGCAAGACCGAGTTCCGGGTTCCCGACCACCCGGTGTACGCCAACGTGGACGCCGCCGCCCAAACCGGCGCCCAGGCCTGGGCCGACCTGTTGAACGACCAGCTGACCAGCCCGGTGCGCTGGCGCCAATCGGTCCACAACATGTGCGACGACGGATTCACCACGTTCGTGGAACTGGGCCCTGGCGCAGTGCTCACCGGGACGGTGAAGCGAACCGCCAAGGAGTGCAAGCCCCTCAAGGTGAACGCCCCCGCCGACATAGATGCGGTGCTCGAAGAACTGGCCGGCCCTCCGGTGGCCGCGGGCGGCCCGCTGGAGGGCGAAGCCCTGTTCACCACCGAACGACTGGTGGTCAGCCCCGCCGCGGGCGTCTTCCAGCCCACCGAAGACCAGCTGCTGGGCACCGGGGTGCCCGCCGGACAGCTCTTGGGCCATGTGGGCGACACCGAGGTCCGCACCCCCTGGGCCGGGATGATCATGGGGTTCTTAGCCGTGGACGGCGAGCGGGTCACTGCCAGCCAGCCCATCGCCTGGCTGCGGACGAGCTGAGGGGAGCAGGCAGGTGACGAGAGCGGCCATCACCGGCCTGGGCACCGCAAGGGGCCACAAGGTGGTCACCAACCACGACCTGGCCGCGGTTCTCGACACCAGCGACGAGTGGATCGTGGAGCGGACCGGCATCCACGAGCGCCGGGTGGGGGGCAGCTGCCTGGAACTCGGCGGCCAAGCGGCCAAGATCGCACTCAAGCAGGCCGAGATCGACGCCACCGACCTCGATCTGATCATCTGCTCCACCTGCACCCCCGACCAAGTGTTCCCCGCCGTTTCCAACCGCATCCAAAACGAGCTGGGGGCATCCTGCGGGGCATTCGACCTGAACGCGGCCTGCTCGGGCTTCACCTACGGCGTGTCTCTGGCCCAGTCCCAGATTGCCGCCGGCATGGAGCGGGTGCTGGTAATCGGCGTGGACACTCTCAGCCGGTTCACCGACTGGGACGACCGCTCCACCGCCATCTTGTTCGGCGACGGCGCCGGCGCGGTGGTGCTGGAGCCAACCCAGCGGGACGACCGGGGCATCCTCAGCACCTACATGGGCTCTGAGGGCCGCTTCGCCGACCTGTTGATCTGCGACTTCGGCGACTACATCAAGATGGACGGCAAAGAGGTGTTCCGCCAAGCGGTGCGGGTGATGGTCGCGGCCAGCCAGAGGGTGCTGGCCGAAGCCGGGCTGGAAACCTCTGATGTGGCCGCGGTGGTCCCCCACCAGGCCAACTTCCGGATCATCGAGAGCGCCATGAAACGCCTGGACATCCCGCTGGAGAAGGCGGCCACAGTGCTCGAGTCCACCGGCAACACATCGTCGGCATCGATCCCGCTGGCCATGGACGACGCTGTGTCCAAGGGCGCCATCAAAGACGGAGATGTGGTGCTGCTGGTGGGCTTCGGCGCAGGTATGAGCGTCGCCGCCGCGCTGCTACGCTGGGGCCAGTGAGCGCATCCAGGGTTGTCCTGGTGACCGGCGGGAACCGGGGCATCGGGCTGGCGACGGCCACCGAGTTCGCCCAAAACGGCCATCAGGTGGCGGTGACCTATCGCAGCGAGCCCCCGCAATCCAACGGACAAGTCGATCTGTTGGGCGTCCGCTGCGATGTGACCGACGAGGATCAGATCGAATCCGCCTTTGCCGAGATCGAGGATCGTCTCGGCCCGGTGGAGGTGCTGGTGTCCAACGCGGGGATCAACCGCGACAAGCTGCTGATGCGCATGAGCGAGGCCGACTTCACCGACGTGATCGACGCCAACCTCACCGCGGGATACCGGGTGGCCAAGCGGGCTACCAAGTCGATGATGCGCAACCGCTGGGGCCGCATCGTGTTCGTGTCCTCGGTGGTGGGCTCCGTGGGCCAGGCCGGCCAGGCCAACTACGCCGCCTCCAAAGCCGGTCTGGTGGGGCTGAGCCGCTCGCTGGCCAAGGAATTGGCCAGCCGCAACATCACCGTCAACGTGGTGGCCCCCGGCCCGGTGGGCACCGACATGCTCAACGAGCTGGACGAGGACCGCCGCTCGGCCATCATCGAAGCGGTTCCCCTCGGACGATTGGGCGAACCCTCTGAAATTGCTGCAACCATTTCATTCTTGGCCTCCGACGCCGCCGGCTACGTCACCGGAGCAGTGATTCCGGTAGACGGGGGTCTGGGCATGGGAGGATGAGTGCCCGTAGACGCATTCGCAAACCCGTCCAAGGACAATCTGTCCACGAATAGGAGATAACCAGCGTGAGCGACGACAACTTCACTCGCTTCCAGAACTGCACCGTCGAGGTGCTTTCGGTGGAGGCCGGTCAGGTCACACCCGAGGCCACCTTTGCCGACGACTTGGACTCTGACAGCCTCGACTTGGTCGAGTTGGTGATGGCGCTCGAAGAGGAGTTCGACATCACCATCGACGAGGAAGAGCTGGAGGACATCGAGACCGTGGGTCAGGCCTTCGACTTGGTGACCGTCAAACTGGGATGACCCCGCAGCCGCCCGACGAGACGAAAACCGAGCTCACCCTGCGAAGGGCGAGGCCATGACCGAGCCACGCCGAGTGGCGGTCACCGGAATCGGGGTTCTGGCCTGGCCCGGACTGGGCCGGGATGCCTTCTGGCAAGGGCTGCTGGAAGCTCCCGCCGAGGGACGGCGAGTGATGGACCACTTCGACCCCCTCCCCCACTTCGAATCCCCCAAAGAGGCCCGCCGCACCGACCGCTTCGCCCAGATGGCCCTGGCCGCGGCAGCCGAGGCGCTGGAACAAGCAGGTGAGCTGAGCGCCGACCCCGACCGGATCGGCGTGTGGGTGGGAACCGGCGTGGGCGGCCTGCGAACCCTGGAAGACCAGATCCAGGTGCGCATCGAGAAGGGCGAGCGCCGGGTGTCGCCCTTCCTGGTGCCCATGCTGATGGCCAACGCGGCATCAGCGGCCATATCCATGCGCTACGGCTTCTCCGGGCCGTGCGAGAACACGGTCACCGCCTGCGCGGCGGGCACCCAGTCGATTGCCAACGCGGCCATGCTGATCCGCTCCGGCCGCTGCGACGCGGTCATCACCGGCGGCAGCGAGGCCTCCAACTCCGTAACCGGCGAGGCCACCTTCTGGAACATGACCGCCGTCTCCCGGTCCCATATCAGCCGCCCGTTCGACCTGGAGCGAGACGGGTTCATCCAAGCCGAGGGGGCCGCCGTTTTGGTGCTCGAGGACCTGGAATCGGCCCGCAACCGGGGGGTGACGGTTCTGGGCGAGATCCTGGGCGGCGCCAGCACGGCCGACGCCTATCACATCACCGCCCCATCGCCGGGGGGAGCAGGGGCCGTGCGGTGCATGGAGCTGGCTCTGGCCGACGCCGGCCTGGAGCCCGCCGACATCGCCCACATCAACGCCCACGGCACGTCAACCCCGCTGAACGACGCCGCTGAGGCCGAGGCCATTCAGAAGGTGTTCGGCACGCCGGGGCCGCTGGTCACCTCGACCAAGGGGGTCACCGGGCACGCGCTGGGCGCGGCCGGGGCCGTCGAAGCGGCCGCCGTGCTGCTGGCCATGGAGCACCAGCTCATCCCGCCCACCTACGGCTACACAACCCCCGATCCCGACATGACCCCCATCCGCATCGTGGCCCCCGATCCGGCCCCGTGGACGCCGGGACCGTCGCTGTCCAACTCCTTCGGGTTCGGCGGCCACAACGGGACCATCGTGATCGGCCCCCCGCCAGCGAGCTAGACGGCGTCCACCACCACGAACAGCAGCTCGCACGAACAGGCCAGCTCGCCGCCTACCGAGGCCCGTCCCGCGCCCCGGCCGGCCCGGGCCGACAGCCGGGTCATCTCCACCTCGAGGTCCAGGCGATCGCCGGGACCCACCTGGCGGCGGAACCGGGCGCTGTCGAGGCCGCCGAACAGGGGCAGCTTGCCGGCGAACCGCTCGTCGCAGAGCGCGATATAGGCGCCGAGCTGGGCGATGGCCTCAGCCATCAGCACGCCGGGCAGGGTGGGACGTCCGGGGAAATGGCCCGCAAAGAACGGCTCGTCGCCGGTGAGCTGCCAATAGCCCTCGGCCCGCTCCCCGGCCACCATCGAGGTGACCTCGTCGAGAAACAGGAACGGAGGGCGGTGCGGGAGAACCTCAGCCGGAGGCCTCATGGGAGACGCTTCTGCTCCGCTATTCCTCGGGCAGGGCCGCCGCCAGATTGGATGCGGTGTTCTTGGGGCTGATCTTGTACCAGGCGTGCTCGATGTTGCCGCCTTCATCCACCAAAAAGGCCGAGCGGACGACACCCCAATACGTGTTGCCGTACATCTTCTTCTCCCGCCACACGCCGAAGGCCTCGGCCACCTCATGGTCCGGGTCCGACAGCAGCGAGTACCCGAGGTCGCACTTCTCGTCGAACCGCTTCTGGCGGTCGGGGTTGTCCCCGCTTATGCCCACTGCGGCGATGCCGCGTTCTGAGGCGATGTCACGCACGCCGATTGCCTGATTGGTTCAACCAGGCGTGAGCGCCTTGGGAAAGAAGAAGATCGCCAGCTTCCTCCCGGCAAAGTCGCCCAGAGACACCTCATTGCCATTCTGGTCCGACAAGTTGAACGCCGGCGCAGGATCGCCAGCCGACAAGAGCCAATCAGCCATGGGACTGACCCTAGTGGATCAGGTGCCCTTAACGGCCCCCTTGAGCCGGGCGCCGGCGCTGACCTTGCAGCCCTTGGTGGCGGCAATCTGAATGGTCTCGCCGGTGCGGGGGTTGCGGCCCGTGCGGGCGCCCCTTGAGGTCTGCTCGAATGACACGAAGCCCGTGATCGACACCTTGTTGCCCAGGATCACCTGCTCGGTGACCGTCTTCTCAAGGCTGTTGAGAACCGCTTCCACGGAGCTCTTGCTCTCGCCGGTGCGTTCGCTGATGGCGCTGACCAACTCTGACTTTTTCATGGAATCCTCCTGATTCGTGAATTACGGGAGTGTAATTCAATTGGGCTCACTCAAAAAGTCACACGAGTCAAGCAGTCCACACGGGAAATGCAAAGTTGAAGTGGGGAAAGATCGGCCTCAATCCAAAGCTCGTCGGAAACGGCCGACCAGCTCGCCGACGGCGGCGGGGCCCTCGTCCATCATCCGGCGCACCATTGCTGTACCCACCACCGCGCCGTCGGCCACCCGGCAGACCTCCTCGGCCTGCTCCGGGGTGCCCACTCCCACCCCCACCAGCACGGGCACATCGGTCACCTGCTTGAGCCTCCCGGCCATGACCACCGCGGACGACGCCAACTCCTCCCGCACCCCGGTAACCCCCAGGAGACCCACGCCGTATACGAATCCCCGAGTCCGGGCGCAGATCCGGCCCAGCCGCTCGTCGGAGGCGGTGGGGGCGGCCAACAGCACCGTCTCCACGCCGGCGGCATCGGCCGCCTCGGCCCAGGGGCCGGTTTCCTCCAGGGGCAGGTCGGGAAGGATGGCGGCGGCCACTCCTCTTTCGGCCAGAACCGATGCAAACCGCTCCAGGCCGAACCGGAAGACGATGTTGTAGTAGGTCATCACCGCCAACGGAACGCCGATGTCGAGGCGTCCGAGGGCGTCGAGAACGGCCAACGGCGTGATCCCGTCGGCCAGCGCCCGGTCGTTGGCCTCTTGGATGACCGGGCCGTCGATCACCGGGTCGGAGAACGGGATGCCCACCTCGATGGCATCGGCCCCTGCGTCGGCGGCCGCGGCCAGCCCGGCCTGCCAGTCGCCCAGCCCCCCGGTCAGATAGGGAACCAGTGCCTTGCCGCCTTGAGAGCGCCGGGCCCGCAAGGCGGCTTCCAAAGCTCCCGGTTCGGTGCTCACCCAGAACGCCCGTCGTCGCCGTTGGAGCTGCCGCCTCCGCTCGACCCGCCGTCTGGCGCCAGTCGGCCCATCATCTGGTCGACGTCTTTGTCGCCCCGCCCGCTCAGGTTCAACAGCACCGATTGGCCGGCCAGCTCCCCGCGGGCCCGCGACACCCAGGCCAGGGCATGGGCCGGCTCCAGCGCGGGGATGATCCCCTCGGTGCGCGACAAGAGCTCGAAGGCGGCCACCACCTCGTCGTCGGTGACCGACTCGTAGCGGGCCCGGCCGATGGCGGCCAGATGGGAGTGCTCCGGGCCGATGCCGGGATAGTCCAAGCCGGCGGAGATCGACTCGGCCTCCAGCACCTGGCCGTGCTCGTCTTGCATCAGGAACGACTTGGAGCCGTGGACCACGCCGGGCACGCCCCGGCCGATGGCCGCGCCGCCGGCCGGCTCCACCCCCACCAGCGCGGCATCGCCGTCGACGAATCCGCTGAAGATGCCGATGGCGTTGCTGCCGCCGCCCACGCAGGCGGTGACCACGTCGGGATCGGATCCCAGAAGCTGCCGGCACTGCTCGCGGGCCTCGTCGCCGATCACCCGGTGCAGCTCTCGCACCATCCAGGGATAGGGGTGGGGGCCCATCACCGAGCCCAGGCAGTAGTGCGAGCTCTCCACGGTGGCGACCCAGTCGCGCATGGCCTCGTTGATGGCGTCTTTCAGGGTGCGGCTGCCCGACACCGCCGAGCGCACCTCGGCGCCCAAAAGCTGCATCCGAAACACGTTGAGGGCTTGGCGCTCCATGTCCACCTCGCCCATGTACACCACGCACTCCAGGCCCAAGAGGGCAGCCGCGGTGGCGGTGGCCACGCCGTGCTGTCCGGCCCCGGTCTCGGCCACCAGCCGGGTCTTGCCCATGCGCACGGCCAAAAGGGCCTGGCCCAGCACGTTGTTGATCTTGTGAGAGCCGGTGTGGTTGAGGTCTTCGCGTTTGAGCAGCAGGCGAAGGCCCATCTCCTCGGAGAGGCGATGGCACTCGGTGAGCGGCGAAGGCCGCCCGGCATAGTCGGCCAGCAGCTGGTTCAGCTCGCCTCGGAAGCCGTCATCGGCCCAGGCGGAGCGGAATGCGGCCTCCAGCTCCTAGCAGGCCGGCACTAGGGGCTCGGGAACGTAACGCCCCCCGAAATCCCCGAACCGCCCGCCGACGGGCTCCGCCATGGTCACCGGAGCCCCTCCTCCTGCCAGTTGTAGGGGGCGTCCTCGTCCAACCCCTCCGCGTCGGGCTCGGGGCGGGCCGGCTCAGTACTTCGGGCGGCATTGATGAAAGCCCGCAACCTCGCCGGATCCTTGCGCCCCGGAGACATCTCCACCCCAGTGGCCACATCCACTCCCCAGGGCCGGACTTTGGCGATGGCCATGGCCACGTTCTCAGGGGTCAGCCCGCCGGCCATGAGCAGCCGGATTCCGCCGGGAGCCCCTTCGGCCAAAGACCAGTCGAACACCTGGCCTGAGCCGGGGGTGTCGGAGTCCACCATCACGATGTCGGCGCCGTACCGGTCGGCCACCGACAGGGCCGGGCTGCCGCCGGGGAAGGCCTTGATCACCGCAGGCACGCTCTCTCGAATCAGACGGGTGTCCTGCATGCTCTCCGAACCGGACAGCTGGGCGGCCTTGAGGCCGCAGCGATTGACTAGCTCGATCACCCGGCTGGGGGCTTCGTCCCGGAACACGCCAACAGTGAGAACGTCGGGGGGAAGGCGGCGGGCGATCTCCTCCACCCGGGGCGGGGCGACCTGGCGCTTTGACGGGGCCATGATGAACCCCACCGCGTCGGCCCCCAAGGCGGTGGCCAGCAGGGCATCGTCGGCGGTCGTGATGCCGCAGATCTTGATGAACACTGCTCCCAAAACTACCGGCTGGCTGGTGCCGGAATGCGATCGTTAGCGGGGAACGGCTGATGCCTGGGCCGCACAGCCGGCCACTGTCACCTCGGCGGGCATTTCCACTGAGCGCTTGATGTAGCCCAAGGCCACCGTGACACCGGCGGCGTCGTCCCAGGCTGCGCTGGTGACGGTGCCGATCTCGGCGCCGCCGGCGTCGCAGATGGGCTCGCCTCCAGCCAAGTGCACCCGGTCGGCCAGGGTCAGAACTCGCAAGTACCGAGGGGCGGTGCTCCCCCGGGAGTCCATGCGGGCCACCAGCTCCTGGCCGGTGAAGCACCCCTTGGTGAAGCTAACCGTGAATGCCACCACCTCGGCCTCGGCGGGAATGGTGCGGTCGTCGATGTCGGCCCCCATGCGTGGGAGTCCTGCCCTGATCCGGTGGGCTTCCAGGGCCGCGGGTTCTACGGCGGGCACCTCTTCGGGCACCGCGGGGGCTGGCCCCAGCACATCGACGCCGCCGGTGGGCACGGGGGCGACGATCTCGCCGGTAGCGGCGACATCCTCCGCGCCCGGGCCGCGTACCGAGATGCACTGCCAGTCGAGCGGCTCCAGGGTCACATCGGTGCGCAGCATGAAGCGCTTCAGCCGGGCGACAAGCTGCTCTAGCGGGCCGTCGGTGTCGAGGATGAATCGGTCGGTGCCCTGGCGGGTGACCCGCACGAAGGCGTCGATGCGCCCCTGGGGCTGCAAGACGAGCGACCAGGCCGAATGGCCCTCGGCCAGCGCCTCCATGTCCTGGCTGAGCTGGCCCTGCAAGAAGTCCTCGGCGTCGGGGCCAGCTACCGCCAGCACGCTCCGCTCAGAGGGGCAGGCCCCCACCGCGGTCGACAGGTCCACTGGGCTGGTCATGCTGGGCCGATCATGCTGAGCCCATCATGCCAAACCGATCATTAGAGCCGGCTCCGGTTCATCCGCCGGGCGGCGGGCACGGCCAGCAGCAGGGCTCGGGCCTTGTTGCGGCACTCCAGGTCCTCCTGTTCGGGGATGCTGTCGGCCACGATCCCCGCGCCGGCCTGCACCGAGGCCCGTCCCCCCTGGATGACCATGGTGCGGATGGCGATTGCGGTGTCGATGTTGCCTGAGAAGTCCAGGTAGCCCACCACTCCGGCGTAGGGCCCCCGCTTCACCGGCTCCAGGTCGTCGATGATCTCCATGGCCCGCACCTTGGGCGCCCCCGACACGGTGCCCGCCGGCAGGGTGGCCCTCAGCACGTCAACCGGGGTGCGCCCCGGGGCCAGATCGCCCGATACCTGCGAGGTCAGGTGCATGACGTGGCTGTACCGCTCCAGGGTCATCATCTCGTCCACCGTCTCGGTGCCGAAGGTAACCACCCGGCCCACGTCGTTGCGGGCCAGATCCAGCAGCATGATGTGCTCGGCGATCTCTTTGGGATGCTCGGACAACTCGGCGGCCATCCGGCGCTCCTCGGCCTCGGTGCGGCCCCGGCGGCGGGTGCCGGCGATGGGCCGGGAGATGACCCGCCCGTTGAGCAGCTGCACCATGGGCTCGGGCGAGCATCCCACCAGCGACACCTCGGGAAGGCGCACGAAGTACATGTAGGGGCTGGGGTTCACCTGGCGCAGCGAGCGGTACACGTCGAACGGCTCGGCCTCCAGGTCGAAGTCGTAGCGCTGGGCCAGCACCACCTGGAATATGTCGCCGGCGAGTATGTGCTCCTTGGCCGCCTCCACCGCGTCGCAGAAGCTCTGCGAGCCCATGGAGGACACCACCTCGGGCAGCTCCTCGTCTTCTGTGGGGGGTTCCAGCAGCGGCTCGGCCACCGGCCGGGCCCCGTCGGCGGCCAGCTGCTCGAGAGCCGCCGCGGCGCGGTCATAGGCGGCGTCGATCTCGGCCGGGGAAGATCCCGGAGGAACGATTACGTTCTCGATCAGGATCACCCGCTGGCGCCAGTGGTCGAACACCGCCAGCTCGCCGATCACCGACAGGACCGCGTCGGGAAGCTCTTGATCGTCGGCAGGCACATCGGGCAGATGCTCCACTTCCCGGACCACGTCATAGCCCAGATAACCCACGAGACCGCCGTGCAGAGGGGGCAGCTCGTCGATCACCGGCGACTGCCACTGCGACAAGATGTGCTCGATCGCAGCCAGAATGCCCTGGTCGAGCGGGGTTCCCTCGGGGAATTGCCCGGAGGCGGTCACCTGGCGGCCGCGGGCCACCAAGGTGCCCAGCGGGCGGCGGCCGATGAAGGAGAACCGGCTCCAGCGCTCGCCGTGCTCCACCGACTCCAGCAGGAAGCCGGGCTCGACGCCCACGGTGCGCACGAAAGCGGCCACTGGAGTGGTGAGGTCGGCCACCAGCTCCCGCCATACCGGTACCACCGACCACTCGGCAGCCAGCCGGTGGAACTCTTGGCGGTCGGGGCTTATCGCGGTCATGCGAGCGCTTGGCTGAGGTGGGGGCTTGTCAAGATCATGCCGGGCGGATCACTCCGAAGGCGGCAACGGCTCGTCGAACGAACGGAAGAAGCACGAGTACTTCCCGAGGTGGCAGGCGCCGCTGCCTTCCTGCTCCACGATGAACAGCAGGGTGTCGCCGTCGCAGTCGTAGAACGCCTCCCGCACGTACTGGCGATCGCCAGAGGTCTCTCCCTTGCACCAGTACTCCTGGCGGGACCGGCTCCAAAACCAGGTGCGCCCGGTTTCCAGGGTGCGTTCCAGCGATTCTTGGTTCATCCACGCCATCATCAGCACCTGGCCCCCGTCATGGTCCTGCACTATGGCCGGAACCAGCCCGTCGCTGTTGTACGTCACCTGGTCCAGCGTTCCCGGGGCGGCTTCTATCGGCGTGATTGCGGGCATGGCCCCATCGTAGGAGCAGACTCCGGCCCGATTAGAGCCATTTGCCAGCCTGAATCAGAGGTAAAGGCCGGTGCTTCCCTCGTCGAGGCGGGGGGCGGCCACCGCGTGGATGTCCCGCTCCCGCAGGATGAGGTAGTCGGCCCCCCGCACTTCCACCTCATAGCGGTCTTCTGGGTTGAACAGCACCTGGTCGCCGGATTCCACCGTGCGGACGTTGGGGCCCACCGCGATGGCCTCGGCCCAGGCCAGGCGCTTGCCCACCTGGGCGGTGGCCGGGATGAGGATGCCGCCGGTGGAGCGCCGCTCTCCCTCGGGGATGTCGAGCTGCACCAAGATGCGGTCGTTGAGCATCTTGATGGGGAGTTTGTCCTCGGGCGCGACCTGACTCGCACCCTTTGCTGCCTTGGCCATGGGGTGACAACGCTACCGTGACCGGCATATGACAGACGACTTCGAAGCGACCTCCACCACGCTCAGCACAACCACATTGACAACAGGCGACGGCCTCAGCCTCGAGGCCCAGTGGGCGGTGCCCGACGAGCCCCGGTCCAAAGTGGTGATCGCCCACCCCCATCCCCAGTACGGGGGCAACATGCACTCGCTGGTGGTCTCCACCCTGTTCACCCATCTGGTGTCGGCCGGCTGCGCGGTGCTGCGGTTCAATTTCCGGGGGGTGGGGGGCTCAGAGGGCGAGCACGACTTCGGCGAGGGCGAGCAGCTCGACGTGCGGGCCGCGGTGGAGGCCATGGCCGCGGTCGGAAGCGAGCAGTGCCCGCTGGTGCTGGCCGGCTGGTCGTTCGGCGCCGACATGGCCCTCACCTGCGATGCCCCGGAGCTGGCCGGATGGTTTCTGGTGGCCCCGCCGCTTCGGGTGGTCAACGCCGACCGCTTCAAGGCGGCTTCCGACCCCCGTCCCAAGAGGCTGGCCGTGCCCGAGCGGGATCAGTTCAACCCTCCCGACGAGGCCCGCTCCGCAGTCGCACACTGGTCCAACGCCGAGATCCACCCCATCGGCGGCGCCGACCACTTCCTGGTGGGCCGCACCGACAAGCTGAACACCCTGATAGACGACTTCCTGGCCGACCTCTCGGCCTAGACGCAGCCGGTCAGGCGTCGGCGGGGCGTACTGGGATGCCGGCGGCGGCCATGTGGGCTTTGGCCTCGGCCACGGTGTGCTCGGCGAAGTGGAAGATGGAGGCGGCCAGCACGGCGTCGGCCCGGCCTTCGAGCACGCCCTCCACCAGATGATCGAGGGTGCCCACTCCCCCGCTGGCGATCACCGGCACGTTGGTCACCTCCACCACCGCCCGGGTCAGCTCCAGGTCGAAGCCGTCGCGGGTACCGTCGCGGTCCATGGAGGTGAGCAGGATCTCCCCCGCGCCCAGCTCGGTCACCTTGATGGCGAACTCGATGGCATCGATCCCGGTCGGTGTGCGACCCCCGTGGGTGAACACCTCAAAAGGAAATGCCCCGCCGTTGGTACGGCGGGCATCAATGGACGCCACCGCGCACTGGCTGCCGAACTCGTCGGCGATCTCGGCCACCAGCTCGGGGCGGTTCACCGCGGCGGTGTTCACCGACACCTTGTCGGCCCCGGCCCGCAGCAGGCGGCGGGCGTCGTCCACGGTGCGGATGCCCCCGCCGATGGTGAACGGGATGAACACCTCCTCGGCGGTGCGGTGCACCAGCTCCAAGGTGGTGTCCCGCTGGTCGGACGACGCGGTGATGTCCAAGAACACCACCTCGTCGGCCCCCTGCTGGTCGTAGCGGGAGGCCAGTTCCACCGGATCACCGGCGTCGGTCAGGTCGACGAAATTGACCCCCTTGACCACCCGTCCCGCGTCCACATCCATGCAGGGGATGATCCGGGCGTTGCTGGGCACTGTTGATGGTGTGCTCATCAGCCCAGCGCCTCTAAAGCCTGTTCCACGGTGAAGCGCCCCTCGTACAGCGCCCGGCCCACGATCACCCCGGCCAAGCGGCGGTCTCCGTCGCAAACCCCACCCAGCGCGGCAAAGTCGTCCAGCGCCGCCACCCCGCCGGAGGCGATGACCGCCAGTTGGGTGGCGGCCAGCACCGCGGCCAGTCCGTCGGTGTCGGGTCCGCTCATGGTTCCGTCGCGGCTGATCTCGGTGACCACCACCGCCTCGGCCCCCGACGACTCGAAGCGGGCGGCCAACTCCAGCAAGTCTCCCCCACCGCCCTGCTCCCATCCGTGGGTGGCCACGTCTCTCCCTCGGGCGTCCAGTCCCACGGCCACCGGCTGGCGGGCAGCAACCTGCTCCACCAACTCGGGGTTCTCCACCGCAGCGGTGCCGATCACCACTCGGTCAACGCCGGCGTCGGCCAGCGCGGCGGCTGCGTCCAGGGTGCGAACCCCGCCGCCGGTCTGCACCGGCACGTCCACGGCGTCGGCGATGGCGGCGATCACCGGCAGGTTCACCGCCTCCCCGGTGCGGGCCGCGTCCAGGTCCACCACGTGCAGCCACGAGGCCCCGGCGTCGGCGAACTGCCGGGCCTGGCCTACCGGGTCGTCGCTGTAGGCGGTCTCGGCGTCGTACGAGCCCTGGTAGAGCCGCACGCATTGCCCGCCCCGCAGGTCTATGGCCGGGTAGAGCTGCATCTCAGGCACCCACGGCCGCGACTCGGGCCTGGTTCACGAAGTTCTCCAACAGCCGGAGGCCAGGGCGGGCCGATTTCTCGGGGTGGAACTGGGTGGCCGCCACGTTGCCGTCGGCCACCACCGCCGCCACCGGGCCGCCGTAGTCGCAGACCGCGACCACGCTGTCGTCCATCGGCGCGGCGTAGGAGTGCACGAAGTACACCCAGGCGTCGTCCAGCCCCTCGAGCAAGGGGCTCGGCGTGAGAACCTCCAAGCGGTTCCACTGCATCTGGGGCCGCTTCACGTTGCCGGGCAGCAGTTGCACGGTGCCGGGCAGAATCCCCAGCCCGGCCACCCCCGGTGCCTCTTCGGAGCCCTCGTAGAGGAGCTGCAAGCCGATGCAGATGCCCAGAAACGGCCGGCCGTCGGCCGCCGCCGCCCGGGCCGGCTCGTCGAGCCCGGTGTCGCACAGCGCGGCCATGCACGGCCCGAACGCCCCCACTCCGGGCAGCACCACCCCGGCGGCGTCGGCGATCAGCCCGGTATCGGCGGTCAGTCGGGCGTCGGCGCCCATGCGCTCCAGGCTCTTCTGGGCCGAGCGGAGGTTGCCGATGCCGTAGTCCAGCACCGCGATGAGCGGTCGGGTCACAGAACCCCTTTGCTCACAAGACACCCTTGGTGGAGGGGATGCCAGTGCCCTCCACCCGCACGGCGTCGCGCAGCGCCCGGGCCACCGCCTTGAAGCTGGCCTCAATGATGTGGTGGGTGTTCTTCCCCCGCACCATGGTGATGTGCAGGGTCAGGGCGGCCGAGGTGGCGAACGCCCGCCAGAACTCCTCGCAGAGCTGCGGGTCGAACGGCGGATCGCCCAGGATCTTCTGGCCGGGAGGGCTCACGTCGTAGTGCAGGAACGGCCGGCCCGACAGGTCAACCACGGCCTCCACCAAAGCCTCGTCCAGCGGCACCGCAATGGATGCGAACCGGCGGACCCCGGCCTTGTCGCCCAATGCCTCGGCAAAGCACGATCCCAAAAGGATGCCGACGTCTTCCACGGTGTGGTGGGCGTCGATCTCCAGGTCGCCGGAGGCCTCCACCCGCAGGTCGAAGCCGCCGTGGCGGCCGAGCTGGCTCAGCATGTGGTCGAAGAACGGCAGACCGGTGGTGGCAGTGCCCTGTCCCTCGCCGTCCACGCTGATGGCGATGTCGATGCTGGTCTCGGCGGTGGTCCGAGACGCCGTGGCGGTTCGAGTTGAGGTTGTCATGTCAGCACCTCGCGCAGAGCGGACAAGAACGCGTCGTTTTCGTCCGGGGTTCCCACGGTAACCCGCAGACAGCCCGACAGCCGGGGCCAAGATGAACAGTTTCTCACGAGCACCGACCGCTCCACGAGACCCTCCCAAACCGCCTCGCCATCGCCGGAGTCGGGGCGCAGCAGTATGAAATTGGCCCCCGACGCCCAATGGCGCACCGGGAGCTGGTCGAGCGCAGCGGCGATCCGCTCCCGCTCGGCCACCAGCATGCCCACCCGCTCCTTCATCTCGTCCTCGTAGTCGAGGGCCAGGCGTCCGGCGATCTGCTTCATGGTGTCCAGGTGATAGGGCAGGGCCGACTTCTCCAGCTCGGCCACCACCCACGACGGCGCCACCAGGTAGCCGAGCCGAGCCGCGGCCATCGACCAGGTTTTGGAGTAGGTGCGGGCCACCGCCAGAGGGCTGCTCTCATCCACCAGGCTCACCGCGGTAAAGGGGTCGAACTGGCCGTAGGCCTCGTCCATCAGCAACAAGCCAGGCAGCGCCGACACGTCGGCCAACAGCCGCTCCACCAATTCGGGGGGCTCCACCATGCCGGTGGGGTTGTTGGGCGAGCACAGAAAGGTCACGGCCGGTCGGTGCTCGGCCACCATGGCCGAGGCGTAGTCGGCATCGAGCGAGAAGTCCTCCTCCCGCTCGCCGGTCACCACCTCGGTGGCCGCCAGCCGGGAGATGTGGGAGTGAAGCGCGTAGGTGGGCTCGAAGGTAAGCGCGGCCCGACCCGGGCCCCCGAACGCCAGCATCAGGCACTGGAGTACCTCGTTGGAGCCGTTGGCGGCGAACACCTGCTCGGGCGCAACCCCCTCGTGCTTGGCCAAGGAGGCCCGCAGCTCGTGGGCACCCCGGTCGGGATAGCGGTGCCAGTCGATGTCGGCCTGGGCAGCCCGCAGAGCCTCGGCCCACCCCTCGGGCGGGGGCACCGGCGACTCGTTGGTGTTGAGCCGCACATCCACATCGAGCTGCGGCGAGTGGTAGCCCGACATAAGGGCCAGGTTCTCTCTAACCGGCAGACGGTCGGGGCTACTCATTTTCAGTTCCTTCCTGAACCTTGTCATCAATGCCGCGCAGGCGGACCGACTGGGCGTGGGCTTCCAATCCCTCGGCGTCGGCAATGGCCGCCACATGGGGACCGACTGCGGCCAATCCCTCAGCGTCCACCGAGACCTCGTGCATGGGCTTGGTGAAGTCCCGCACGCTGAGGGCGCCGGCGAAGCGAGCGGTCCCGTTGGTGGGCAGCACGTGGGAGGGACCGGCCACATAGTCGCCGATGGACGCCGGGGCCAGCGGACCGCGGAAGATGGCCCCCGCGTTTTGAACCCGGTCGATCACTGCGCCGGGTGCCTCGGTCATCACCTGCAAGTGCTCGGGGGCGATGAAGTTGACCACCTCAGCGGCAGCCTCAGGGCCGTCTACCAGCACGGTGTGCCCGCTGCGTTCGAACGTTGCGGTGATGTCGTCCCGGCGGGCGGCATCGGCCAGCAATCGGGCCACCGCCTTCTCCACCTCATCGGCGGCACCGGGATCCCAGGCGATGAGCCAGGCCAACCCGTCGGGACCGTGCTCGGCCTGCACGATGAGGTCGACGGCGGCATATTCCGCAGGAACCGTGCCGTCGGCCACCACCACAACCTCCGACGGCCCGGCGAATGCGGCCGGCACCCCGACCGACCCGGCCACCAGCTGCTTGGCGATGGCCACGTACACGTTGCCGGGCCCCACGATCACGTCCACCGCGCCCACCGACTCGGTGCCGTAGGCCATGGCGGCAACGGCCTGGGCCCCGCCTACCGCGTACACCTCGTCCACCTCGGCAATGGCGGCTGCGGCCAGGGTGACATCGGCCACCTTGCCGTCGGAGTCAGGGGGCACGCACAGCGCCACCTGCTCAACCCCGGCGGACCGGGCGGGCAACGCAGTCATCAGCACGGTGGACGGATAGGCCGCTCGCCCACCGGGCACGTAGCACCCGGCCCGGCGCACCGGCTGGTCCCAGCTGCGGATGGTGATGCCCTGGCGATTGTGGGTCTGCTCTTTCGAAGCCTGGCCTCGGTGGAACTCGGCGATTGACTCAGCCGCCGCCTCCAGAGCCGCCCTCAGCGAGGGCTCGATGCAATCCCGGGCCGCGCCCACCTCAGCGGGAGGAACCCGCCAACTCGAGGGCACGGCCCCGTCGAACTGCTCGGTGTAGCGGGCCAGGGCGGCATCGCCCTCGGCCCGCACCGCGTCGATGATCTCGCGGACCGCGGCCACCGAGCCCTCAGAAACGGGCTCAGGCCGGGGCAGACGGCCAGCAATGTCGGCCACTCCCCGCAGGTCCACTCTGCTTAGCACGACCCCCAAAACTACAGGCACCAATACGCCGACAACGAAGGGTTTGCCCGGTGTCTGAGGAAACCAGCCGGCGGGTTTTGCGGTAGAACCTGTTGGTGGACGACAAGTCGATGGCGGCGGACGGGGCGGAGCTCAGCTCGCTGAGCAGTGTGATGCGAGATCTCGGCGAGCGGGTGTCGGAGGTGGCCCGGCGCTATGAGGGCACCGACCGGGAGGACATCGCCTTCGAGCTCTACGAGGTGGAGCGGAGCCTGCGGGGGGCCACCCGCCGTCTCGACCGGCTCACCCGAAGTCTGTAAACCTACCCATACCCATCGAGCTCATCGGGAGAAGAAATGTTCAATCTGCGCTTTGATCTGCGGACCCCTCCGTTCACCGAGGTAACCCACGGCGATCAGTACCGCGCCATGCTGGAAATGGTGAAGTGGGCCGACACCCGGGGCTTCGCCGGGGCCATCACCAGCGAGCACCACGGCACCGAGGACGGCTTCATGTCGGCGCCGCTGGCCATCTCCGCGGCCATCCTGGGGGCCACCGACAACCTGATGTGTACGCTGTCGGCCCTTTTGGTGCCCTACCACGATCCGCTGCGGCTGGCCGAGGACATCGCCACCATCGATCTGATGGCGCCGGGCCGGTTCATCACCATCGCCGGACTGGGCTACCGGGAGTTCGAGTTCGAGATGTTCGGCAAAGACCGCACCCGCCGGGGGCGCGACACCGAGGAAGCCATCAAGGTCATGCAGCAGGCCTGGACCGGGGAGCCGTTCGAGTACGAGGGGCGCACCGTGTGGGTGACCCCCAAGCCGGTGACCCAGCCCCACCCCATCGTCATGGTGGGCGGCTCGGTGCCGGCATCGGCCAAACGGGCGGCCCGGCTGCGGCTGCCCTACATGCCGCCCATCGGCGACCAAGAGCTGGTGGACCTCTACTACGCCGAGGCCGCCGAGATCGGATTCGAGGGCGCCTTCGCCATGGCCCCCGACGGCCCCGGCCTGGTGCTGGTGACCGAGGACCCCGACGCGCTGTGGGCCAAGATCGGGCCCAACATGCTGTACGACGCCGCGGCCTACGCCAGCTGGCAGTACCCCGACCAGCGCTCGGGCTGGCATGTGGAGGCCGAGGACATCGCCGGCCTCAAGGCCTCCGGCCAGTTCGAGGTGCTCACCCCCGACGAGTGCGTCGAGCTGGTGCGCACCAAGGGCGCGGCCACCCTCCACCCCCTGTGCGGCGGCACCGACCCCGCCATCGGCTGG
>JAJEEH010000136.1 GCA_022821105.1 Acidimicrobiia bacterium
ACCGTGAAAACGCCGGGCCGCTCCACCACCCGTGGGGCCTCCAGCCGGGGCACAATGAGCCGGGCGTCGCCGTCGCGGGGCACCACCAGCATGGTGAGCCTGGGCAGGGCCATGGCCTCGTAGCCGCAGAAGTAGGGCAGATCAGCGCCCACCGACAGCAGCAGCACGTCCACCTGCTGTTCGGCCATGACCGCCCGCATTCGACTCAAGCGTTCAGAAAACACCTCGTCAGCCTACCCCTGCCCGGCGTTGCCTGATCACCCGCACCGCGCCATGGGCTGTTCGGCGCGTCCGGCTATTCGGCGTTGCCCAGGCGGACCCGCAAGCGGTCGAACGAAACGGCGATGATCAGAAGGGCGCCCTCGCTGAACTCGATCCAGAACGTGGGCACATCGGTTTGGATGAGCCCGTTCTCCAGCACATTGAGCACGAGTAGAGCCAGAAAGGTGCCGGCGATCGAACCCCGGCCACCTGAAAGGCTGGCGCCGCCGAGGATGATGGCAGTAACCACCGTGAGCTCGAAACCGGCGCCGCCGTTGGTGGCCGCGCTGCCCACCTGCGACACCCGGATCAGTCCGGCCAAGGCCGTGGCCACAGTGGTCAGCACAAACGCGATGAACAGCACTCGTCCGGTCCGAATGCCGGCGAGCCGGGCGGCGTGGGGATTGGCGCCCACGGCGTACACCGAGCGCCCGTACACCGTGTACTTGAGCAGGAGGTGGCAGGCAATGGACACTCCGATGAAGATCCACACCGGCGTGGGGATGTCCAAGAACGGGCGGCTCACCCCCAGATCGCCGAAGCCGTTTATCCGGATGGTCTGCCCGTCGCCGAGAACTTTGGTCAGCCCGCGGAACATGGCCAGGCCGCCCAACGTCACGATGATCGAGTTCAATCCGATCTTGGTCACCGCGAATCCGTTGAAGGCGCCGATCAAGAATCCCAGGGCAATGGTGATCAGGAGCGCTACCCCAATGCTCACTCCCAGCCCGTACGGCGTGGTTTCGGCGTCGGTGGCCGTGGTGGCCACGGCCATGGTCATGCCCATCAGCCCGGCCGCCGACCCGACCGAGAGATCCACCTGGCCGCCGATGAGCAGCACCGTGGCCGGCATGGCGATGATGCCGATCACCGCGGAGTTCTGGGCGATGTTGACGAAGTTGTCGAAATCGAAGAAATACTCAGAAGCCAGCGAGAAGTAGAGGATCAACCCAACCAGCACGAACAGAAGCGCCGCCGTCTCCGGGAGAGAGGCAATGGTCCGGCCAAGCCAGCCCAAACCACTGGGCTCGGGGCCAGTCGAGCCGTCCTCGGGCGGCGCAGAGGCTTCGGTGGTCTCGGCAGTCTCGTTCATCTCATCCTCCCGCCTCGGTGAGCAACAAGCTCATAGTGATTTCGTCTCCGGGCACTTCTGCGGTGATTCTGCCCTTGGCCGCGATATAGGCCCGATCGGCCACCGCCACCACTTCCTCATGATCCGAAGTGACGATCAAAATGGCGGCACCATCGGCGGCCAACTCGCGCAGAACCTTGTAGAGGTCGGCCCGGGCCCCCACGTCGACACCCCGGGTGGGCTCGAGCAGCACCAGCGCCTCCGCCCCCCGTTCCAGCCAGCGGGCCACCAGCACCTTTTGCTGGTTGCCCCCCGAGAGCTCTTCCATGGGCTGGGTGGCTCGACCCTTGCTGCGAATGGACAGGCGGTCGTACCAGCGGTCGAACGCCTTCTGCTCGATGTCCGAGGTGAGGAGGCCTCGTGTGGCGAGCTGGGGCCAGGAAGCCACTGCGACATTCTCACCGACCGGACGCGACGCGAACGCCCCCCCAACCTTGCGGTCTTCGCTCAAAAAGCCGATACCCCGATTTACGGCATCGACCGGACTCGACAGTTCAACCCGCTCGCCGGACACCTCGATCTCGCCCGAGTGGATCGGCTCAAGCCCGAAGGCGCTGCGCCCTACCTCCAACGCCCCCGATCCGAGCTTGCCGTACAAGGCCACGACCTCGCCCCGGCACACTTCGATGTTGACATCGCTGAAGCAGCCGTGTGACGACGCCCCCCGCCAGCGCAGGGCCACGTCTCCAATCTCCCCGGCGGCATCTTCCGGTCGGCCGGTGACGATGTCGTACCGCCCCACCATGGCCGCCACCAGCTGGCCGCGGTCCACCGCGTCGGTGTCGGCGACGAGGGCGACATCCCCATCCCTCAACACCTGGACCCGATCAGACAGCTCGAACACCTCGTCGAGCCGGTGGGTTATGTAGATGATCGCCTTGCCCTGATCGCGCAGGCGTCGCACCCGCTCGAACAGAACATCGGCCTCGTGCTGGGACAGCGCCGCGGTGGGCTCGTCGAGTATGAGCACCCGGGCCTCGCTGGAGAGCGCTCGGGCGATCTCGACGATCTGCCGCTCGCCCACCGCCAGCGAGGACACGTTCGCCTTGGGGTCGATTTCCGCTTCGAGGGATTCGAGAACCTCCTGGGCCAACTGGTTCATCTCCCGCCAGAGGACCATTCCCCGCTTTTGGGGAAGCCGGCCCAATGCGATGTTCTCAGCCACCGTCAGGGTGGGGGCATCGTTGAACTCCTGGGCGATCATGGCGATGCCCGCGGCCCTCGACTCAATGGGGGTGAGGACATGATGAGCTTCACCGTCGATCACCACCGAGCCCGCCGAGGGCCGGTAGTCGCCGGCGATGATCTTGACCAAGGTGGACTTTCCGGCTCCGTTCTCACCGAGCAAGGCGAGAACGGAGCCGGCACGAGCCTCAAGGTCTACCCCCTTGAGCACTTCGACTCCGCCGAACGACTTCCTGATCCCCGCCGTGGCGATGACAGGAGCCGTTGACACCGCGGTGTCGGCGGCGCTCATCAGCAGGCCTTCATCTCAATGCAGCTTGCTACTGGCAATGAGATTCGTAACGGGATCAGCCGCAGTCGGTGACCTCGTAGATGTCCTCGATGTTCTCCGAGGTGATGATCTGATGCTCGGTGAACAGCAGTTCGTCAACGGACTCGCCGGCCAGGAGCTTCTGAGCCGCGGGAATCAGAATCTCTCCATAGCGCTCGGGGAAGTACGCCGTGGAAGCGACGTAATTGGGATTGTCGCGGATCTCGCACCAGATGCTCGGATCGGTGCCCTGTCCGGAGTAATAGAGGTCGCCGTCGCGCCCGAGGGTGCGGGCCGCGGCCAGTGCGCCGATGATCCCGTCCTCGTTGATGGCCACAACGGCAATCCGGTTGCCGGGCAGCGCCGGCAGCAGGTCGGTCACCTGCTCGAGGGCGGTATCGGTGCGGTCGGCGCCGTCGAGAACTCGCTCGTTCTTGATCTCGCAGTGCTGGGTGAAGCCCGTGCGGTAGCCGCCCATGCGGTCGGTGTTGGCCGCGCCGGCTGCGGTGGACTCAAGCGAGATGTAGCCGTCGTACTCGCAATTGAAGTTGTCCTTGAAGTACTTCCCAATGGCGGCACCGGCCATCTCCCCGGCACCGGCGTTGTTGGCCCCCATGAAGGCCACCTCACAGGGCGGCTGCACAATGTCGATGGCAATGGTGGGCACATCTCCGTAGGCCGCGCAGATTTCGGGGCTGGACTCCTGGAAGACCTGGAAGTTCAACACCACATCCACATCGCGCTGACCCAGAAGCTGAGCGCACGACAGGGCCTTGGCCGCGTCGATCTCAGAGTCGCAGAACACCAGATCAAGGCCCGCAGCGTCAGCCTCTCGCTGAATCGAATCGGAGACCAGCTTGACGAACGGAACCGCATCTCCCAGGGAGATGTAGCCAACCGTGCCGTCGCCGCCGTCGTCATCGTTGCCGCATGCCGTGGCAACCAGCGTGAATACCGCCAAAACGGCGATCACCATCTTGAGGCTTTTCCTCATCGTATCTCCCCTCGTAGCCGGGCATTCGCCGTGGCTGGAAACGTTTCTAGTCGAAAAAACTAGTGGCGGCTGATTGAGAGCGCAACTCGCGTATTGCGCCCTGCCCACAGCGCTGCTCGAATCGCTAGGGAATCAGCACCGAGCGCAGCACCCTTCCGGCTTCGAGGTCGTCTAGTGCCTCATTGGCTTCCGTGAGCGGGCGTTGGCGGCCCAGCAGATGGTCGACCCTCAGCACCCCCGAACGGTTAAGGGCCAATACCTCGCGGATGTCATCGGGTACGAACCCCCGAGAACCGTGTACCGATGCCTCTTTCCAGATCAGGTCCACCGCCCGAATCGAGAACGGCGCCACGCTGGAGCCGATCAACAGGACCTGGCCCCCGATGCCCACCGCGGCAACGGCTTGGGCGTCCACCTCGGCCGACCCCACGGTCTGGACCACGATGGGCGGGCCGCCCGGCCCGGCGGCGGCGCGCACGGCCTCCACCACGTCACCGGCATCGTCGGCCGCAGAAATGAGCACCCGGGCGCCAAGCTGCTCGGCCAATTCCAGCTTGGCCGCCGAGCGGCTCACCGCGATCACGTCGCAGCCCAGATGAGTGGCCACTTGGACGGCGTTCGACCCGATCCCGCCGATACCGAACACCACCACGGTCATACCGGGCTGGACGTCACCCACCCGGACGAGGGCGTGGTACGGCGTGGCCACCGCGTCGGTGAGCACCGCCACCGCGGCCAGGTCGTCATCGGGTTCCACCGGGATGAGGTTGCGGGCCGGGACCAGCACCTCGCTGGCGAAGGCACCGTCGTACTCCACCCCCATGCGGCGCACCGACAGGCACATGTTCACCCGCCCGACAGAGCACATCGAGCACTCCCCGCAATGCTCGATGTAGTAGATGGCCACCGGGTCCCCCTCTTGCACGCCGCTCACCCCGGGGCCGATGCGGGCCACCACCCCGGCAGCCTCGTGACCAGGCACTATGGGCAGCACCGAGTCGAAGCCGCCTTTGCGGAGGAAGACATCGCTGCCGCACACACCGCAGGCCTTGACCTGCACCACCACCTGGTCGGGGCCGGGGGCGAGCGGCGATCGCTCGACAAACTCCAGCGCTTGGCCGTAGCCCCGCAGTTCAGCGGCCTGCATGTGGAGCTCCGGTCAGCCGGTGCCGGGCATCCCGAGCGCTCCGGCGTCGGGCAGCTCGGGGGAGTCGAAGTTGCTGGAGCCGAACCGGTCGGGCTTGGTCCGACCAACCCTGATGTAATACTCCTCGGGCACCTGGGTGGGATCCTTGAACATCTGCCACTGGCACTTCTGGCGGGCGTCGGGGTCGCGGTCGGTGTCGGGGTACACCGGAGGATCGATCACCCGGACCGGATAGCCGAAGCGGTCGATGGGCAGCTCCTCCATCAACACGATGCAGTGGGCGCAGTAGAGGCACACCCCCTTGGTGAAGTGGTTCCAGGAAGCCTCTTCTTTGGCCACGTCCCAGTTGTAGGGGGGATCCATCCGGGCCGGTGTGTCCTCGATCCAGTCGCCCCGCACGGTGCGCTGCCCCGACCCGCAGGGGTCGAACCGCAAGATGAATCGGTCGTCGGTCTCGATCAGATCGAAATCGCCGGTTCGCTCGGGGCCGACGAGGTGGCCCCTCATCGCCTCGCAAGCCACCAGCATCAGCGTTTCCAGCCCCTCGTCCCACGGGTGCTGGTCGATGTCGAACTTGTTGTAGCGCCACGAGAACAGCGGAACCAGCACTCGCTGGTACATGTCGGCGATGCCCTGGGCCCCATGGCGCTCCTGAATGGCGTGCATGAGGCCGTAGGTGTGGTCGACATCGCGGTCGTGGGTCTGCCGCCACGTCTCCTTCATGGCGGCCAGGTTCTCCAGTGCCTCCTCGGCCTGCTCCCGAAAGATGCTGGCCAAGAGCTGGCGCTGCTCGGAGCGATACTGGTCCCAATGGCGGTGGGGGTTCCACTGGCGTCCGTCGGGACAGGTGAGCTTGGACTGCACGTCGGCGTCGATGGCCTCGACCTCCTCGGCCGATGCCCCGCTATCGCGCAGAAAGCCCCGCAAATCGTTGATCCACTGGCGATAGAGGCTGAAGCACACGTTGGCCTCGTCGGTGAAGTAGTCGGCCAAATCGGCGGCGCTGTCCCAGTCACCGGCCTCGACGCTCTCGGCGATCTTCCGATAGGTCGAGATTTTCTGGTCTTCCCACGATCCGAGGCGTACCCGTCGTCCCACCACCTCGGAGAATTCGATCCTGGTCTCAGCCATCCGGCTGCCCCTCCCGCTTGGTAACGTTTCCAGCGATGAGTATACCCAGCCCCTACGAACCGGGCCATCGTCGGCCGGTTGTGCCTCGGGTTGCCGTGGTCGCCCCCTACTGGGATTTCTGGGAGCCCACGGTGGGGCCGGAGCTGCGCACCGGGCGCGAGCGCCTGCTTAGCGCCGTGGCCGACCGGCTGGGCGAGTTGGGCGCTGAGGTGGTGTGGCAGGGTCTCGTCGACCACGCCGAACAGGGAGCGAGCATGGGGGCTGAAGCTGCCAGTTTCGGCCCCGACGCCGTGCTGGTGGTTCAGACGATGGCGGTACCGCCCTCCTATGTCCAGGCGATGCTGGAGCACCTTCCCCAGCCGGTGGTGATCTGGG
>JAJEEH010000258.1 GCA_022821105.1 Acidimicrobiia bacterium
ATGGTCGGCGCCGAGCGGCTGAAAATCGATGGGGCTTTCATCATCGCTCCCGTTCACCGGTCGAATCTCGACGGCCCTCTGGTGAACTCGCGATGCCCCCGAATGGTGCGATCGCTGGCCAAGATCGAGATGTTCAAGGGAAGGGTCGGCACTTGGATTAGCGCCATGATTGGATCGTTCCCCGTGCACCGTGGGGCAGGAGACCGCCGATCGCTGCAAGCGGCCATCGGGCTGCTGCGACGGGGTGAGCCATTGCTGGTGTTCCCTGAGGGCACCCGCCATTCGGGCCGCCAGGTGGGGGAGATCTATGGAGGTGCCGCCTTTCTGGCCGCTCGGACTGGTGTGCCGATTCTGCCGGTGGGTATAGCCGGAACCGAGCAGGCCATGCCCCCCAAAGCCAAGTTCCTTCGGCGGGTGCCGGTGTCCATTGTGGTCGGCGAACCGCTGTTGCCGCCTGACACTGAGAACGGAAGGCTGTCCTCTAGCCAGCGCAGCGAGTTCACCAACCACCTGCGGGAGGCCATGCAGTCCGCCATGGACCAAGCCGTCGATATGGCTTCAATCCGCCGTACCCGACGCCGGCGACGGGCCAAGCGCGATGATTGAGGTGCTGTGAGCGCAGTAGATGTCATCCACGCCGCCGAGGTCGAACCGGCTGGGAGCTATCCCAGGTCCACGGTCGAGATCAGCGGCGACTGCACCTCTCAGTTGGTGAGCCCTGACGGGGCCTCGCTCTGGTTGGTGGCTGCGGATCTGGCCGCAGGCGCCAAGCTGCGATGGGGGACAGAGCACGGCGACGAGGCGGTATATGTTCGCTCCGGCAGCCTGGCGGTCGACGGGCGGGTCTGCCCCGCAGATGGGGCCTTGATCGTGGAGTCTGGCGTGTCGGCCCGGGCGACCGCCGAGACCGATACCAGCATCGTGCACGTGGGTCCCGTCGATTCCACGCCGCCGACCGACGGGCTGAGAGGCCCGGCCGAATCCGAGGGCCGGGAAGTTCGGATAGTCGGTCCCGACGGGGTGTGGGCCACGGTGGACGACAACCAGCGCACCCGGTTCTTTTCCGACGCCTCATCACCCACAAATCGATTGTGGCTGCTGGCCTCCGACCGTCCGCAGTACTTTGAGTCCTCGGCCCATAGCCATTCTCAGGACGAGCTGATCCATGTGCTGCGGGGTGAGATCAGAGTCGGCCGCCGTGTGGTGGGCGTGGGCGACACCCTGTGGGTGGCCGCTGACCGCCGCTACAAGCTCTACAGCGGCGACGACGGCGTCCATTTCATCAACTATCGCCGCGACGCCTCGGTGATGACCTCCCCCAACTACGACGGCCCATTGCTGGAAGCCGGGGAGAGCACCAACATGACCTGGGTCAACGACACACGCTGATTGCCAGCTCTGGCCGTTGTCGACTTCGTCGTAGCTGATGCGGAACTGTCGCCATACCCAGGTATCTTGAGGCGCCTAGGCCGCCACCGGGGAAGGGTTATGAAGAGGCATCCAAGAGCGATTGTTGGAGTAGGTGTGCTGCTGGTTGCAGCTCTGCTTGCAGCAGGATGCTCCGACGCCGACGACACGCCTTCGGCATCGAATGTCGAGCCCACAGAGATCCCCGCCACCGCGACGGAAGTACCGCCAGAGCCCGCGGTGCCTGGTCCTGACGAAGAGGCAACGCCCACTGCGGTCGTGCCCGAGCCGACCGAGGAGCCTGTTCCCACCGAAGAGCCCGCGCCCACCGAAGAGCCTGTTCCCACGGCCGTTCAACCAGAACCCGGAGCCTTGGCCTTCCAGGACTGCGGGCAGGTTTATCTCTGCGCTGAGCTGGAAGTTCCCGCCGATCACGACAATCCCGACGCTGGAACCATCACTCTGGAGCTCGGAATGCTCCCGGCAGCCGACCCCGACAACCGGATCGGTGCGCTGTTGGTGAATCCTGGCGGCCCTGGAGCGGGTTTTGAGGGATTCTTGAGCAACGGTGCTGGGCTGTCGGAGCGGTTGCTGGCTCGCTTCGATGTGGTGGGGTGGAATCCCCGGGGAGTATCGGCCAGCTTGTACCCCGACTGCTACGAGGAGGCCAAGGACCTCCAGGTGATTGGTGCGCTGTCGGACACTCCTGAGAACGAGGCGGCAATATCGGAGGTGGCCCAGCGAACCGCGGAAGCCTGTTTGGCCGGTTTGGACGGCCGGGCCGAGCTCATCAGCACGGTGCAGACGGTGCACGACATGGATCTGATCCGCGACGCCCTAGGCGAGGACCAGATCAACTTTTTCGGCTACAGCTACGGCACGGTGCTGGGCCAGTTCTACGCCGATCTATACGGCCCCAACGCTCGGGCAGTGGTGATCGACGGTGTGCTGGATACGGCGTTGACCCACGATGACGTTCTGGTGGAGCAAATCAGGGGCTTCGCCCGAGTGGTCGACGAGGTGTTCGACGGTTGCCTGCAATCCGCGGCGTGCCCGATTGTCGGGGATCCCAAGTCGTCCTACCTCCAACTGATGGCCAGTGTTGAGGCCAACCCGCTGCTTGATGCCGAGGGCGATGTGCTGGTGGGACCGGGGGAGGCACTGCTTGCTGTGGTGATCATCTCCTATTTTCCCTCCGAGTACTGGCGGCTCTTTTACGAGGCATTCGCCCTGGCCTGGGAAGGCGACGGCCAGCAGTTGCACGACCTGGCCCAGCGCTATTTGGGGGCCGCCGATCTCGGCTCGTTCTTCAGCATCAGCTGCACCGACGGAGGTCGGTTGAGCGAAGACGACGTGGATCGGCTGATCGATAGGATGGTTGTGGAGGCCGGCGAATTCGGCCGAGGCGCAGCGGCCGAGGCCCGAATGTGCGTGTATTGGCCCGAGATTGAGACGCGCCCGCATGAGCCGATCAGGGCCCCGGAGGCAGAATCAGTGCTGGTAATCGGCAACCGGGGCGACAACGCCACCCCTTACGAATGGGCGGTAGCGGTGGCTGAGCAGCTGGAGACCGGGGTGCTATTGACCTACAACGGCACGGGCCACACCAGCTATGGCCTCGATCCGTGCGTGGACGATGTAGTGGATGCCTACCTCATCGACTTAGAGCTGCCCGCCGAAGACATCGAGTGCGGTTGATCACGTCGGGGATATCGGTGCGGTGGGCTGGGGCTTTACTAGCTGTCGGCCTGCTTGTCGGAATCGCGGGTTGCGATAGCGAATCCGAGGTGGTGTTGGAGGTCACCTCAGTGGGAGCAGAGGCTGCTTCCACGCCGGTGCCGACAGCGGTGCCTACCGCGGTGCCCACGCAGATCCCACTGACTCCGGCACCCACGCCGAGTCCCACTATTGAAGCGACGGTGTCCGCCACCCCTGAACCAACCATCGAGCCGACTCCGACTCCGGATCGCTCGGCCGAGGATTTCTTGGAGTCCCTGGCTGAGGAGTTCCATTTCGTGCTGGCCGAGGAGTTCGAGCTTTTGGCCGAGGTATCCGAAGAATGGAATCCCGACAGCCGGATCTCGATTGCGGTGGTGCTTCCCGACGAAACGCTCCACAGTTACGAGGCCACTGTGTCCCGAATCTCGGCCAGCGCGGTCAAGCCACTGTGGGCCGCAGCCGCTCTCGACGCGGTCGGGGTGGAGGCGGCGAGACCCTTCGCCTATTCGGCATTGATCCTGTCCGACAACCTGGCGGGGGGGAGGCTGATCGATCTGGCTGGAGGGGTGGACGCGGTGAACGCCTGGACCAGGAATGAGGCCGGGCTTGACGACACCCGTCTAGAGGCATGGCGATTCGAAGACCCCAATCGGGTGGCCAGCAATTTCCAGCCCGAGAATCCCCTGGGCAACCGCACCACCATGGCTGACATGGCCCTGTTCTTTGCCCGTCTCTACAAGGGTGAGCTTTTGGGTCCCGACGAGAACGCAGCCCTTCAGCAGTGGCTTTTGGACACTTCGCATTCACTGACTTCTCCCAGAGACCTCGACGGGGTTCTGCTTGATCGGCTGCCTGCTGAGGTGGCTGAGTCGTCGCTTCACAAGGCGGGCTGGCTCCGACCCAACTGCTGTCCCGCGGAATACCGGCAGATGATCGACTCCGGAATCATCGTGCTCCCTGACGGCAGTTGGTTTGCATTGGCCATCATGAGCGCCCGGGGGGAGTTCTACGATCTGACCAATCAATGGGTGGCGCTGTCTGCGTGCCGCATCTATGCCATGTTGGCCGAAGATCGCGACCTCGACTGCGTACGTGAGGGCGATGGCGTCCACGACCCTGAGATCTGGCCTGAAGCAGGAACTGGCCCGTAGTCCCAAGACCCCCCGCTCCGTCATATGCGGCAGAGTCGTGCCAGCATGGGACCATGCAGGACTTTGACAACAAGGTGGCGGTTATTACCGGGGCGGCCAGCGGGATAGGCGCGGCTTTGGCCGCCGGATTCAGCGCCGAGGGCGCCAAGGTGGTGGCCGCGGACATCGATCTCGCGGGCGCAACCGCCACCGCCGACGCCATCGGGGACAATGCGGTGGCAGTCGAAGTAGATGTTGCCGACCGATCATCGGTCGAGACGCTGGCCGATGCCGCTTGGGACGCATACGGCCAGGTAGACCTGCTGTTCAACAACGCCGGGGTATTTCAGGCCGGGCTCATGTGGGAGCGCACGCTGGCCGATTGGGACTGGGTGCTTGGGGTGAACGTGTACGGCATCATCAACGGGGTTGCCGCCTTCGTGCCCCGGATGATCGCCCAAGACACCGAGGGCCACATAGTGAACACCGCATCGGTGGCTGCCTTCGTGGCCGGCGGATTCTCCAGCCCCTATGTGGTTTCGAAGTGCGCCGCATTCTCGCTCACCGAGTGTTTGGCCCTGGATCTGGCCGGGGTGGGGGCCAAGATCAAAGCTTCGGTGCTGACACCCAGCGCCATCGACACTGCCATTGCCCGCACCGCCCGGGTGCGAAGCGACCGCTACGGCACCGACGAGAGCGAGGACAACGCCTTCGTGGTGGAATCCCTGTCCGCGATGACCGCGTCTGGGATCTCGCCGAGCGAGGTGGTCGGTCCGGTCATGGCCGGGATCCGAGCAGGCGATTTCCTCATCCCCACCAAGCCCAGCTACGCCAACCAGCTACAGGTTCGCTACGACGCGTTGCTGGAGCGCAAGATCCCGCCTACTGCTGGGGTTGACTGACCAGTAAATCGCCAAGGGCAGCCGTAGCATTGGCAAATGGCTGACGCTTGTGCTGTTTGCCCGCGCCGGTATTGGTTCTGGGCATCGGTACTTGTCTTGGTGCTAATTGTCGCCGGATGCAGCCAAGACAGCGCCAAGCCGCCAGCCACGGCTGGCCCGACCGCTGCTCCCACTCCCACTCCCACTCCCACTCCTACTCCGACTGACTTCCCATCACCTTCGGTTCCGCCTTCCCCGACACCGGCGCCCACCACCCCCGAGACATTGCCGACTGAAACGCCTTCCGTGCCTGATCCCACTCCAGGGGTGGTACAGGAGTGGGGCTTGGAATGGGAAGACCTCGAGAGCCTCAGGTTCGAACTCGACGGGGAGATCATCCAACTCGAAAACGGGCAAGCGGTCGTTTCCTATGGGGGAGCGTCAGAAGACAGATACACCCTTCAAAACCGGGTGGCCCAGGGCGACCTCAATGGCGACGGCTACGACGATGTGGTTGCTCACATCGTGTTGTCCACAGCATGTACGGGAACTTTCCACCTTGTGGTGGGGGTGATCGACAACGGTAAGGGCGGGGAGGCGCAAGCACCGGTTTCGGTGGGCGATCGCATTGTGATGGACCGAATCGAGGTGCGGGACAGGACAGTGGAGGTGGTGCTCTTCGACCGTGAGCCTGATGAGCCCTTCACGGTGATCTCTCGGCGTCAGATGCTGGAGATCGATTTTGCTGGTCCTGAGCCGGCCGTGGCGGTGATCGACTCCCAACCGCTAGAGAGCCTCACGCCCCCCGGTCCCGACCTGCCCGAGATCGACATCCGTTTCGACCCGGGTGCCATAGGGGCCATCGTGGCCGGGTCGATCGAATTCCGACAGCGCCAGACTTACACCGTCTACATCTCTGCCGGTCAGTGGTTCAGCGCGGAACTCGACGCACCTCTAGGTGTATGGCTGGACGTACGGCTCGAGGACCATGTGGTGGCCTCGGGGACGGAACGGTTCCAGCATGTGCAAGCCGAGCTGCCGGCCACCGGCCCATGGAAGGTGACCGTGGTGTCGGCCCACGCCGGTGCCGCCGAATACAAGATGGCCATAGAGGCCCTGCCGCCAGGGTCGGAATACCCGCCTGCGACGACTCCAACTGAGTCTCCCGACGATGTTGAACTGCCTGACCACAGCCTCGCGCCCACCACCGACGGGACTGCCCCGGTCGTGTACTTCACATTCGACGACGGTCCCCACCCCGTCTACACCACCCAGGTGCTTGATGTGCTGGCCAAGTACAACGCACGCGCCACATTCTTCGTAGTCGGCTCGCTGGCTGAAGTCCTTCCGCGCACGATCCAACGCATTGTTGATGAGGGCCACACTCTCGCCAATCACACCTGGAACCACGAGAATTTGGCTGGCCTCCCCCGTGAAGCATTCGACGACACGGTGGGCAGGACACAGGCCATTCTCGGTTCCCGGGCCACCAACTGTTTGCGGCCTCCTTATGGATCGCTGGATGCCTTCACCCGAGAATGGGCGTCAGAACACGGATTGGAAGTCCAAACTTGGGACTTCACTCCCGGGGACTGGCTCCAACCACCGGCCGTGGAAATTGCGCAGGGACTGCTGGACCACGCTCGCAACGGAGCGATCTTCCTGCTTCACGATGGCGGTGGCCCCCGCGCCCAAACCGTTCTCGGCCTCGATATGGCCCTCCAAGAGTTGTCCAGCCGAGGATTCCGCTTCGAGCCCTTGTGTACCTGACCTCGAAGTGCCAACGGTGCTGCCCGCCGCCCGCCCGCCTAGGGTGAGCCGAATGGGAAAGCGAGCGGCGGCGATTGTGGGGCTCACGGAGTGGGCACCGAAACGGGTGTGGGACGAGCCCATGTTCACCATGGAGGCATGCGCCCGGCTGGCGGCCGAGGTGCTGGCTGATGCCGAGGTGGAAAAGGGCGAGGTGGACGGGCTGGTGATCAACGGCCTACGGGAGTCTCCGATGTTCGCCCCCTCGGCGCTGGCCGAGTTCCTGGGCATTCGCAGCAATTTCAATGAAGTGGTCGACCTGGGCGGGGCCACTCCGGCGGGCATGGTGTGGCGGGCCGCGGCCGCCATCGAGGTAGGGATTTGCGAGACGGTGCTGGTGTTCACCCCCTCAGTGCCCGCCCCACCCCAGCCGGGGGCCAACGGCGGCCCGATGAAGATGAAGATGGGGGCCTACATGGGCGGCGAGGTCTGGGGCTCCCCCCAGGGCCAGTTCGAGATTCCCGCCGGGCTGGTGGCCGCCACTCCCAGCTTCGCCATGGCCGCCCAGCGCTACATGGCCGCATACGGAGTGAGTGAGGAAACGCTGGCCAAGGTGGCGGTGGACTCCCGCTACAACGCCCAGGCCAACCCCCTTGCGGTGTTTTACGGCAAGCCCATCACCGTCGACGACGTGATGAGCTCCCGATACGTGGCCGACCCGCTGAAGCTGCTGGAGATCGTGATGCCGTGCTACGGCGGCTCGGCAGTGCTGGTGACCAGCGCCGAGCGGGCCGCCCGGTGCCCGCACCGACCGGTGTACGTGAGCGGGTACGGCGAGCACCTCACCCACAAGAGCATCACCTACGCCCCCGATATTGTCGACACCCCCATTCGGCTGGCCGCCGACCGGGCGTTCGCCATGGCCGGGGTGACTCGCGACGCCGTGGACATGGCCTCCATGTACGACTGCTACACCATCACCGTGCTGTTGACCATCGAAGACGCCGGGTTCTGCGCCAAGGGCCAGGGCGGTCGGTTCATCGATGAGCACAGCCTGCGCTACGACGGCGACTGGCCCCTCAACACCCACGGCGGGCAGCTGGGCATGGGCCAGGCCGGTTTGGGCGGGGGCATGAGCCACATCACCGAGGCAGTGCGCCAGGTGCAGGGCCGGGCCGGCGAGCGCCAGGTGCCCGACTGCAACATTGCCTACGCCAACGGAACCGGGGGAATGTTGGCCGAGCAGGTGGCCCTCATCTTGGAAGGGGCCTGATGGTTCACTTCTCCACCGACGGCCGCCCCTTGCCCACCCCCACCCCCATCACCGCGCCGTTTTTCGACGGGCTGCGGGAGCGTCGGCTGGTGCTCCAACGCTGTCCACGCCACGGCTATTTCTTCTATCCGAGGGGCCGGTGCCCCGATTGCCTGGGCGATGACTGGGAGTGGGCGGAGCTGAGCGGCCGGGGCACGGTGTACTCCTTCACCGTCGACCGGGCCGGCCACGACCCAGCCCTGGCCAGCCGAATCCCCTTTGCCATCGCCCTGGTGGACCTGGATGAGGGCCCCCGCGTGGTGGGCAACATGGTGGACTGCGATGTCGGAGACATCACCGTGGGCATGACCGTGGAGGCTGCCTACGAGGACGTCGACGAAACCACCCTGCTGGGCTTCCGCCCTGCGGTCTAGCCGTCGTTGAAGGCCTGCCAGGTGGGTTCCTCGTAGGGGAGGGTGCCGAGGCCGTCGGGGTTCTCGGGCCAGTTGGCCGGAGGCAGGCCCAGGGGATTCACCCCCACCTCGGCGCCGTAGAACAGCTTGTGGAGGCGGCGCACGAAGTACCAGTGGCCGTCGCGGCGCTCGTAGGTGTCGTCGTAGCGGATGGCCTGGTGGATCCACCGGTTGCCGTCGGCAACCTCTCCCTTGCAATACACGTGGCCGGTGGCGTGGTCGTCGTCGATGAGGTCGATCTGATGGGTGCCGATGTTCAGGATCGACGGGCCGATGGCCCCCAGCGACTCCTCGAAGTTGGCCCGCAGAGCGTCCCGGCCATAGGTGTCCCGGCCCACCCGCACGTCGTCGATGAACAGCTCAACGAGAGCATCTATATCTCGTCGGTCGACGGCCACCGCGTATCTAGAGGCGAGTTGTCGGATCTCCTCATAGGCCAACAAGCGGGCGATGTCGTCCATAGCCGACTAAACCGCCTCGGCCAATCGGTTCTCGGTCCAGTCGATTTTCAGTTCCCTCACCGCAAAACGCCAGCCCTCGTCCAAACGGACGAATTGGTCGTGGTAGCGGATGAACATGATGAAGTCGGTGGCCGGGGAGCCGTCTTCGGGAACCGTCAGGTGATGGGCGATGCAGTAGGTCTCGCCGGTGGCGGTGTCGCCGGTGATGTCGGTCTGCTGCTGGCCCAGGAAGTGGAAAGTGGCGTCGTAGGTCATCCGGGAGATGGCCCGGGCAATCTCGTCCCGCCCGGTTCGCTCGCTCAGAATCGTTCCCCCGCTGGGCAGGTCCACCCGGCGCAGCACGCCATCGGGCGCAAAGCAAGCCGCCACTCCTTCGGGATCACCCCGGTCCACACATCGGGCGTAGTCAGCGGCGAGGTCGGCCAGGGCATCTCGATCAGACATTTCTCTAGAGTAGGCTGCGGCCATGGCTGTCATCGATGCTGTTGATCTGGATGTGCGCCGGGTAGCGGGCGCGCTGGGTGCCGAAGTTCGGGGGTTGTCGCTGGCCTCGGTGTCCGATGAAGAGTTCGCCCTCATCCAAGAGCTCTTGGACGAGCACTTGGTGCTGTTCTTCCCCGACCAGCACCTCAGCCCCGACGAACATCGGGCGTTCGCCGTCCGTTTCGGCGAGCCGGAAATCCACCCGTACATCCCCAAGCTGGACGAGGACCATCCCGAGATCGTGGTGCTCAAGGGTGAGTCGGGCTATGTGGCCGACGTGTGGCACACCGACTGCACTTTCGAGGACTCTCCGCCCATCTGCTCAGTGCTCAACGCCATGGTCATGCCTCCGGCGGGCGGCGACACTATGTGGTCGAACATGTACAAGGCCTATGAGACCCTGGCCGAGCCCATGAAGCAGATGATCAACGGGCTCACCGCCATCCACACTGCGGCCAACTACGGCCAGCCCGACCACAAGGCCGAGCACCCGGTGGTGCGCCGCCACCCCCGCACCGGCCGACCGTCGCTATACGTGAACAAGCAGTTCACCCGGCGCATCCCCCAGCTCAGCCGCGACGAGTCCGAGACGCTGCTGGATCTGCTCACCGCCCACGCCTGCAAGACCGATTTCACCTGCCGCTACAGCTGGACCGAGGGCACCATCGGCATCTGGGACAACCGAGCCACCCAGCACTTTGCGGTGAACGACTTCGACGGTGCCCGGGCCATCAGCCGGGTCACCATCCTGGGCGACCACCCCGAACCGGCTTTCGACACCACCCAGTGGGGTCCCTACCAATACGAGCGGGTCTCCGCCGCCGCCTACGGCCTCGACCGCGACTAGCTAAAGCACCTCGTTTGTTCTCCTCGCCGGTCGGAGGGGCGGCAGCCTACGCTGCTTGGCCGATGGGGGGTGAGCCTCGATGAGCGAGAAGGTGAACCACGTCGGGCTGGCGGTGGCCGATTTGGATGCCGAGGTTGACTTCTGGACTGGTGCGCTGGACTTCGAGCGGGTCGGGGCTCTGGATGCCGACGACGCGTCAACCGGTCAGCTCTTGCGGATGGAGAGACCGGGGTTGCGGGCGGTGTATCTGCGCAAGGGCGACTTCGTGCTCGAACTTCTGAATTTCCGCGGCGCCGGCTTGGTGGATCGACCGGCCCGGGTGGTGAACGAGCCCGGTCTCACCCACCTCTCGTTGAACGTCGCCAACATGGATGCCGCTCTGGAGCGAGTGCAAGGCCACGGCGGCGAAGTGCTGGAAGACACCCGACTGTGGGATGTGGCGGTGATGATCCGAACCCCGGCCGGACAGTTGGTGGAGTTGCTGGTGGGCTTCGAGACTCCGACCACCGACCTGGGAGAATGACCCGGTGATTGGAAACCCCAGAACCTATTGGGAGGCAATCGAGGCCCGGGCCGCAGCCACGCCCGATGCCCCGCTCACCATCGAACCAGACGGCACCGTGATGACCTTCGCCGGGTTCCGGGATTCCGCCGAGCGGGTTGCCGCCGGGTTGGCTGCCCTGGGCATTGCCACAGACACCCGGGTGTCGTGGCAGCTTCCCAATGGGCGGGCGTCGCTCATCTTGTCGGCTGCCTTGGCCCGGATGGGCGCCGTCCAGAATCCGATCATCCCCATCTACCGGGAGCGGGAGGTGGGCTTCGTGGTCCGCCAAACCGGAGCCCGGCTCTTGGTGGTGCCGTCGGTGTGGCGAGGCTTCGACTACCAGGCCATGGCCAACACCGTGGTGGCCGCCACCGAAGACTGCGACGTGCTGGTGTGCGACGGCGATCTTCCCGAAGGGGACCCCGCCACGCTGGCCCCCTTTGAAGCGCCCCTGGACGACGAGGGACGGCTCCCGGTGCGGTGGGTCTATTACACCTCGGGCACCACCGCCGACCCCAAAGGGGCCAAGCACGGCGACGACTCGGTGATCGCCGCGGCCCGCCACGTGTGGGAGAACCTGGAACTGCGAGCCGACGACGTGTGGCCCCTGGCCTTTCCCTACACCCACATCGGCGGCATCAGCCTGCTCATCGCCACCTTGGTGTGCGGCACTCCCATGTTGATGGTGGAGAGCTTCGACCCCGAAGCCGACACCCGCTTCTTCCGGGAGCATGGGCTGACCCTGGCCGGATCGGGCACGCCGTTCTTCATCGCCTTCCTGGCCGAGCAGCGCAAGACCCCCGACCAGCCCATCTTCCCCAAGATGCGGGCCGCCATCGGCGGGGGCGCCCCCAAACCTGCCGGGCTCCACATGGAGGTCAAGAACGAGATGGGCGGCGTGGGGATCATCTCCAGCTACGGGCTCACCGAGTGCCCCATCGTCACCTACTGCTTCCTCGATGATCCCGACGACAAGCTGGCCAGCACCGAGGGTCGGATACTGGACGACACCGACTGGAAGCTGATCGACGGGGAACTGCTGTTGAAGGGCCCGACCCTGTGCCGGGGCTATCTGGACGAGGCGCTGAACGAGACCGCCTTCGACGACGACGGGTTCTTCTTCACCGGCGACCTGGCCGAGGTTGACGACGAGGGGTTCGTGACCATCGTCGGGCGCAAGAAGGACGTGATCATCCGCAAAGGGGAGAACATTTCGGCCAAAGAGGTGGAAGACGTGCTGTTCTCCCACCCCAAGGTGGCCGATGTGGCTGTGATCGGCCTGCCCGACGCGGTGTCGGGGGAGCGGTGCTGCGCGGTGGTGGCGCCAATGGCCGGTCAGTCGTTCGGCTTCGGCGAGATGGTGGAGCACTGCAAGGAAGTCGGATTGATGAACCAGAAGATCCCCGAGCAACTCGAGATCGTGCACGAACTGCCCCGCAACCCGGTGGGCAAAGTGCTCAAAAAGGAGCTCCGGGAAACCTACGGAGGGTAATTGCCATGCCAACTTCGCAACCCAACATCTTGTTGATCGTGTCCGACGAGGAGCGCCGCAACCCGTGGCTGGACGGGGTGGTGGACATGCCGGCCCACGACCGGCTGCGCCGCGACGGCCTGGACTTCAATCGCTACTACACCCACTCCTCGCCGTGCTCGCCCTCTCGGGCCAGCCTTTACACCGGCAGCTACCTGGCCGAGCACGGCGTGGTGGACAACGTGAGCTTTCCGGCCCACACCGCTTTGGATCCGGCCATTCCCACCGTGGGGCGGCTGATGCGAGACGTGGGCTACGAATCGGCTTACCTGGGGAAATACCACCTCACTCACGAGCCGATGCCCGACATGGAGGCCTTCGGCTACAGCGGCTGGCAGGGTGATGACCGCCACTATGTCGGCGGGCCGTGGACCGGGCGGCACTTCGACCCGGTGATCGCCGACCAGGCGGTGGACTGGCTGCGAACCCACGGTGCCGACCCTTCCGTCGGCCCGTGGTTCTTGACCGTGGCGCTGGTGAACCCCCACGACGTGATGTGGTATCCCCTCGACCATCCGTCATACCAAGAGGCCCATCCCGACCTGGTACCCCTGTTCGACTTCCTCCACGAGCACATGCTGGGCGGCAAGGTGGACCTCGAACCGTTGGAGGAGATCTACCCTCGCTACTTCACCCGGCTGCCCGAGAACTTCGATGACGACCTCCATACCAAGCCTGAGGTCCAGCGGGCCTGGCGCCATGTCCGCAATCGGGAGCACATGGTGGGTCACATGGCCCTTGACGACGTCGACACCTGGCTGCGCCAGCTCGACTACTACGCCTGGCTCCACGAGCTGCTCGACCACAGCATCACGTCGATTCTGGGGGCCCTCGACGACATCGGGGCCTACGACGACACCGTGGTCATCTACACCTCCGACCACGGCGACGCCTGCGGTTCGCACGGGCTGCGGGCCAAGCTGCCGTGCGTGTACGAGGAAGTCATGGGAGTTCCGCTCATCGTCAAAGCGCCGGGGCTCACCCCGCAGGGCGAGGCCACCGATGCGTTGGCCACCCACGTGGATCTGGCCGCCACCATCGCCGCGCTCGGCGGGGTGGACGTGGACAACTCGCCCACCCTGTCGGGCAAGGACCTCACCCCGTCGCTGGCCGACCCGTCGACGTCGGTGCGCGACTACGTTCTGTTCAGCCAGGACAGCGCCCAGTCGGAGTTGCTGCGCCACAGCCGCTATGCGGTGCGGGGCTTCTTCGACGGCGAGACCAAGTACGCCCGCTACTACGGCGTGGGCGGCGGCATCGACCGCACCGGCAACCCCGCCCCCGAGCCAAAGCTGTTCGACACCGACGCCGACTTCGACGACCACGATCACGAGTGGTATTCCCTGGCCGACGACCCCCACGAGCTGGTGAACCTGGCCAACGACCGCTCCCGGCGCTCGGAGTTGCGTGATCTCTTCGGCCGTCTCCTGGAGTACGAGGCCGCCGAACTGAACCCGTAGGGCCGAACAGCTATTTCGTCCTTCCCCGGATAGGGTGGGCGGCCTGACGGTCGCTAGCCCCCTTGCCCTTCCCCAGCCGGTATTCCGGGGCTGGTCCCACGCCATTGCCGCGCTCGCCGCGACGGCCCTCGCCCCCATCGTCATCACACTGGGGCCCGGCGGGGGCGACCGGGCGGTGGTGGCCGTTTACGCTATCGCCGTGGTGGGGGTGTTCGGGGTGAGCGCGCTCTACCACCGGTTCGACTGGACGCCACGGGTCAAAGCGGTGATCCGGCGTCTGGATCATTCCATGATCTTCGTGTTCATCGCCGCCACCTATACCCCGGTGGGCTTCTTCGCGTTGGACCCCGGGGCCGCTCGGCTCGTGCTGAGCGTGGTGTGGTCCGGAGCATTGCTTGGCGTGGTCGGACGGGTGGCATGGCTCAACGCCCCCCGGTTGATATTGATCGCCCCCTACCCGGTGGTCGGATGGGCAGCATTGTTGGTTATCGGAGATGTCTGGCGGGGCTTGGGTGTCGCCGGATCGACGCTCTTGTTCATCGGGGGCGGCTTGTACACGCTGGGAGCGCTCATCTACGCCGTCCGGCGTCCTGACCCGTGGCCGCGCTGGTTTGGCTACCACGAGATCTTCCACCTGCTAGTGGTGGCCGCAGTGGCCGTCCACTACGTGGCTATCGCCTTCTTCGCTCTTCCTTTGGCGTAGCTGCTCGGGCTGGCTACTCGCGCTTCCAGCCGCCGGTCTGAATCTGGTTCCAGAATGCGGCGTCGCGCTCATCGGCGGGGCGGCCCACATGGGTCACCACATCCACATCGGGGGATTCGGCCCGCAGCGCGGCGGCGGTGCACTTCTCGGGCGGGCGGTGGGCGAAGGGGTCGAACCGGTAGTGGCGCATGGCGTTCTGGTGGGTGATCTTGGCCACCACGTCTTGGGGCAGTTCGCCCATCAGCTTGGCCACGTATTCGGGAGCCTGGGGCCAGGTGCCGTCGGAGTGGGGGTAGTCCGACTCCCAGCACAGGTTGTCCACGTTGAACTCGTCCAGCAGCTTCACCCCGATGCGGTCGTTGATGAAGCAGCACAGGATGTGGTTGCGGAACACGCCGGTGGGGCTGCCGTCGATGCCGAACTCGTGCTTGGTCCAGCCCGAGTGGCGGTCTTGCACGTGCTCGGCCCGCCACAGGAAGTAGGGGATCCAGCCGATGTCGCCCTCGGTGAGCGAGAACTTGAGGTCGGGGAAGCGGTCCCAGAACTCGGCCCACACCAGCTCCACCAGCGTGGAGATGGTGAGAGCCGACGACAGGGTCATGGGCACGCTGGGAGGAGCGTCGGCCGAAGCGCCCACCGAGCGAGACGATGAACCCAGGTGGCAGCACAGCACGGTGCCCAGGTCGCTGCACGCCGCGAATAGCGGGTCCCATGCCCCGGAGTGGATCGACGGCATGCCCAGCATCGCCGGGTTCTCCGAGAAGGTCACCGCGTAGCACCCCTTGCTGGCCAGGCGCTTCACCTCGGCCACCGCCCGGTCGACGTCGAATAGGGGGAGGATGCCGCAGGGGATGAACCGGTCGGGGTAGGACCCCACCCACTCGTCGACGTGCCAGTCGTTGTAGGCCTTGATCATGATCTCGTTGAGATCGGGATCGGGACCTTCGTTGAGCACCTGGCCGGAGAAACCAGTCCAGTTGGGGAAGTTCAGCCCGGCCAGCTGACCGCCGGCGTTCATGTCCCTCACCCGCTCGTGTACGTCGTAGAAGCCGGGGCGCATCTCGTCGTAGCGGCTGGCGTCGATGTTGTAGTGCTCCCGGGGCTTGCCCGCTACTGCATTCAACCCGAGGTTCCGGCCGGGCAGCTTGCCGTAGTACCACTGCTCGCGCCCGTTCTCGTCGGTGACCACTTTGGGGGCATGCTCCTTGTACTTCTCGGGCACGTGGGCTTCGAACATGTCCGCCGGCTCGGCGATGTGGTCGTCAACGCTGATCAAAATGAGATCGTCGGGGTTCATGGTGTTCCTCTGAGGTGATTCCTAGGACTTCCTAGGGCTCAACGGTAATGGAGACGGCTTCGTGAATGCCTGCTTGGACGAGGGTCTGTACGGCATCTGCGGCCTGCTTCAGCGGGAAATGGTGGGTGTGGAGGCGCTCTACCGGCAGCGTCCCCGACTCGATGAGCCGCACCGCCTGCCGATAGCTGTGGAAGTCAACCGTGCGCACCCCAATCACGGTCTGGTAGCGCATGGCCACATCGTCGGAGGGGAAGCCGTCCACCCCATGGCCCTTGAGGCCGGCCAATACGATGGTGCCGCCGAGGCGAGCCATGGACACCGCATCCACCACCGGTTGGGTGGCGTGCGGGGTGGTGTCCACCACGATGTCGGTGCCCCGCCCGTTGGTCTCGGCCAGCACCCGCTCCACCGCGTTCTCCGACTCCACGTCGATGGTCACATCGGCCCCGAACTCGGCGGCCAGGGCCAGTTTGTGAGCGTCTTGCGCCCCCAATCCGGTGACGAAGATGGCCGACGCCCCCGCGGCCGCCGCTGCAATCACGCAGGCCAAGCCCCTCTGACCCGGGCCCAGCACGGTCACGGTGTCGCCGTAGCGCAGGTTGGGGGCAGACACCGCCCAGGCGAACCCCGCCCCCAGCGGGTTGTACAGCGCAGCAATGCGAGGCGGTATCGAACTGTCGATCTTGTGGGGGACTGATCCCGGCGCCAGATACATCATCTCGGCGTACCCGCCCCACAGCGCCGGAGCCCGACCAGTGGGCGTGAAGCCGTGGTTGCCTGGCGCCACCCGGCACATCTGCTGGTCGAGGCAGGCCAGACAGCGCCCGCACCCGTAGGCGGCTTCAGCCACCACCCGGTCGCCCGGCTTCAATCCCCAGCGGGCCGCATACCGCTCGCCGATCTCCTCGATCACCCCGACTGGTTCGTGCCCGGGAATCACCGGATAGTTCATTAGCGAACTACCCGAATAAGTCTCAACGTCAGTACCGCAAATCCCACACGCCTCAATCCGCAGCAGAGCGTCGTCGTCGCCCACCTTGGGCCGTCCAAACTCCTGCATCTCCAATCGCTCCGGCCCCACCTGCACCATCGCCCGCACCGCATCGCTCATGGCGATGATCCTACGATGCCCCTATGACGCTTCTTGACCTGACCATTGATGAAGTGCTGACCACCACGCGGGCGGTGCGGAAGCGCCTTGACCTTGACCGGCCGGTCGAGCGGACCGTGATTGAGGAGTGCCTGGATCTGGCCCTGCAAGCGCCGACCGGGTCGAATCAGCAGCAGTGGCACTGGATCGTGCTCGACGATCCCGAGGTGATCGGCCAGGCGGCGGACATCTACCGGGAGGCCATGGCCCAGTACTCGGCCGACATCGCCGCGGGACGGGAGCACTACGAGCGCCAGACGGTGCGAGCCGAGCAGATGTCGGAGTCGGTGGCCTACCTGCGCGACAACATGCACCGGGTACCAGCGCTTCTCATTCCGGTGCTCGCCGACCGGTTCGGGGTGCTGCGCAGCGGCCAGGCCAAGACCTTCCATCACGCCAGCCAGTGGGGGTCGATCATTCCCTCGGTGTGGAGCTTCATGCTGGCTTTGCGCAGCCGAGGCATGGGCAGCGCCTGGACCACCATCCACCTCCACCGCGAACAGGAAATGGCCGACCTCCTCGGCATCCCCTACGAGACCCACATCCAAGCCGGCCTCTTCCCCGTCGCCTACACCATCGGCACCAACTTCCGCCCCGCCCTCCGCCACCCCGCAACCGAAGTAACCGCCTACAACCACTGGAACCCCAACTGGGATTGAGCGTTAGCGCCAGGTGATTTGGGCGGGGAGGTCGCTGTAGGCGAGGTTGGCGGGGAGGGGCGGGTACTCGAAGCCGTCTACGGGGGTGAGGGCTGAGACGCGGTCGAGGAGGGTTTCGATGGCGGTGACTCCTTCGAGGCGGGCGAGGCTGGCGCCGGGGCAGACGTGGGCGCCGGCGCCGAAGGCCACGTGGTTCAAGGCATCGGGGCGGTCGAGGCGGAAGTCTTCGGGGTGTTCGTATTGGTCTGCGTCGCGGTTGGCTGAGGCCAGGCCCACCTCCACCCAGTCGCCCTGTTGCATGTCCACCCCACCTAAGTGGGTGTCCTTCAGGCATCGCCGGGCCACTCGGGGAGCGGGGGAGTCGTGGCGCAGCGACTCCTCTACGAACACCGGGATCAGCTCCCGGTCGGCCTCCAGGGCGGCCCAGGTGTCGGGCTCGACGATGAGCCGGTGCATGGAGTGGGCCAGCAGGCCGCGGGTGGTGTGTACCCCGCCCAGCACCATGGTCTGAAGCTGGTGGGCGATCACGGTGTCGCTGAGGGATTCGCCCTCGATCTCCGCTTCCAAGAACACCTTGTAGGTGTGCGAGCTGGGCTCGTCGGCTTGCCGTTCCTGGGCCACCAAGTCTTTCAAGTAGCCGGTGATGGGCGGGCCGTCGGGGGCGTACTGGGGGCACACGGCCCGGAACATGACCGAGCCGTCCGACGACCACACCTTCAGCTTGTCGGCACCGCCCTCGGGCAGGCCGATGATGTGGGCGATCACCTCGCAGGGGATGGGCACGGCGTAGTCGGCGTGCAGATCCGAGACTTCTTCGTCCACCAGCGCGTCCAGCAGCCCCTCGCAGGTCTCGCGCACAAACGGCTGAATC
>JAJEEH010000141.1 GCA_022821105.1 Acidimicrobiia bacterium
ATCCCTAAAACACCCGGCTTATTGCAGTGCTACCATCACTGGACATTGGGAGTAGAACATGCTGGGGGTAATGGGACGGCGCCTAGCGGCGATTTTGCCCGTTCTGCTGTTTGCGACCTTCGGCGTATTCCTCCTCATCGAACTCGTTCCCGGTGACCCTTCGGTTGCCCTCGCTGGCGGGGAAAACGCCACCGAAGAGCGGATTGCCGAAGTGCGAGAAGAGCTTCGGCTCGATGACCCGCTCATTGTCCGGTACCTGGCCTGGCTCGGAGACACTGTTCGCTTCGACTTGGGCGATTCGCTTGTGGACGGTCGCCCTGTACTGGACAAGATCCTCAATCGCCTCCCGATCACCATAAGCATCGCGTTGTCGGCACTCGTTGTCGGCGTGATCATCGGCGTCACAAGCGGTGTCTTCGCGGGCATGCGCCCTGGACAGGTGCTAGATCGATTGACTGTTGTGGGAGCGAGCATCGGCCTAGCCGTACCGAACTTCCTGCTCGCCATGATCTTCATATCGGTCTTCGCCATTGAATACGGGTGGTTTCCCGCTCTGGGCTTTACCAGAATTACCGACAGCTTCTACGAGTGGTTGAAGTCAGTCACGCTGCCCGCGATCTCGCTGGGCCTCCTCTCCGCAGCCACCATTTCCCGACAACTACGCGCTTCGCTCATCGACGTTATGTCTTCGCACTACGTCCGAACTGCATGGGCAAAGGGCAGCGGGCCGTATCGGGCGGTAGGCAAGCATGCCCTGAAGAATGCAGCGATGCCCGTCGTAACGGTGCTCGGCCTCCAAGTCAGCGTGCTGATCGGGGGAAGCGTGATCATCGAACAGATCTTCAGCATCCCTGGCCTAGGGACCTTTCTCCTCCAAGCGGTGCTGGCCAGGGACCTGCCGGTAATTCAGGGGGTTGTGATCTTCTTCGCCATTTTGCAGGTGGTGTTGATGTTCCTGGTTGACATGGCATACGGGATCCTCAATCCCAAGGTGCGGGTCACATGAAAAAGAGGGAGAAACCAACCGAACGGCGCCACGCCAGCCCGCTTGTAGTGGCGACGGGCCGGTTCATTTGCGATCCGATCGCAATGCTTGGCGTGACTTGGTTGTTGATCATCTTATTCCTCGGGGTGCTGGCGCCAGTGATAACCCAGCACGAACCCCATGCTCTGGAAGGCAGCAGATTTGAAGGCCCGAGCAGCGAGTTCTGGTTCGGGACCGACGACTTGGGTCGGGACGTATTCAGCAGAATGGTCTTCGCCTCGCGCGTCGCATTGCGAGCTTCCCTCCAGATTGTCGGCATGGCGCTCGCCGTGGCGCTGCCATTCGGGGTGATCGCCGGCTATCTGGGCGGTAAGGCCGACTACCTGGCGATGCGGGCCATCGACGCGATGTCGAGTTTCCCTCCGCTTATATTCGCGTTGGCGATCGCCGGCGTCCTCGGGCCGGGGCTCGGCAACGCCATGATCGCCATCGCCGTGATTTTCATTCCCGGAATAGTGCGTCTGGTACGCGGCCAGGTATTGGCCGTGAAGGAGGAGTCATACGTCGAGGCGTCGCGGTCCATCGGAACGCCTGGGTTCACGATTATGTGGCGGCGGGTGTTGCCCAACGTGGCATCGCCCCTGATCATCCAAGTAACCATCTTGCTCGGCGCCTCGTTGCTGGCCGAGGCTTCCCTAAGCTTCTTGGGGCTGGGGGTGCAGCCGCCCAACCCCAGTTGGGGTCAGATGCTTCGACGGGCATTCAACGCCATCTTCACCCACCCCTGGCTCATGGTGCCGCCTGGAGCCGCCATCGCATTCACTGTCTTGGCCTGGAATGTGGTGGGCGACGGATTTCGCGACTCGCTCGGCCACAGGGCCGCGAAAGCGCCACGGCGAATTCAGCGCCGGGCCAACTTGGGGATAACAGCGCTAAGCACGAGGGATTCAACCGAAGCCCACTGTGAGCCGGGAGGCGCAGCCAGCCTCTTAAGAGTGCGAAACCTCACCGTCACAGTCGCTACTCGCTCCCAGCCTGCCCATGTTGTCGAGGAAGTCAGCCTGGACGTAGCTAGGCGCGAGGTACTCGGGTTGGTGGGCGAGAGCGGTTCAGGCAAGACCATGACGGCGCTGGGAATCATGCGATTGGTCCCGACACCGCCGGGGTGGATAAGCAGCGGCGAAGTTGTGTTCGAAGAGCGGGACCTCCTCCGCTGCTCTTCGAGAGAACTCCGCCAAATCCGAGGGCGCGAGATCTCGATGATTTTCCAGGATCCTCTAACCAGCTTGAATCCTGCATTCACCATTGGCAATCAGCTCACCGAGGCAATGCGCCTCCACCTGCCAGTCAAGCCGGGAGTCGCCAAGCAACGCGCCATCGAACTGCTCGATCGGGTCGGGATCGCCGAACCGCAACTCCGCTTCGGCGAATACCCCCATCAACTCTCCGGGGGCATGCGCCAGCGAGTGATGATCGCCCAAGCGCTGATCTGCGAGCCGAAGCTGCTTATTGCCGACGAGCCAACCACCGCGCTCGACGTCACCATGCAGGCCGAAATCCTCGACCTAATGCGCTCTCTTCAATCCGAACTTGAGATGGCCATCATCTTCGTGACCCACGATCTCGGTGTCGTCGCCGACATCTGTGATCGAGTCGCCGTCATGTATGCGGGCCAAGTTGTGGAGCAGGCGACGGTGGACGAGGTATTCGGCGCACCCAAGCACCCCTATACCCAGGCCTTGCTGCGGGCCATGCCACAAGGCGCGCAGCCTGGCGAACGGTTGCCCTCCATCCCGGGAGTCGTCCCGCTTCCCGGCACCCATTCCGCGGGCTGTCGATTTGCGGCACGATGCGAGCACCGACAGCCCGAGTGCGACGCCAGTCCGATCCAATTGACTGATCTACCCGACGAGGCGACAGTGCGCTGCGTTCTGCACTCCGTTGCTCATCCTGTGCCTGAGCAAGAGGTGATTCTGTGAGCACCGTTATGGAGGCGACCGGGCTGTCCAAGTACTTCCCAATAAGAAGGGGACTAATGCGCCGCGAGGTCGCTCGAGTCAGAGCAGTGGAACACGCCTCCTTCACCATCGATGCGGGACGCACGCTGGGCCTTGTCGGCGAGTCGGGTTCGGGTAAGTCCACCCTTGCCCGCCTCGTAACCGGATTGATCAAGCCAACATCGGGCACATTGCAAATCGCCGGCCAGGACGCCAACGACTGGCGAGGGCGCCGCGGTCGACAGTTGCGCCGCAACGTGCAAATGGTGTTTCAAGACCCTTATTCGTCGCTCGATCCCATGTCCACTGTCGGCGCGTCGATTGTCGAACCGCTGCGATCGCACCGAGCCACATCGTCGTTCGACGAGCGCCGGCTCCGGGTCGAGCAGCTTTTGAAAATGGTCGGACTGCGTCCTGAACACCGCCACAGCTATCCCAGCGAAATGTCGGGGGGACAACTCCAGCGGGTGGCAGTGGCCCGAGCCCTGGCCCTGTCGCCGCAGATATTGGTGCTCGACGAGCCGGTCAGCGCCCTTGACGTCTCAACCCAAGCTGAAGTGATCAACCTTTTGAGCGACCTCCAACAACAACAGCGGATCTCACTTCTGCTCATCGCCCACGATCTCGCGGTTGTTCGCCATGTGAGCCACAACATCGCGGTCATGTACCTCGGCCAAATTGTCGAATCCGGTCCTGCCGAAGAGGTGTACACATCACCGAAGCACCCCTACACCGTTACCTTGCTTCAGGCGATACCCGTTCCTGACCCCGCCAAGCAAAGGGCCCGGCGACGCATCGGGGTCCGCGCCGACATCCCATCCCCCACAAACCCTCCTTCCGGATGCAGATTCCACACCCGGTGCCCGTTCGTAATGGATGTCTGTCGTACTGAGTCCCCAGATCCCTACCTCACGCCAGTAGGCACGGTTGTACGCTGTCACCTGCACGAACGCGGCATCGAACTTCGAGGCCGCTCAGTATTCGAAGCCGTCGATTGACGGGGGTCTGTTCGATTCCGCCGACCCTCTTGCCCGATTGGATACCCAGGATTAGGCTGAGCGAAGTTCCGGTAAGCCATTTGACTTACAACTGGCATGACGTAACTACTAGCGATCTCAGGAGTCAACGCCTGTGATCTTCGAGAAAGGGGATCTCGTTATGACCAATGGACTCATCTGGCGGAAATTTGTCGTGCTGCTCGCAGTGTTCGCTCTTTTAGTAGCGGCTTGCGGAAACGACGATGATGACGGCCCAGTGGCAAGCGAGCCTGATCCCCCGGCGGTGAGCGACCAGGCATCCGACGGCGCAGCCGAAGAGCCAACGGCTCCAGAGGAGACTGCCGGAGAATCGGAGGGCACCACCGATGAGGGAGCGGAGACGACCGGCAACGCTGAACAGTCAACCGACCCAGAGGAGACCGCAGTCGAAGAAGTAAGTGATGTCGACCCCGAGGGAGTCCTTCGCCGGGCGGTCAATCTGACCGAATACGGCGGCCTGAGCTTCGACCCGGCCTCGATGCAGGCCGGTCAGTACCAGTTCACTTATCCGGTCACAAACTCATGGGTGAAGTACCTCCCGTCCGGTGAGATTGAAATGGACCTAGCCGAGTCGGCAGAGATCGTCGATGCCACCACAATCAGGGTAGTGCTCAAGCCCAACCTCGTGTTCAGCGATGGTGAGTCACTCACGGCTCAGGTGGCGGTCGACAGCATCATTCGAACCACCGAAGCCGCGGCGCCCGGGCTTCGTATCAACGGAGGCTTGTCGCTCATCGAGTCAATGGACGTCGTTTCGGATACCGAATTCGTCATCAATCTCACGGCACCGGTTGGCGGCTCATGGTTCAAGCTTCTGGCCGACGCCGAAACCACTCCCGTGTCGCCAGCCTCAATGGACGGGGGAGACCATGCCCGCGACGTGATAACCGCCGGACCGTTCAAGATCGACAGCTACCAAGAGGGCTCCGTTGTCACGCTCGTGAAGAACGACCTGTATTGGGATGCCGACAACGTCCGATTGAATGCGATCGAACTCGTTCATACCGACGGACCCACTGCGGTGGTCAATGCGCTGCGGAGCGGCGCGGCCGACTTTGCCACGGGCCCGTCACTCATCACTCCTCAAGAGCTAGAGGCTCTGGGCGACTCGGTCGAGGGCATCGCCAAGCAGCTTCCAGCCGCGTACCTGATTAACGGATGCTTCTCGGAGCCAAGTCCGGTCGCCAACGTCTTGGTCCGCCAGGCCCTCAACTACGCCACCGATCGCGACGAACTGAACGAACTCGTCTACGGCGGGCTAAGCGCACCAGCGTGGGGAATGGTTCCGCCCGGCAGCGCGGAGTACAACCCCGACCTAGAAGGCCTCTACGCCTACAACCCCGACCGGGCCCGAGAACTTCTTGCCGAGGCCGGATACGGAGACGGATTGGATCTGAAGATCGTCACGACCACCGGCGACTCCCAGACCATCTCAGAGGTCGTCCAGGCCCAGTGGTCACGGGTTGGGATTGATCTTGAGATCGTACCAACCACCGATCTCGTAGGCGAGTGGTACCTTGCGGCTGGCGCCAACGGAGACCTCAATCCGGTGCCGTTGCTTCGCGGCTTGCCCGATTCGTTCCCCCGCATGTTCCAGACCACGGCGTTCGCCAACATCTGCGACACGACCTTCCCAGGCATTGACGAGTGCAGCTCCGAGCTCGTTGCTCTCACTCCCGGCAGCGATGAGTACTTTGAGCGGTCCAAAGACTGCCAGGCCATCCTGATACGGGACGCGGTGGTCGGCGTGATGACGGTCTTTGTGATCCAGTCGATTGGCATCAACTCCGAAAAGTTGGCCAATGTGGCCTACCAGATTGATCCCATCCTTCAGAACCAACTCGACGTCACCGAGGTGTACGTAAGAGTCACCTAAGGCTACAGCAGCCAACCCGGTAGGCGGGCCGGATGCCGCAGTGCGGCCCGGCTCGCCTGACCGCGGCGGCCCGGCGAAATCAACGAAGGGCCACAGAACGGCATGGCAGCCAATTTCCGAAGACAGGTTGGCAGCAAGGTGTCTACGAAGTGCTTGCCGCGTTGGATGCTCGGTGTCCGGTGGCAAGGGCCATCGCCGTTAGCCCATCCACCAGTTCGTACATGTATTCGTCCAAGGCGAGCATGCCGTCATCCCATTTCGCTAGGGCTGAAATGCCCAGATCGACAATGAGCCGAAGCCGACACCGAAACCGCTCTTGAGTCAGGTGGACCAGCTCACCGCTTCGGAGTGCCTCGGCAATTTGATAGAACGCGGACACCATCTCCGGTTCTCGGCAGTCGTAGAGGATTGTGTTGTTTCCGTCGGTCCGGAGTCGGGCAAGGAATTGAACGTAGGAGTTCCCATCGGCAATCTGCTCACCCAGCGGGACCAAAAATGCTTCAATGAGCGACCGGGCATTGGGTGGGCCCAACCGGCTTGCCGCCTCTAGTCGCCTGAGCCGGTTGGCGTTCACCACAGCCGAGCGATATTTGAAGATCGCGACCACGAGACCCTCCTTGGATCCAAAGTGGTACTGGGTGACATTGTTGTTTCGCTGCCCGGCGGCCGCCCCGATCTCCCGCAGGGAAACACCGTGCAAACCCCGGTCGGCGAAGATCCTCTCGCCGGCGACGATCAGCGCCAATTGGGTCGGATGGATTGTGTCAGGTGCATAGGCTAAGGCCACCCTGCCACACTACCCAAGCACCTGGCCGCTAAGTCGAAGGCCTTAGTCGAGACGGTTGCTCCCAAATGTTCCGACGCGCCAAACGAGACTCGCGAGAACCAATAGATTGTTCTGGACCGCCGACGAAGGAGTGGACAATGGAAACCGAGCTCGTTGTCAGGCAAGACACCGAACCGGGCGTGAGGGTATTAGCGCTGAATCGTCCGGAGCGCCTCAATGCCATCACGACGGATCTGATCGAAGTGCTCCACGGCCGGTTAGACGACGTGGAGACCGACCCCGAAATCCGGGTCGTGATCCTCACTGGAGCAGGACGCGGCTTTTGTGCCGGGGCAGACTTGATGGGCGGCTGGGATGAAGCCCCTTCGGAGACGAATTTCACTCCCGCCGATAGGTCATATCTGGGGCAACGCCGAATCTCCCAGCTAGTGGCCCGTATTCATTCAATACCCAAGGTGTTCATCGCCGCGGTGAACGGGCCAGCCGCTGGAGGGGGATTTGCGCTGGCTTTGGCCTGCGACATTCGGCTCGGCTCTACCACCGCGAAGTTCTTGGTGGCCAACGTGAAGATCGGACTCTCAGCAGGCGAGATGGGCATCAGCTACCTCCTACCCAGGATCATTGGCGGAGGTCACGCCACTGATCTGATGCTCACCGGAAGGACAGTTCATGCCGACGAGGCACTTGCGCTGGGTTTGATTTCTCAGGTACACGAACCCGACGCACTGTTGGATGCCGCCAGCGATCGGGCCCGACTCGTACTCTCCAATCCCGCCTTCGGAGTGGAGTTGTCGAAAGAGATGCTTGCCGCGGGACGAGACGCGCCCAGCCTGGACTATGCGATTCTGCTCGAGAACCGGACTCAGGTGCTCGCGGGCTACTCCGGCGACATCGCCAAGGCCATAGAGAACTTTCGCACTCGCTAAGCCACAAGTCACCAATTCGTCGGGAGAGCAATTCAAACGGTTTCCCGGTCTCCGTCTGCTGCCCATAGACTGACCAGGCTTGCGGGCCGTAGCTCAGTCAGGTTAGAGCGCCGGGTTGTGGTCCCGGAGGTCGGGGGTTCAAATCCCCTCGGTCCGCCGCAAACACAAGCCCCTCTAGCTCAATTGGCAGAGCAACGGACTCTTAATCCGCAGGTTCTGGGTTCGAGTCCCAGGGGGGGTACCAGGCTAACTGGCTTTCGGTAATCGTAAGCGTTGACGGCGAATTCCTGGACACCCTCGCCCGCCTGTTCGCGTTGCTCCTCGAAGCTACTCTTTTCGGCATGCCTGCAAACTCACCAGTCGTGATCGTCGAGGCCGTGCGCTCCGCGGTCGGTAAGAGAAATGGAGCGCTGTCCTCAAAGCATCCGAATGAGATACTTGCGGCAGTAATCGGCGGCCTCATCGAGCGCTCCAGAATCGATCCACTTGAGGTCGGCCAGGTGATTGGCGGGTGCGTAAACCAAGTTGGAGCACAGGCGTCGAGTGTTGTGCGCCAAGGATGGCTCACTGCTGGGCTCCCCCACGAGGTGGCATCAACCACGGTGAACGCCCAATGCGGTTCGTCACAGCAGTCCACCACGCTGGCCCACGCAATGGTTGGGTCGGGACTCGTTGATGTCGCGGTCGCGTGCGGCATCGAGAACATGAGCTTGGTCAAGATGGGATCCAACGTGCCCGAGGAGCCCTTTGTGGGCCGCCCCAAAGAAGGCAGATACGCCGAGATCTGGGAGCCAACCACCCAGTTCGAGGGTGCCGATCGAATTGCCGCCAAATGGGGTTTCACCAAAGAAGATCTCGACGCTTATGGACTGCGTTCCCAGCAACTTGCTGCCCGGGCGTGGGCCGAAGACCGCTTCGATGGCCAGATCATCCCAATAGAAGTGGCTACGCTCGACGCCGAAGGCAACTCCGCAGGCGTCGCAGCCTTCGAGCGGGACCAAGGCCTGCGGGAGACCTCTTTGGAAGCGCTTGCCGGACTGCGCCGCAACCGCGGCGACGAACCCGACGCGCTCCACACCGCAGGAACTTCTTCGCAGATCAGCGATGGCGCCAGCGCCGTATTGCTCATGACCGAGGCTGCTGCTGAACGACTGGGGCTAGAACCGCGGGCGCGCATCGCCGATTCAGTTCTGGTGGGAAGCGACCCGGTGCTCATGCTCACTGGTCCGATCCCTGCCACTCAGGAACTGTTTGAGCGCAACGCGCTCGAAATCGACGACTTCGATCTCTTCGAAGTAAACGAAGCCTTTGCCTCCGTGCCCCTTGCTTGGCAGGCAGAACTCCGTCCCGACCCCGATCGGGTCAACCCCAACGGCGGGGCAATAGCACTCGGCCATCCACTGGGCGCCACCGGAGGTGTATTGATCACCAAGGCCCTCTACGAGTTGGAGCGGACCGGCGGGCACCGAGCGCTGGTGTCGATGTGCTGCGGTGGCGGACTCGGCACGGGCACCATTATCGAGCGCCTATAGCCCGACTCTTTCCTCATGGCGCTTGGCGTCCCCCAAACTCCCGAGGAGTGATGCACCACAGAGGGCATTTAGGACACCCTTTGGGGTGGCACCGGCGGATACGAGCCATAGAGGCGGCGCATACCGCTGGTGAGTTCGTCAACGGTGAGCGCCTCTCCTTCGGTCGATCTGTATGTGGCCCCCACTGAGAAGGGCTCCACTTTCATGACCGTGTGGCCGTCGATCCGGAACACCTGACCGGTCACCCAGCCAGCCTCTTTTGAGCACAGCCAGGCAACCACTGGTGAGGCGTTGGCTGGATCCCCGGGATCCCAAGCCGCCTCGACCTCCGCAGGTTCGACCA
>JAJEEH010000244.1 GCA_022821105.1 Acidimicrobiia bacterium
AACTCGCCAGCCAGGGCATACCGGCTGCCAGTACCCGAACCAGCCACTATGGGTCTCCGCTGTCGGTTCGCGCCGCCTTCGCCGACGCCCTGGGAGCCGAAGCCCTGGTGTCCATCCACCACAATGCGCCCGCCTACCGTACCGGAAACAGACCGGGCACCGAGGTGTACGTGCAGTCGGGATCGGCGCAGCATCCCCGAGCCGATTCCGCTCGTCTCGGTGGGCTGCTCCATCAAGAGATCGCCATGGCCCTGTCGGGCTTCGAAAACGTCGCGTGGAGCCGAGTAGCCGACGCCGGGGTGCTGCGGGTGCTTTCGACACGGGGTGGCGACGCCTACGGGATGATCAGCCACCCGAGCGTTCCCGCGGTCCTGGTTGAGTACGGCTATCTGGCAAACCGTTCGGAGGCTGCTCTGTTTGCCACCGACGAGTACATCCGCGTAGCGGCCAAAGCCACGGCCAATGCCATTGAGGCCTATCTGAACACCGACCGCTCGGGCACGCCGACCGCTCAGCGATCGCGGGTGTTCAATCCGGCCCGGGCGCCCTCTTTGTGCAACGAGGTGGCTTTGGAATAGAGCCGTTGGTTCTTCAGTCGTCGTCTTCGAACTCCAGGCCCAATTCGGCAACAGCCGTTCGCAAGGCTGTGTAGGCCTGTGCGCTCGTTGGCCACCCTGCGTAGTGGGCGATGTGGACCACCCATTCCATCAACTCATCGGGGCTGACGTCTCCCGACTCCAAGGCCGGCTTCATGTGGAAGGGAAGAATGGCGGCATTGCCGCTGGCCGCGATGCAGGTCAGCGTGGTGATTCTCCGCTCCTTGACTCCTAGCTTGGGGCGGCTCCACATATCGGTGAACACTCGCTTTGTGAAGTGGATGTAGGGGTCGTCGCTGTCGGGGGGATCGAACAGCATGATGTTCTTCCAAGCGACACGATCGGCTTCTTTGTTGTTCATCTGCGCAGCGTAGGCTGTAGCGGTGCAGATCGTCTTCATCCGCCACGGGCAGCCCCAGCGGGAGTGGAACACCGACAAGGTGGCCGATCCCGGGCTCAGCGAACTGGGCGAATGGCAGTCGGAGCGATTGGCCGACTGGCTGGAACACGAGCCCATCGATCACATCATCTCCAGCACCAAGCGCCGGGCCATCGAGACCATCGAGCCGCTGGCCGCCCGATTGGGCATGGAAATCGAGCTCGAAGAGGACTTCACCGAGATCGACCGCAACTCCAAGGTGTACCTCCCCACCGAGCTGCTGGCCACGGAGGGCGGCGAATACTTCGAGGCCATTCGGGCCCAGGACTACGCCGCCATCGGCTGGGATACCCCCGAGGAGTTCCACAAGCGGGTGATGGCCGCATTCGAGCGGCTATGCGAGGCCCAGCCCGGCCAACACATTGTGGTGGCGTGCCACGGAGGGGTGATCAACCGGGTTGTGTCGGAATTGGTGATGGCATCGGAGAGAATCCATCTCCAGGTGTCCTACTCCGGCATCTGCCGGGTGTGGGTCGAAGACGACCGGCGGGTGCTGATGAGCATGAACGAGACCGGCCACTGCTGTGCCACCCGCACCGAAGTCACCGGCTTCATGCGCGACGGGCTGGTTGCCGGGCCTCAGTACTGAGGAACTGCTAGCCCTTCTTCCGTCCCGCACCGGCTGAGCCCTGATTCGAGGGTTGCTGCGTCGGATTGCCAGAACCCCAGGAGATGCGACGGCTTGTAGCCCATCTCGGTGTTGATGGCCAGCATGTATGCGTTGCTTTGGGCGTTTCCAGTGCGCAACGTGGCTACTTTCGGGGCGTCAGCCCGCAAACGCTGCCACATGGCGGCTTTCATCCCGCGACCGATGCCCCGGCCCCGGTGGCCGGGCAGCACAACCGTGTTCCACTGCCAGGCAAAGGCGGGCCGAAAGCGGTTGACGAACACCTCGGTGGCACCCGCGGCTGATCCGTCGGCACCAATGGCCAGGATGCCTAGGTAGTCGATGCCGCACGCGTCGCGTGCGTCGAAGTCGGCTCGCAGCATGGCCGCGTCAAAAGCGGTGTCGGAGATTTCCAGGTCGTCGGTGGGGGCGTGATTCATGGCGTTGGCGGTGGCGACGAGTGCATCGATGTGCTCATCGGGGCAGCGGCCTTCCCAGCTCACGAGATCGATGTCGTCGGGTGCGGCGTCGATCCATCGCCTCATCAACTCGGCGTCCACCGAGGCCATGTCCAAGTCGGATTCCTGCTCGGTGGAGCGCAGTTCGGCGCCCAGCCCGGTCCATAAGGCGTCGGCGGCCGGCGTGCAGTCGCCCCAGGCGATGACAGAAGTTCGACCATCGACCTGTGCCAGCCGCAGCAATTCGCCCAACAGAACCGATGACGCGTCGCTGACGATGGGGGCTAACTCCACTATCGCCAGCCCAGAGTTGGCGGGATCTCGCGTCAGCTCCACATGGCCGATTGCGACGGCGTGATCATCGTTCAACGCCACAATCCGCTCATGGCGGGCGTTGTCGCTGGCATTGTCGTCGAAGGTGGCCCGCAGTTCGCCAGCGGGGGTGACCGGAAGCTGGGGATCACGCGCCGCATCCAGCCGCTGCTGGAGTCCCAGCGCAGCCTCAAATTGGACCGGATCAAGCTCACGAGCGCTGACGAGCCGCACCAGTGGAGTGTACGGGGGGAGGACTAGGGTTATCGGCGTGCCTCGATTGCCGAGGTCGGCGAGAACGCTGCCACTCGTGCTCCTTTTGTCGATGCTGGGAGCGATCTTGGCCGCGTGCGGTGACGCAGACGATTCTGAACCGGCAGCTACCACTGCCC
>JAJEEH010000120.1 GCA_022821105.1 Acidimicrobiia bacterium
AGGCGGCCGAGATTATCCACGCCGCGATCGAACGCGGTATCACGCTTATCGACACCGCCAACAGCTACAGCGCGGGGAAGTCTGAAGAGGCGGTGGGCAGGGCGCTGCGAGGCCGGCGCGATCAGGTCATCCTCACATCGAAGTTCGCCCAGCCCATGGGTGAGGGGCCCATGAACTGCGGAGGATCCCGTCATCACATCATGCGGGCCGTCGAGGACAGCCTTCGCCGTCTCCAGACCGATCGGATCGACCTCTACCAAATGCACATTCCCGACCCAGCGGTGCCGATAGAGGAGACCCTTCGCGCGCTCGACGACCTCATCAAGCAGGGGAAGGTTCGCTATATCGGCAACTCGTGTTTCGAGGCGTGGCAGCTTGCTGAAGCGGAGTGGACCTCCCGGAGCTCCGGCCTCGAGCGGTTCATCTCAACCCAATGCCACTACAGCCTTCTCACCCGGGATGTCGAACACCACGTGCTGCCCGTGTGCGAGAAGTACGGCATCGGCGTGCTGCCCTTCTTCTCGCTCGAATCGGGCCTTTTGACCGGCAAATACCGAGCTGACGGCGAGCTCCCGCCCGATGCTCGAGCGGCCAAGTTCCCGCAGTTCTTCTTCGGGGTGATGAACGAGGCGAATTTTGTCAAGATCGAGGCGCTGCACGAGTTTGCCGCCGCCCGCGGTCGGACCCTCACCGAGCTTTCGCTCGCCGCGATCTTGGCGCAGCCCCCGGTGAGCGCAGTAGTGGTGGGCGCCATGTCGCCCCAACAGCTCGACGGAAGCGTCGCAGCCCTCGACTGGAAGCTGACCCCTGAAGAGCGTGCCGAGATTGACGAGATCGCACCCTCTCCTGTACCCGACTGGCTGAGCTTCCTCCACCGCACAGCCGCGCCAGTGGGGCGAACATGAACGGCGCGTCGTCCGGGCAAAGGAAGACCACCATGAGGAGCGGCAGTGAGCAGCAGTAGCTTCGTCCAGAAATACGGCCCTTGGGCCCTCATTGCCGGTGGAGCGCTTGGTTTGGGGGAGGCCTGGGCAAACGCCCTCGCGTCCCGCGGGCTGAACATCGTTTCGATAGACCGCAACCTCGTCGCACTCGACAAGCAGAAGGAAGAGCTCAAGCTCCGCTTCGGCGTTGACGTGCGTTCCATTCACGCCGATCTCACCCACCCCGACGTATACGACGAGGTGGTGCACCATACGTCTGATCTCGAGGTTGGAATGATGGTGTACAGCGCGGCGATGGAGGTCGACCCGGCGAGAATGGCTCCCCACCTCTTTCTCGACGGTTCCCTCCAAGCGCACCGAGACCTCATCGCCATAAACGTGTCCGGCCCGTGCGCCTTCGCCCACCACTTCGGCGCTCTTATGAAGGAGCGCGGTCACGGTGGACTGGTGTTGATCTCGTCGGGAGCGGACGGACAGGGCTCTCCCTTCGTCGTCAACTACGGGGCCTCGAAGGCGTATGAGACCGTATTGGCCGAGGGACTTTGGTTCGAACTCGCCCCCCACGGCGTCGACGTAATCGCTGCACCCCTCGGGCTAACCCGGACGACTGCGCTGGCCAACTTCCCCCACGTCAAGGCGATGGCCGCCGATGACGCCGTTGAAGCGATCATTGATCAGCTCGGCAAGCGGCCCCAGGTGGTGCCGGGCCGCAAGAACAGCCTTCAGCAGAGCTTCGTGAAGCGGCTCATGCCGAAGAAGCGGGCGATTCGCTGGTTTGCCAACATCCACCTCAACAATTTCCTTCGAGGCAACTCCGACTATGACCTCTACCGGAACTGACGGAGGCGAAGCAGTAGTCGAAGGCTTCGTCGCGGCCGGGTACGAAGCGGTCCGTGATGCGTTTGCCGCAAACTTCGAGCAGGGCCTTGAGCTTGGGGCGAGCTGTGCGGCCACCGTTGACGGCGAGTTTGTCGTCGACATCTGGGCTGGCAGCGCCGACACATCTGAACGGCCTTGGCAACAAGGCACAATCGTCAACACGTTCTCGGTGACGAAGACCATGGCCGCAATCTGCGTGCTGGCGTTGGTCGACTGCGGAGAACTGGAGCTCAATTCGCCCGTCGCCAAGTACTGGCCGGAGTTCGCCGCCAACGGGAAGAGCGCCATCACGGTCTCTCACGTCTTGGCCCACACCGCGGGCCTGTCCGGCTTCGAACCGCCGGTAGTCGATGTCACCTTCCTCTACGACTGGTCGGCCTGCTGCGAGCGTCTCGCCGCCCAGGCGCCCTGGTGGGAGCCGGGGACGGCTTCGGGCTACCACGCGGTGACGCAGGGCTTTCTGGTAGGAGAGGTGGTTCGGCGGGTTACCGGCACGACGATCGGCCGCTTTTTTCGCGATGAGATCGCCGAACCGCTCGGAGCGGATTTCCACATCGGGTTGCCCGAATCCGAAGACCACCGCGTGGCCGAGCTCGTGCCACCGGCCCAGGGCCGGTCGCAACCGTTCCACACCGAGATTGCCGAGCGGACGAGCAAGAGCACTCCGTTGAACGGTGGCGAGGCGAACACCCGCGCCTGGCGTGCCGCCGAGCTACCAGCGATCGGCGGCATTGGAAACGCACGGTCCATCGCCCGAATCCACGCCATGATGGCCTGCGGCGGCGAGCTCTCGGGCACCCGGATGCTGAGCGAGTCAACCGTGGCCGCCGCGGCGTGCGCCCAGATCACCGGCGTCGACCTGGTCAACGGTGTTGAGCTGACGTTCGGCAATGGATTCGGGCTCAACAGCGAGACCACTCCGATCAGCCCCAATGAACGGGCCATGTTCTGGGCCGGTTGGGGCGGCGCGTTCGCGGTGATCGACCTCGACGCTCGGGCCTCGGTCGCCTACGCGATGAACCGCATGGCCGACGACTCGGCTACCGACTTCCGAGGCGGCATCCTGGCCGCGACGGCTCTGGCGTGCGCTTCGGCGTGAGCGCTTGCCGCCGCCTCGTGTTGTGGATAGAACACCACTTGCCCACTTGATCCCCATGGGAGGTTTCGGGCCATGACCAAAGCTGACGACATCGCCAAAGCTGACGACATCGAGAGCATTCGGCGCCTCCTTGCCGATTACTGCTTGGTCTGCGACGAGTGCCGATACGACGAATTCGCGCGCCTGTTCGGTGAGGACGGCGTTATGTACGCGTTCAGGCGGGAATGGAGTGGCCACGACACGCTCGTCGAGTTCCTCAAGAATGCCCCCGAAGGCGTTCACCTGAACACGGCTGTTCGGATCGACCTTGATGGCGACAGGGCCGACGTGATGTCGAACTTCGTGTTCTACACCCACGACAAGCAGGTTGGCAGCATGGGGATATACGAGGATGTGGTCGTCCGCGACGGTGATGGCTGGCGATTCGCCCGCCGAGCCATCCGGATCGCAAAGCCGTCGAGTCACTCCGAATAGGGCGCCGGATGTCGGGGAGCCGACCGTCGAACATTCCAGCGCTGGTCCACGACGCCGCGATTCGATATCCCCAGGCGGTCGCGCTCGAAGGCGACGATTGTTCGTGGACCTTTCCCGAACTCGCGGACGCCTGCCTCGCCTCCACCCGGGCGTTCATGGCCGCAGGCATCAGCCCCGGCGACCGGGTGGCGATCTGGGCCCCCAACAGCCCCAGGTGGATCATTGCCGCCGTGGGTCTCCAATCGGCCGGGGCCGCTTTGGTACCCATGAACACCCGGTTCAAGCGCGACGAAGCCGCCGACATCCTGAGCCGCACCAAAGCCTCGCTGCTCGTGACGGTGGGCGACTTCCTGGGCACTCGCTATCTCGACCTGATCTCCGACGCCCCCCTTCCCGCGCTAGAGCACCGAGTCTTGCTCGACGGCGCCGACGAACGCGCCCAGCCGTGGGAGGAGTTCCTCGACGCTGGCGAGCACGTGAGTGCCGACGAGGCCCGGGCCCGCACCGAGTCGATCGGTCCGGACGACCTCGCCGACATCATGTTCACCTCGGGCACTACTGGACGCCCCAAGGGAGTAACTATCACCCATGGACAGAACCTGTTCGCCTACGAGCGGTGGACCGATGCGGTGGGCCTCTGCCACGGTGATCGGTACCTGATCGTCAACCCGTTCTTCCACGCCTTCGGCTACAAGGCCGGATGGATGGCGTGCATCATGAGAGGCTGCACCATCCTGCCGGAGCCTGTGCTCGACGTCGACCGGGTTCTCCGCAGGGTTGGCGAGGAGAAGGTGTCGGTGCTGCCTGGGACACCCGCCCTCTATGAGTCGCTCCTCATGCACCCCGACCGCAGCCGGTACGACCTGCAATCCCTGCGACTGGCCATCACCGGGGGAGCAGCGATTGCCCCGGAGCTCATTCACCGCGTCTACGACGAGCTGGGTTTCGACACCGCGGTCACCGGCTACGGCCTGACCGAGACGGCTGGCGTGGCCACCCAGAACCGGGCCGGCACCTCGCCTGAGACCATCGCCCTCACTTCAGGACCCCCGCTACCGGATATCGACGTAATCGCCGTTGACAGTTCCGGCTGCGAGCTCGGACCCGGCGAATCCGGGGAGATCATGGTTCGGGGACCAAATGTCACGCGAGCCTTCCTCGACGACCCTGAGGCAACCGCCGATGCCATCGACTCCGAGGGCTGGCTCCACACCGGTGACATCGGATTCTTCGATGCCGACGGCAACATCCACATCACCGACCGCCTGAAGGACATGTACATCATGGGCGGGTTCAACTGCTACCCGGCCGAAATCGAACGCATCATGTACGAGATGCCCGAAATCGCCCAGGTCGCGGTCATCGGCGTCCCCGACAAGCGCATGGGTGAGGTAGGCATGGCCTTCGTCGTCGCCACACCGGGCACCTCCCCCTCTGCTTCCGACATCATCGCTTGGTGTCGCGAGAAGATGTCCAACTTCAAAGTCCCCCGCTCAGTTGAGTTCGTGGAGTCACTCCCTACGACAGCTTCGGGGAAGATCCAAAAGCACCTTCTTCAAGACCCTGCTGATCTGCCGTGGTGAGGCCACGCGGTGTGGCGGGATTTGAGTCAGAGCTCCTAGGCGCCGATGCCGCGGAGAATCAGTTGAGTGGCGTAGCGGGCTGCGGCCTTCTCGTCGGAAAGATCGACCACAGTTGAGGTTGGGATCCAGATCATGCTGAGCACGCTTCGGGTGATCCAGTCGGCGGCAATCTGGATATCTACATCCTGAGCTATCTCTCCTCGCTCGCGTGCCTTCTCCAGCATGGGGATATTGCGCTCCACGGAGAGCTCGACGGTCCGGCTTGTCTTGCCGGCGAGCATCCGGCGATATAGGTCCACCGAACCGGCCGAGAGCTGGTCGACGAGGCCGCTCGAGAACCGGATGCTCGTGCGGATGCGAGTCTCAAGCTTCTCGGCCAGCGACATCGAGTCATCGATGCGAGCGTCGACTGCATCCCAGTACCTATGAGCTGAGTACTCGATCACCGCGTCGAGGAGCTGGTCGCGGTCGCCGAAATACCGGTACACAGTGCCCCTCGAGATCCCGGCGGCCTCGGCGATGTCGCCCATGCTGGTCTTGTTCTCGCCGAACTGAAGGAGCATCTTGTAGCCGGCCGACACGATGCGCTCGCGCATGTCGGTTGCGTTGGCAGTGGCAGCGGAAGTCAACGTGGTTCCTTCGTTCGACAACTCAAGCATGGTACCTCCCGACCGCATACGGTAGATGTTGACCATGGCCGCCAACTTCCCGCACCCGCTTCCGACCGGCTGGTTTGCGGTTGAGTACAGCGATGAGCTCACGGTTGGAGAGGTTCGCCCCCTCGAGTTCTTCGGCCGCGATCTCGTGCTGTTCCGCGACGCCGGCGGCTCGGCCCACGTGCTCGATGCGCACTGCGCCCATCTCGGTGCCCATCTGGGCGTCGGGGGTGAAGTGGCCGGTGCCTGCATCCGGTGTCCCTTCCACGCCTGGGAGTACGACGGGGATGGTGAGTGCACCAACGTGCCGTACGGCCATGTGCCGCCCAACGCCCGGGTTCGGTCTTGGCCGATCTGTGAACGCAATGGCTTGGTCATGGTGTGGTACCACCCCCGCAACGAGCCACCGAGCTGGGAGGTCCCCTCGATCCCGGAGGCGACCAGCCCGGAGTGGTCCGACCCCCAGCGCTTTGAGTGGACGGTAAGAACCCAGCCCCAGGAGATCGCGGAGAACGTCTCAGACAGCGCCCACTTCCGGTTCGTGCACGGCACTCGCAACGTCCCCTCCACGGAGTCGACCTTCGAGGGCCCGATCCGTCACAGCCACAATCCCGTCTCGCTCGACACACCGAGAGGGCCGGTAGACGGAGCGGTCACATCGAGCGCATTTGGGCTCGGGCTTGTCACCGTGCGGTACCAAGGCATCTGTGAGACGCTTCAGGTCGGCTCGGTAACACCCATCGACGAAGAGACCGTGCTCATCCGAAAGTCGTTCACCCAACTGCGCGTCGACGGCGAGAACCCCTCCGGCGGTGTGGCCGAAGCGATCCTGCGCAACGTCGTGGGCCAGCTCGAACAGGACATTCCGATCTGGGAATCAAAGGCGTATCGCGAGCGCCCGCTGTTGACCTCAGGCGACGGACCCATCATGCCCTTCCGTCGCTGGGCCCGGCAGTTCTACGACGACTAGGCCGAGCGACCGACGATCACGAAGTTAGGTTCGGGTGGGTGCCTTGGCGACTTGCTGCATCATCTCGCGAGCCACCATGGGGGCGGCGTTCTGGTTTTGGCCGGTGATCAGGTTGCCGTCGACCACCCAGTGGTTGGCGAATGCGTCGCGGAACCGGGTGGTGCTCTCGAAGACCGCACCGACCCGCCGCAATTCGGTTTCGGGATGGTGGGGCGTGCTCTCGATGCCGAGCTCTTGAACCTGCTTGTCGGTCACCCCGGTGATCCGGCGCCCCTTCACCAGCGGCTCCCCGTCGGGCCCGGTGGCCAGAAGTAGGCCGAGCGGGCCGTGGCAGACGCCGCCGATCACCCGATCCAGCCGGTTGGCCTCGGTGATCTGGGCCCCTAGATCGGGCGAAAAGCCGAAGTCATAGGCCGCTCCCCACCCTCCCGCGAGGTACACGATGTCGTAGTCGGCCGTGTTGAGGTCTCCCACCGCCAGCGACTCGGTGACCTTCTGGCGGAGGTCGTCGTCGATAAGGAAGCGGTCGTCGGCCTCGGTGCGGAGCACGGGTTTCAGCGACTGGGGATCCACGGGGATCTCTCCGCCGGCCGGGCTGGCCACGTGTACCTCCATACCGGCGTCCAAGAAGGCGTAGTAGGGCACGGTCATCTCGCTGGAGAACACGCCGGTGGGCTTGCCGATGTCGAGCCTCCCGTGGTTGGTGGCAACCACCAGGGCTCGTCGCCCGGTGAGATCGGCCTTGAAGCGACGTTGGTCATCGGGATGCATGCCCACCTGCTGGAGCGCTTTGCGCAGCAGACGGGCAGGGGGCGGGGGCGTCTTGGCCATAGGACCCTCCAAGGGGATGCGCTCGGCGTAGGGCCAAGGCTGGTTGCGGTCGGGAACACACCTGGTCCGCTCGGCGGCCAAGAGGTTGGTGAGATGGGTGAAGACGGCTGAGGCCGCCGGGTCGCTCGCTCGGTTACGGGCTTCGATGGGGTCGGCGTCGAGGTCGTACAGCTCCCACTGGTCGGGGAGGGGCTCAGATCGATGGATCGGCCCGGCCGGTCCACCGGCGGCCAGATGGCGCACGCCCGGCTCGGTCCAGGTGTCGGGATCGTCGAAGCTCCGCACGATCTTCCACAGGCGGCCGGCACCGCCAGCCGCCGTGGCATCCGGCACCCGGACGACGAGACCCTCGAAGTTGGCGGCAACATGGGCGGGCACCTGGATGCGCAGCGGGAGTGGCGGACGCACCGTCCGGCCCATCTGACGGGCCATGGCGTTGGCCCCGGAGTCGCCCTCGGGCATGTTGTCGCGGGTCAGCAGGTAGACCGGCCGTTCGGCGTCGGGCGTCGATGTCCCGTCGACCACCGCCATAAGATTGCGGCCGGGAAGGGGGTGCACCTCGGTGTGGGTCTGTTGGAGTTGCCCGGCGGCTTCCTGCTGGTCGATGCCGGCGGCGGCCAACAGCGTCGGCACGAGATCGACATGGGAGCTGGGAGCATCGTCGATCTGGCGGCCCGTCGTCTCGTGGTGTCCGATCCGGGCGATGGCGAACGGCACTCGGGTGGCCTCGTCGTACAGGTTGAACCATTTCTGGTGGAGGCCGCCGTGGGCCCCCAACAGCTCGCCGTGGTCGGCGGTTCGCACTAGCACGGCATGCTCTGATCCCCCCTCGGTGATGGCGCGGCGAACCCGGTCGAGCGGGCCGTCCACCTCGGCGTGGAGGCGGTAGTAGAGGTCGCGATACCCCTGGGCCCGCGTCCGATAGGCCCGTTCGATCAGCGGCGGCGGCCCGTAGCACGACAGGTAGGAGGCACGGAAGGCGATCTGGGCGGCGGGCTTGGAGGAGAGATCCTCGTTATCGGTGGGCGACGGCGGCACCGGCGGCGGGTCTTCAACGCCAGGGGTGCGAGGGCTGCCCCGCCGCAGCCATCCCGGGGCGAACACGATGTCGTGGGGGTTCACGAAGCTGGCCACTAGCAAGAACGGGCGGGCGGCCTCGGCATCGCCGGCCCGCCGGCGGGCGTAGCGGTCTTGGAGCCAGGCCTCCACCCGGTCGGCAATCAGCGGATCCCGCACAAATCCGGTGTTGGAGAACGACGGGCCGTGGGGCTCAGGGCCGATCCATCCGGAGAACCCGAACACACCGAGCGGATCGGCATCCAGATAGGTCCTCACGGCCATCTCGTCCACCGCGCCTTCACTGTCATTGGTGGCCAGCGCGCCTCCGGTGGCGGGGTCGAACAGATCGGCGTGGCTCATGTGCCACTTTCCCTGGTAATGGGTGTCGTAGCCCGCGGCCTGGAACCAGTGCCCCAGGGTGGGCACCTCGCCGGGGCGCAGCCACCGCATCCGAGAGTCGTTCCACATTTTCCCCAAGCCGTCGGTCTGGGTCACGCCGTGGACGTCGGGGTATTGGCCGGTGAACAGCGTAGGACGGCTGGGCACACAGGCCAGCGAGCCGGTGTAGTGCCGCATGAAGGAAACCCCGTGGTCCTCGAACCACCGGGCCCCGACCAGGGTGCGACGGCGCCACTCGCGCAGCTCGTCGCTCTCATAGGGCGGGGCGGCCCGCTCCTGATCGGTCATGATCACAACCACGTCGGGACGATCGGTCATCGGTCGGACTCCAGCGATCGCGGGCTTGCTCCAAGGGTCATGGGCTTGCTCCCGAGGCTATGGCC
>JAJEEH010000006.1 GCA_022821105.1 Acidimicrobiia bacterium
CGCTCAAATCTGCAAACTCAGTCAGGCTGAAGTTGAGCGCCATCGGTTTCGGCCCGTCTGGCTCCTCCACAATCGAAAGCTCAGGATCGTATGGCATGGGTTGCGGGCCATCTACTGGCAACGGAGGGACCGGCTGGCCGGCGTACCCCACCGATTCGTCCTCGGCCACCTCGCAAATCACCCCAAGCGCCACAACCCTCGGCATGAGTCCTTCATTTCTGGTCTATCGCTGGAAGCGAATACCCACCACGGTGGGGTACCAACTACCGGTGTGACACAGTGCAACTGGCTGCGACAGAATGCGAATCGCGAACGGCAGCTTGCCACGAAGTGCTGCGCTTCGGGAAGGGACGTATCCGTGAAGATCTCGACGATTCTTGACCATATCGATAACGGGGACGTTGCGTTGCCGAAGTTTCAGCGCGGCTATGTGTGGAATCGGGATCAGGTGCGCGGACTAATGGACTCTCTATACAAGCGCCATCCGGTTGGGAGCCTGTTGGTGTGGGTAACAGCAGCAGACGAGGTGGACTCTCGGGGTGATCAAGAGCTTTCTCCCGGGACTGTGCGCCTTTTGCTCGACGGCCAGCAGAGGATCACATCGCTATACGGCATCATCCGTGGAGTTCCGCCTGCATTCTTCGATGGAAACGCGCAGGCCTTCTCGGGTCTCCACTTCAATATCGAGAGTGAGGAATTCCGCTTCTACCAGCCGACGCTGATGAAGGACTCCCCTCTGTGGATCGACGTCACAACCCTGATGCGCAACGGAGACGAAGGCCTTGGGGAGCACATCACTTGGTTGGGCCAGCAGCCAGAACTCGCCTCCCAACTGGTGGAATTCATCGGCCGACTCAACAGAATTCTGGGAATTCGTGAAATCGACATGCATGTCGAGGAGGTCACGGGGGCTGACAAGACGGTCGACGTAGTTGTGGATATCTTCAACCGGGTCAACAGCGGAGGCACGAAGCTCTCCCAAGGAGATCTGGCGCTGGCCAAGATTTGCGGATCGTGGCCCGCGGGCCGAGAGCGAATGCAAGATGTCCTAGAGCGCTGGCAGAAGAATGGCTACGAATTCAATCTTGACTGGCTGCTCCGCAACATGAACGCCATCATCACCGGTGAAGCCCGCTTCGCTTACCTACACGACACACCGACAAGCGCCATCCAAGACGGGCTTGCCAGAGCCGAGAAGTCAATTGACTACGCGCTCAATCTGATCGCAGGTCGGCTAGGTCTCGACCACGACCGCGTCCTGTTTGGGCGATACGCACTGCCCGTGATGTCCCGCTACATCGACCAGCGGGGAGGCAAGCTCAGCAATCTCGCCGAGCGTGACCGATTGCTCTGCTGGTATTTCCAGAGCGCCATGTGGGGTCGATTCTCGGGTTCTACTGAGTCCACTCTTGACGTCGATTTCGAGGCAATTGAGAACCAAGAGGATGGAACAAACCGGCTATTTGAGGAGCTTCGGCTTTGGCACGGGAGTCTTCGCGTCGAACCTGCACACTTCCGTGGCTGGAGCCTCGGGGCTCGCTTCTACCCAGTGCTGTATGCACTCACGCGAATCGGCGATGCCAAAGACTGGGGCTCAGGCCTCGCCCTCAAAGGTTCTTTGCTGGGAAAGATGAGCTCCCTCGAAGTGCACCACATATTCCCGAAAGCACTGCTCTACGACCACGGCTACAAGAGACCGCAAGTGAACGCCGTAGCTAACTTCTGCTTGCTGACCAAGGACACCAACATCCAGATAAGCGCTAGACCACCCTCCGAGTACTTCTCAGAAGTTGAAGAGCGTTATCCCGGCGCACTCTCCTCCCAGTGGATTCCCATGGACAGAGAACTGTGGCAGACGGAGAACTACCTGCAGTTCTTGGAAGAGCGACAGCGCCTGCTTGCGAACGCAGCAAATGCGCTCGTCGAAGAGCTTCTCCATGGGGACTCGGAGTACGAGCCTTGGGAGGAAGGCCAGCCATTGATGCCCGAACCCGCAGCGATCCCAGGAGGAATTGAGGACGCCGAGGAAGAGGCCGTGCTGAAGTCCACCAATGATTGGATATGCCAGCTGGGACTCCCGGCGGGTCACATCGAACATGAGCTAGCCCACCTGTCAACCGGGGAACCGCTCGCGATTCTCGACCTAGCCTGGCCAAATGGGATTCAGGAGGGATTTAGCGACCCGGTAGCCCTGCTGCTCGATGAAGGCCCAGAGACCCTTCAGATTGCAAATGACCATGGATTCCGTCATTTCACCAACGTCGAAGCATTTAAGCACTACGTCGAAACCGAAGTGATGGCATTTGCTGCGGACGGCGTAGCTGAAGTTCCCAGCTACTAGCAGCATTTGGCGTAGAGAATCCTCCAGTCACTACAAGAAAAATCAAATTTTTCCTGGTCAGGGTGGGTTTTACGGGGGGTAACTGTCACTGGTCGTGGGTAGGGTGACGGCCATGGAATCCACATCTATTTCCAGCCATCACAAGGATATTCCTTGTAGAGATGTTTGCTCCCCGGGCGGGGTGAGTGTGGCTGCGGTTGATGTGGCTGGGCTGTCGGGGGATGGGTTGCGGGGTCGGCTTCGGGAGATTGGGCGGGCCGAGTCGAAGCTAGGGGCGATGAAGTCTCAGGTTCTGGCTGAGTTGAGCCGCCGTGAGAATGCGGTGGCCGCGGAGCGTGTGGCCCGGGAGGAGTTGCAGGCTTCTAGGCGGGGGGCCCAGCGGGATGTGGAGGCTGCTGAGCGACTGACGGCTCTCTCGGAGACTTCGGAGGCCTTGTCTTCAGGAGAAATCCCAGTTGGGCATGCCCAGCTGATTGCTCGGGCGGCTTCTGAGGGGCCGATCGATCAGACTTTCTTGGTCGAGGCGGCCAAGCACCAGGGTTATGACCAATTCGCTAGGACGTTGCGCACCCATCAGCAGGAGCAGTCCGACGACGATGGGCAGTCCATCTACGACCGGCAACGCAAAAGTCGCACGGGAAGGGCTTTTTCGAGCCGAGAGACCGGCATGTACCTGCTGTCGGGGGAGTTCGACCCCATCACCGGCGCCAAGATCGACACCGTGCTGGCCGCCAAAGAGAAGGAACTGTGGAATCAAGAAGATCCCCGCGACCGGCGCACACCCCTGCAGCGCATGGCCGACGCCATTGCCGAGCTGATCCTCGAACCTGAGAAGGGCAAGGCCCGTGGCACGGCGTTGATGGTGGTGGCTGACTACGACGCCGTCAACCAAGAGCTGGTCAACGCCCGCCTGGCCGACGGCACCCCTATCCCGATGTGCGAGCTGGTTCGCCTGGCCTGCGACTCCGACATTCTGCCGGGCGTGTACCGAGCCGCCACCCAGGAGATGAACCTGGGACGGCGGCGGCGGACCGCCAGCGAGGCCCAAAGGGCTGCGCTGATCTACCGGGACAGGGAGTGCATCGGCTGCGGCGCCAGCGCCAACCGGGGCTTTGCCCACCATGTCCAGTTCTGGTCAGACGGCGGACCCACCGACTTTGGCAACCTCGTGTTGGTGTGCAACAAATGCCACCACAGCATCCACGACGACAACTGGCAGGTTGCCCACGACCCCAACGCCAAACGCTGGAAGACCCACCCGCCGCCTGACCCCTTCCCCAGCAGCGGGATTGACACAACCCAGCATCTTGAACGCAATCCCGTACTCATAAACTGAACGGCGGAGGGATCAAGTGGAAAGAGTGAATGACACCCACAACCTCACTGTCGTCCGATCAGGCAAATGGTGGGCGATCAAAGCCGACAACCTACCCGGATGCCACACCCAGGCGAGGCGACGCGCCAAGATCGAGATAACAGCCCGCGATGCCATCGCACTGTGGTTCGACGCAGACGAAACCGAAGTCGGCCCCTTAGTCGTCAACTTCGCCGAACAGGGCTGACTCCTAGTTCGTCAGCCCTTCCCACCCAACAGCTCGTCGAGGGCCTTGTGGAAGTGGATTAGGGCTACTTCGTGGCGGCCTACGAGGGTTTCTTCGACCAGGCCGGAGGAGAGGGACTGCTGGATCTTCACGGCTTGGGGGAAGTCTTCGCCGGCGCCGACTCGTTGGTGCAGTTCCAGGGTGCGCTCGTGGTGGGGGCGGGTTTGTTCTGTGACGGGCTCGGGGGTGTAGAGGGTCATGGTGACGTCGGTTTGGTCTACGGCGGTAGGCAGGAACTGGTACACCGCGAAGTGGTCCACGCTGTGGCTCAAGATGACGTTGGGAGCAATCAGGTACTCCACGGTGGCCCGGCCGAGCAGGTCCCACTGGTCTTCGGGGGCTTCGGCCAGCTCGAGGATCGACTTCTGGCAGGTTTGGAACCGCAGGTTGGGGCCGTAGCCCCGGTAGGTCATGGGCTGGGACAGGTAGTACTTGCCCACCGTTTTCCGATGAAGCGAGAACACGTGGTACGACTCCAAGAACGTGTCCACCATCAGCTTCCAGTTGCACGGCCAGCTCGACTCCCACCGGTCGAACGGGAGGTAGCTGCCTATGTTGAAATCATCGAGATCGAATGCGGCCTCCCCGACGAGGGTGGCCGCATCCACCGGGCCGTCGCCCTCGGGCTGCACGAACACCAGGCCATGGGCCTCACCCACCGGCACCGGCACCAGGCCAAGGTCCGACTCGTCGGTCCCTTCGAACCCCTCCCCCGCCTGGGGGCGGGCCAAAAGCGATCCATCGAGCCGGTAGGTCCAGGCGTGGAACGGGCACCGCAGCGAGGCGGCTCTTGATCCACACCCGCTCACCACCGACGAGGCCCGATGGCGGCACACATTTTGGAACCCCCGCAGCACCCCGTCGTCGCCCCGCACAATTGCCAGCGGCACCCCACCGACGGTGAGAGACACGTAGTCGCCGGGCGAGGCCACCGCCCCCGACAGGCAGGCCACCACCGGGCGACGGCGGAACAGCGCCTCCCGCTCGGCCTGCCAGTGCTGCTCGCTCACGTAGACCTCAGCGGGCAGCACCAGCACGTCGTCGGCCAGCTGAGTGGTGCCCGCCCCGTGGTGAGCCAACAGCTCCCGGATCAGCTCCACCTGGGTCTCGCGCCGCACAGGCAGAGCCTACGCCGGTAACGTCGGCGGGTGATGTTCAGGAATATGCCGCCTGCCAATCGCCTTGGACGCCCAGCATGAACCGCGACCTGTACCTGTATGAGGTGGTCGACGTCATCGGGCAGGGCCAGTACGACTACATGGAGCACCTGTGGCAAGACCCGGTGCTGCGCATGCCGGAGATGTTCGGGCTCCAGGGCGCGTTCTACGTCCTGGGCGCGGGCGGGGGGCGCTGGCCCCAGGTCATCAACATCTGGGACATCGGTTCAGAGGGCTGGAAGGGCCTGGCCAAGAACCTCGACCGGCTCAACCTGAAGCGGCGCAAGGCGTTCTACGGCGACTGGTGGGACGAGGCCGCCCAGTGGCGCTCCGGCGGGTTCGACCGGCTGTGCGGGGGCGTGCCCGGCAGCCCCAACACCACCGAGATCGCCGAGGCGGGCATCACCGGCACGCTGTTCGTGAACGAGATCCTCACCGTGCGGCCGGGCACGCCGCTGGAGTTTCTGGCCGCGGTGGTACAGGAGCGGGTTCCCCTCATGGCCGACTACGGCCACCGCCCCACCGGGCTTTACGAGGTGCTCAACAACCAGCACGAGGTGGTGATGGTGTGGGCCGCCGACATCGCCTCCCACGTCACCTACCGCCAGAACCGCGACACCACCCGGGGCCTGTGCGATGAGGGGGCCGCTGACGAGCGGATCACCGCCTGGGAGCAGCGGTCGGCCGAATACGTGACCGGCGGCGACACCCACCTGATGACCCCGCTGCCCCGCACGGTGTACGGACCCGACGACTGGGAGGACGCCAGCCTGGAGAATTGGCTGGCCGCCCAGCAATCGGCCGATCAGATGGCGTCTTCTCAGAAAGCAACCGAGAGCGATGGATAGATTCGACCTGACCGGAAAGGTGGCCCTCGTCACCGGGGCGTCTCGGGGAATCGGCCACGCTCTTTCTCTTGGGCTGGCCGAGGCCGGCGCCAAGATCGTGGCCGCCAGCCGCACGCTGGACGCCTGCCAGGCACTGGCCGACCAGATCACCGCCTCAGGCGGGGAGGCCATGGCTGCCGAGCTCGACGTCGGCCGGCTAGACCAGCATCAGCCGCTGCTCGAGGCTGCCGTGAGCCGCTTCGGCCGCCTCGACGTGCTGGTGAACAACGCCGGGGTGCTGCGCCCCCACCTCACCACCCGGGTCTCCCCCGAGGAATTGGACGACATCTTGGCGGTGAACCTGAAGGGGCCGCTGTTCTTGTCGCAGGCCGCGCTCGACCACTTGGCCGCCGACGGGGGCGGGTCGATCATCAACATCGGAGCATTGGGCGCCTTCCAGCCCATGGAGGGCATCGGGGCGTACTGCGCGGTGAAAGCGGCCATGGCCAACTGGACCACCACCATGGCCCGGGAGTGGGCCAGCCGGGGAGTGCGGGTGAACCTGCTGGTCCCCGGCCCGGTGGCCACCGACATGATCCTGCCCCGCGACCCCGACGCCCGAGCCCGCTTCGAGGACGAAGTAGCGGCTGAGACCATTTTCGGCCGCCTCGGCGTACCCGATGACCTTGTCGGCGCCGCGGTGTTCTTGGCCAGCGACGCCTCCGCGTTCATGAGCGGCCGGCCTGTCTTCGTCGACGGCGGCATGCTGCGCTGAGCAGGCTGTTCAATCCCGCCCAATGCCCGTTGAAAGGCCCATTGAAATGGTGCGCAACTCCCGCGCCGACACCGGGTAGGGTCGCGGCATGGCCGCTGATTTGGCCCAACAGGCATTGATCGCGCCTTCAGTGCTGCCCGCTGATTTCGCCCGCTTGGGCGAGGAGTGCATCGGCTTGGAGAAAGCCGGGGCCGACCGGATCCACTGGGATGTGATGGACGGCCGGTTCGTGCCCAACCTCACCTTCGGCCCCGATGTGATCGCCTCGATCCGTCCCCTGGTGTCGCTGCCCTTCGAAGCCCATTTGATGGTGGAGGAACCCCATGAGCTGGCCCCCCGCTACGCCGAGGCCGGTTGCGAGCTGCTCACCGTCCACGTCGAGGCGTGTCCTCACCTGCACCGCACGCTGGGGGCCATCCGAGAGCTGGGCATGGACGCCGGTGTAGCTCTCAACCCGGCGACACCGGCTTCGGCCGTGGCCCATGTGCTGGACCTGTGCCGCCTGGTGCTGGTGATGACCGTCAACCCCGGATGGGGCGGCCAGTCGTACATCGCGGCAATGGAGTCCAAGGTGGCCGAGGTGCGGGCAATGATCGACGAGGGCGGACACGACGTGGAGCTGGAGGTCGACGGCGGCATCGGCCGGTCCACCATCGGAGCCGCCGCCCAGGCCGGGGCGGGGGTGTTCGTGGCCGGCAGCGCGGTGTTTTCCCACGAACTGGGTTTCAACCACGCCATCGGCGAGTTGCGAGAAGCTGCCGCTCACTCCTGACGGTGCCCGCCTGCTGAAGATGCCAGGTGTTGCCCGCCGACGGCCGATTTCGGTTTCACTGGCCCTGCTCATTGGTGCCTCGATGCTGGGGTCTCTTGCTCTCAGTGCCTGCGGCAATGACGACCAGCCCAGCCTGGAAGGCTTCTGCGAGCGCCTCGAAACCGCTTTCGGGCCGGAGGGCGCGTTGGCCGCGGACTATTCCGAGGATCCCAGCGCCGCCAAGGCGGTAGTCGACGAATTCGAGGCCATTCGCCGGGTGTCGCCGCTGGAGATCGAGCCGTCGCTGGCGGCCATCATCGAAACTTCCAGCCTCGTCATCGCGGCGTTCAGCGGTGCGGAGACAGCCGGGCTAGATGCGGAGCAGCTGGCGGCCAGCGGGGAAGCCGCAGCCGAGCTGAACCGCTACTCGGTGGAGCAGTGCGGCCTCGAACTGGACTGGGTAAGTCCCGTCGTCTTCATCGACCCCGATAGGGCCGACAGGATTCCCGGCGAGGTGAACCTGAACGTCCCGGGCTGACCGATGGCACAGAGAGAGATTGACCCCTAGAGCATCTCGCCGCGTTTTACGATCACGTGGTCGATGATGCCGTACTGCTTGGCCTCTTCGGCGGTGAACCAGCGGTCGCGGTCGGAGTCGGCCTCCACCTGCTCCACCGACTGGCCGGTGTGGGTGGCAATGCGCTCGGCCAGCAGCGACTTCACGTAGGCGTGCTGCTCGGCCTGGATGGCGATGTCGGCGGCCTGGCCCCGAACGCCTCCCGAGGGCTGGTGCATCATGATCCGAGCGTGGGGCAGCGCGTAGCGCTTGCCCGGAGCACCGGCGCACAAAAGGAACTGGCCCATTGATGCGCCCAGGCCCATGCAGATGGTCCCCACGTCGGGGGTGATGAACTGCATGGTGTCGTAGATGGCCATGCCCGATGTGACCGACCCGCCCGGGGAGTTGATGTAGAGCCAGATGTCCTTGTCTGAGTCTTCGCCCTCCAGATACAAGAGCTGGGCGGTGATGTAGTTGGCGATGTCGTCGTTCACGTCGGTTCCGAGAAACACGATGCGATTCTTCAGAAGCCGGTTGAAGATCTCGAATGCGCCGCGCTCGGGGCTGCCCGGCTCGAACAAAACGGGTTCGGTCATGGCCACAATCGTACCGGCCCGCTAGTGCGTCTCGGCCACCCGATCCACCGGCATCACCGTGCACACCGGTGCCTGAGGGGGTTCGGCGGGGAGCATGAAGCGCCAGAACACCGCGGCCCGGGGCTCGCCGCAGGTGTCCAGCCAGTTGGGCACGCCAGGGTCGCGGTGGGCGATCACCACCCGGTAGCGGCGGTCTGCGCCTATTTCCATCTGGGTGTCGTTCAGCGACACGGTGCGCTCCAGGTAGTCGGCCGTTTGGCCCAGCTCGTTCCAGATCACCACGTTCGTGAACAGGCCCTCGGGCAGCTGCCCCTGCATGACCAGGGCCTCGTCGGGAGCCAGCTCGTACTCGCCGGCCGAGTAGGCGATGTCCACCGCCCCCCATCCGCCGCCGTCGCCGTCGGTCCAGTCCACCGGCGGGCCCATTTGATTGGGCACCTCGGAGTACCAACTCGGGCGGCGCCGGGGCTGGGGGCCGAGCATCTGTCCGCCGAACTTCGAGCGCACCCACGCCTCCACCCGCCTCAGGCGACGGGCCACTGTCTCGTCGTCGGGCACCGGGATCTGCTCGGGCCCGTCGACGACGTCGATGCGCAGATCGGGCACCAGTTCGGGCTGGGCCGAGGCGGCTTGTGCCTCGTTGAAGTAGAACCGCACCACCACCGACCCGGCGTCCTCGGCCAACTCCATCCAGTTGCCCCCGTGAGCGTCGGGCGACAGCACCACTTCGAAGGCGCCGTCTTCATCGAACGCCATGTCGTCCATGTTGAGCTCGCCCACCACCCGGGTTGGCCAGTGGCCGTCGCGGTCGCCTCCGTGCACGGTGAGCGACAGGTAGACCTCCCGACCTCGTCGACCCCAAACCCGGTAGGTGAGATCGCCCCGCAGCGGGGCGAAGAAGTAGATGGCGTCGGGGTTGTCGCCCCACTTCCGGTACGGGGAGATAAGGCGCACAAAATGAGGCCGCTCCGGCTCGTTCTCCAGGTAGAGGTCCAGCGCCCCCCACAGCGCCATGCTCAGTCCCCTAATGCCCAAGTGCTCCCGGCCGGGGGCCAGGCCCCGCTGCGGCCCAATCCAGTCGGCGTCGATTTCCGCCAGCGCGCCGAGCAGATCCCGCCAGGCCCGCCGGGCTTCGCTGTCCGACCCGCTTTCCCGGGGCTCGCTCACAGCGCCTCCGGTCCGATCGGGGTTGCCGCCAGCGTGTCCTCGTCAGCGTCGAAGAGCACCGCGAGAAACGTGGTCGGCCGGTCGGTGCGGTTGCGCCACGCATGAACAGTCCCCCGCTGTACCACGCAGTCCCCCGCGCGGAGGTGAACGTCGTCGTCGCCCTCCAACACCAGCCACAGCTCGCCCTCCAACACGCAGATGAAGTCCACCGTGGCAGTGCGGTGGAGATTCTCCTCGTCGCCCACCGGGCGAGGATTGCCGTCGGCGTCCACATACACCGCCGAGTCGGGCGGCAGCTTGTTGCGGATGATGTTCACCCCGCCCGGCAGCGGCGAAAGCCGAAAGCCATCCCGATCACCCGAGGCGTCATAGCTGGCCGGAAGCTCGTCCACCGCCCATATCGCGGTAAGGAACTGCTCAGGATGACGAGGACTGATCACCACCGGCGGCAACCCATCACTGTCCACCACCGAATGACCATCCCCATCCACCCCAGTAACAACCCGCCGAAAGTAATCAGTCATGTGCGCCAGGTGGGATTTGAACCCACACGGGCTTGCGCCCACAGGGACCTAAACCCTGCGCGTCTGCCAAATTCCGCCACTGGCGCGTAGCTTGATGGGGTCAGGCTACAGGCCCAACTGGGAGGCCAAAGACCGAAAAGCCCGGCCCCGGTGGGAGATTGCGTTCTTCTCGTCGGGCGACATCTCGGCGAACGTGCGCCCGTCTCCCCCATCGGGGACGAACACCGGGTCGTAGCCGAAGCCTCCATCTCCACGGGGTGAGGCGGCGATGACTCCCGACATCATGCCCTCGGCCAGCAGCTCGCGGCCGTCGGGGAACACCACCACTGCCACCGTGCGGAAACGGGCCGACCGGTCGACTGCCCCTTCGAGCTCGTCCAGCAGCCGGGCCCGGTTGTCGGCGTCATCGGCTTGCTCGCCGGCATAGCGGGCCGACCGCACGCCCGGAGCGCCTCCCAGTGCGGCCACCTCCAGGCCGGTGTCGTCGGCGACTGCGGCCTGTCCGGTGTGCCCACACACCGCGGCCGCCTTCAGCCGGGCGTTGGCCTCCAGGGTGTCGCCGTCCTCCACGACCTCCCCCAGATCGGCCGGCCGGGGCAGCAGCTTCACCGCCGATCCCAAGATGGCGGAGATCTCTTTCAGCTTGTGGGGATTGGCGGTGGCCGCCACCAATCGCGGTCGCTCACCTGAGGCGAGGCTCAACGGGACGGGGGCGGGTCGGCCAGCAGCTCGTTTTGCCGCTTGATGATCTGCTCGATTCCCGAAGTGGCCAAGTCCAACAGGGCATCAAGCTCATCCCGACCGAACGGCTGGCCCTCGGCGGTGCCCTGCACCTCGACGAAGCGGCCCGACTCGGTCATCACCACATTCATGTCCACCTCGGCGGACACATCCTCCTCGTAGGGCAGATCGAGCGAAGGCGTTCCGTCGATGACGCCGACGGACACCGCGGCGCACGCCTCGATCATCGGGTGCTGTTCGATCTGGCCTGCGACCACCAGCCGAGTGAAGGCGTCGTGCAGCGCCACATAGGCGCCGCTGATGGCGGCGGTGCGGGTGCCGCCGTCGGCTTGGAGCACATCGCAGTCGCAGATCACCTGGCGCTCGCCGAGCTTGGCGGCATCGGTCACCGCCCGCAAAGAGCGCCCGATCAACCGCTGGATCTCCTGGGTGCGGCCCGACTGGCGGCCCCGGGCCGCTTCCCGGTTGACCCGCTCCGGCGACGACCCCGGGAGCATGGAGTACTCGGCGGTCACCCACCCCTTGCCCCGGCCCTTCATCCACCGGGGCACATCTGGATCGACCGAAGCAGTACACAGCACGCGGGTGCGGCCGAACGAGACCAGCACCGAGCCGTCGGCCATCTCGGTGAAATCCCGCTCGAAGCCGATGGGCCGCAGCTCGTCCGCCGCTCGGCCGTCGCTTCTCATCGTTGACCTGCTCTCATTGGACACGCCTCAATTCTTGGTTCTTCCCGGCTGTTTCGACCACTGGGGCACCATACAAGAGCCTAAAGAGGAACGGCCTCGACTCTGGCGGGATGAGTCGAGGCCGTTCGGCTGGAGCAGTGCTCCAGCGTGGTGGTGTGGTTTGGGTATGGGAATCGTAGCAGCGCGGGGTGCTTATAGCACATCAAGGACCACAAAACCTGTCTCGATGGAAATTTTTTCCAGGCTGCTTTCAGAAGTAGATGATCGACTCGGCTCGAGCCGTCACCTGGTCTATAGGGTCGGTCCACGCCCCGGTGGACAGGTACTTCCAGCCGCCGTCGGCCGAAACCACCACCACCGCGCCCTCGTCCACTCGCTCGGCCACCCGAGCGGCCCCGGCCAGTGCTGCACCGGTGGAAATGCCGGCGAAGATGCCGGCCTCCTCAGACAGCCGCCGGGTCCACTCGATCGACTCCCGGGGCCGCACGATGCGCTTGCCGTCCAAGAGCTGGTCGCCGCCCCATTTCTCATAGACCGGGGGGATGAACCCGTCGTCCAGGCTGCGCAGGCCGTCCACTATCTCCCCGGCGGGGGGCTCCACGGCCAGCACCTGCACCGTGGGCTTGCGCTCTTTGAGATAGGCGCCCACTCCCATCAAGGTGCCACTGGTACCCAGCCCTGACACGAAGTGGGTGATCTCGGGGCAGTCGGCGTAGATCTCCGGGCCGGTGGTGTTGTAGTGGGCCCGGGGGTTGGCCTCATTGCCGTACTGGTAGAGGAACGCCCATTCGGGGTTGTCGTCGGCCAGCCTCTGGGCCATGCGGACGGCCCCGTTGGACCCCTCGGCCCCCGGCGACCAGATGATCTCCGCCCCGAACACCTCCAGGAGCTGGCGGCGCTCGGCTGAGACGTTCTCGGGCATGACGATCTTGATGGGATAGCCCCGGAGTCGGGCGATCATGGCCAAGGCGATCCCGGTGTTGCCCGACGACGGCTCGATGATGGTCCGGCCCGGTTCCAGGGTCCCGTCGGCCTCGGCCTCGAGGATCATCTCGCGCGCCACCCGGTCTTTGACCGACCCTGCCGGGTTCACCCCTTCGAGCTTGACGTGGATGGCCACCGACGGGTTCGGCGACAGCACACTGACGTCGACCATGGGGGTGTTCCCGATCAGATCGATCACCGATTTGTGCGCGGCCACGGGCCTCAGATTACCCGGATGCCTACCCCTCGACGGCTACCGGTTCCTCGGAAATGGCCCCGTCGACGATCCGGTAGCAGCGCAGCGCGGGCTCAGGATCCTTCAACGACACGATCACATAGAGCAGTGCTCCGAAGGGATCGAAGGCCGAGGCATCGCGCACATCAGTAGGCGATGGATAGGCGGTGGTGTGGGTGTGAGAGTGCATCACCGCCACCAGAGCAAGCCCCTCGTCGTCGGCGGTCTGTTCCACCTGGAGGTACTCGGCATCATCCAGCCGGTAGATCTGGCTGGACTCCGCCGCATTGCGCACCGGAAAGAACCGATTGGCCACCTCTCCCCCCGCCGGAGCCGCCAAGAGTCCACACGCCTCATTGGGCAGCCCCGCCAACGCATGGGCGATGACCTCCGAGTAGACCTCGTCGCTCAACCGCAGCACCGGCCCACGGTACTCTCCAAAGGCCCTCCTTGGTAGGGATTACAGGGTTTGCCTAACCTCGCTCCGCATGAGGGTTAACCACCGGATTTGGAAGTTCGTCGCCGCGTTTGTGGTGGTCGCACTGGTACCGACCTTGGTGAATGCGGTGGCTAGTGCGCACAACCTGCAATCCCATGACCCCCTCCAAAGCCAAATCACCGAGCGCGACAATCTCATCTTCAACCAGGAATCACTGCTGAACACCTATCGCTGCCTCTTCAACGTCGACACCCAAGTCGTGCCCGGCGGCTGCGTCGACGGCAAGCCCGCCGACGATGTCCCCCGGCCGGATGAATTCGCGGGAACGCCGACACAGAGCGAGGTGGACGCCCGAGACAACTTGATCTCCAACCAGGAATCTCTGCTGAACACCTATCGCTGCCTCATCAACGTCGACACCCAGATCGTGCCCGGCGGCTGCGTCGACGGCAAGCCCGCGGAGAAACAAGACGACAGCACTCCCGCCGTCGAGCCCCCTGTCGAGAGCACGCCCACAGTGGACACAACAGCTGAAGTGCTGTCGCCGTGGTAACAACTGGTGTACGGCGATGACCCGGCCAGGCTGATCGCATTCGCCGACATCGTTCGCGCCTATGGCTCGGGAACGGATTCCTGGGCCGTATGGTCCTGCGATACCCCAGCCGGCGAGTGGGAGATTCCGACCCAGGAGGTGGCTGATCGCTTGGAGAATTGGGCTCAGCCCTACTTCACATGGCTGTCTGGAGGCGCCTATGTGCCCGAGTTCATCGTGGGTGGAACCAT
>JAJEEH010000017.1 GCA_022821105.1 Acidimicrobiia bacterium
CCCGTCCAACACCAACGCCACCGCGTCAGCCTTGAACTCCTTAGTGAACCGCCGCCTGGTCCTGCCCGGCGGCCCGTTCCTTTCCATCAATGACATGGTTACCTCCTAATCGAGGTGACCGGCCAAAGGGGGGATACTCAGCCCACAAGGTTTGGGCGCTGTGGCCTGTTTGCCTGCTGTTGCCGCTTGTTTCTCGATTTGCTGGCAATCTGCTTTGTCCCGCTATTGCTGTTGTCTGGCTTGGGTGTCTTCCCCTTGTGCTGGAAGCACCTTCCGCTGCGGACACGCCGCCGACAGGTGCGGCCGTTCCCGAGAGGAAAGCCGCAGAGCCTCACTGAGATGTCGCCCGCTGGTGGTTTGAGATGACATCGGCGAGGTCTCCGATCATTGAACGCATCTCGCTGCCGCCCATCCACTCGCTGCTTGCAGCTTTGACCAACTGGGCAGGGTCGAGGCCTCCCCATCTGTGTTGGCTGTCGTGGAGGGAGCCAGCGAAGGCGCTTAGCGCGTCAGGCCATCCCCATAGGCACTCCGACTCATCATGGGCCTGCTGTTCCCACGCGCAGTAGCGGTCATGGCCGGGCTTGTACTCGATGTCGAACCCGCCAGTGTGGACAAACCCAATCGTCGCCTCGAGCAATGCGATCTCGAACGCTGACAGCGAGCGGCGGGCAGCGTTCTTGCGGGAGTGGAACAGCACATGGTTCTCGAAGCCCCGCGGGGGGGTGCCCACCACTGCGACCTCCGGAGAGATGAGCATTTGGTGCGTCCACCCGAACATGCGCGCCGCCGAGTAGCCCGCCAGGCCGGCCCCGAGCCCCGCAACATGGAGGGCAGCAGCGACGAAATCCACAGGCTCTCCCAGCGCGTCGTCCCAACTGTTCTTCTCGTGCTCGCCCTTCCAATAGATATGCCTGCGAACGAAAGAGATAGGCGACTCTGGATCAGACGCCAGTCTGGACAACTCGATCCGCGCCGCGTTAGACGGCCCGCTAGGGGCCTCACGGGCATCTAAAATCGAGCTGGCAGGAGCTTCGGCAGCCCAGCGGCGGACCTCCTCCGCAATGGAAATATCAGCTGGCACAGCTCTCACCTCCTCCCAACAACGTGAAATGAACGCGTGATAGATTGAATTGTAGCTGAATCGAGGCCCACTCGCTCCAGCCGCCAACTAGGAGCGCCAATTCACCGCGATAGGCCCATAATCAGCGCTCTTCCTGATCTCTCGGCCCTCGCCAAAGACCAACGACAATACTCCAGCGACCTCAAACCGGACTGCAAGTTCAGATCTCGTTGCAAACGGCCGACGAACCGCTGAGGCAAGTCAATAGCAGAAGCAAGTTGCAAGGAATTCAGCAACCCCCTGACCTGGGAAAACGGGTAAAGCGCGCCAGAATCGGGCAAAACGCGCGCCAAAATTCAGAAACCCAAGCATCTGACCAGGGGGTTACCAAATCGCGCACACGCCTACGTGGGCGGGTGTGCGCGAATTGGTGCTGACAATCTGCTGAGTGACGAATTCTAGGTTGACTAGGAGGATAAGGGGCGTTCGCTTGAGCAGCCTGGAGTATTCACGCGATGTCAGTTAGCAAATCCTTACATAGAGTTGACAGTCAATGAACCCGGCACATTCTCCTGCTTTGCGGGGTGGGCGTGATCGCTTTGATGCGATTGTCATCGGGGCTGGGGCCATTGGGGCGGCTACGACGCTGGAGTTGTCGCGGCGGGGGTGGCGGGTGGTGTGCGTGGACAAGAACGCGGCGGCGGGATCGGGGTCGACGCTCAACTCGAGTGCGATCGTGAGGTTCAGCTACTCGACGAAGCCGGGGACCATCTTGGCGTGGGAGGGCCTGCACTATTGGCTCAACTGGCCCGAGTACATCGGCGTCGACGACGAGAACGGGCTTATCGAATTCCGCCAGTGCGGCAAGCTGATGCTGCTTACCGACGACTCCGACCACCCGCAGCGGGTGCGGGCCATCTGGCAAGAGCTCGGCATTCCCTTCGAGGACTGGTCCCTCGAAGACCTCGCCCAGCGTCTTCCGATCTTCGATCACGGCAGCTTCGGCCCACCTAAGCGCCCCACAGACGAGGCTTTCTGGGATGAACCGGGTGGAAGGCTCACCGGGGCCATCTACTCGCCCTCGGCTGGATATGTGAACGACCCGCAGCTCTGCGCCCACAACCTCCAGAGGGCGGCAGAGGCCGAAGGCGCCCACTTCCACTTCAACTCACAGGTCACCGACATTCTGCGATCAGGCGGTCGGGCCGCCGGTGTGGAACTGGTCGACGGCACCGAGGTCCATGCACCGGTCGTTGTCAATGTGGCCGGACCGCATTCCAACGTGATCAACCAGATGGCCGGCATCTACGACACCATGAGAATCAAGACCCGGGCCATGCGCCATGAAGTACACATCGTGCCCTCGCCAGCGGGGTTCGACTACGAATCCGAAGGCCATGTGACCGCCGATCACGACACCGGGATCTACTTTCGCCCCGAAGTGGGCAACAACATCCTGATCGGAAGCGCTGATCCGGCCTGCGACGAGCCCGATTGGGCCGATCCCGATCACTTTGACGAAACAGTCAGCGAGAGCCAGTGGGAGGCTCAGGTGCTGCGGGCCAGCCGGCGGATGCCTGAACTGGGAGTCCCTCGCCAGAAAAAGGGCGTGGCCGACCTCTACGACGTGAGCGACGACTGGGTCCCCGTCTACGACCGCACTGAACTCGATGGGTTCTATGTGGCCATTGGAACCAGCGGCAACCAGTTCAAAAACACCGGCGTCGCCGGACATGTGATGGCCGAGTTGATCACCTCAGTGGAAGGCGGCCTCGACCACGACCGCCACCCGCTGGTTATCGAGGGCCGCTACACCGGCCTGCCGATCGAGGTCGGCTTCTTCAGCCGCAACCGCGACCCCGCCAACACGTCGATGAGTGTCTTTGCTTGAAATGATCTAAAAATCACTGAAACTAGGTCAAGCATAATAGCCTGACCGGAAGGGTGTCTCGGCCCACCCGGTCCGGTCCTTCAACCTCGTACTCGGCACCGGACCGGGATCGGGCCGAGTCCACCCTACCCCATCGATGCTGGGCCTTCTACCCTGCCTTTTAGACGTAGTCCTCGTACTTGTCCAGGTGGCGGGTGGGGCGCTTTAGGGCGTCTTTGCGGAAGGGGTCCCCCAGCTCCATGGTGCACATGGCCTCGATGACGGTGGTGCGGCCGCCGTTCATCTGGGCGTCGATGGCCTTGGTCAGCGCGGGGCCCACTTCTTCGAGCTCGTTCACCCGAACGCCGTCGGCGCCCATGGCCCGGGCCACCTCCGACCAATCCTCACCGCCATCGAGCTCGCCGGCCACGAACCGGCGACCGTAGAAGTCCACCTGGTTCTTCTTCTCCGCCCCCCACTGGCGGTTGTGGAACACCACCGCGGTAACGGGGATGTTGTGGCGCACCGCGGTCATGGTCTCCACCATGCTCATGGCCCACGCTCCATCGCCGGCGTAGGCCACCGCCGGCCGGTCCGGTGCGGCCTTCTTGGCCCCGATGATGGTGGGCAGCGCGTAGCCGCAGTTGCCCCAGCTCATGGCGGCGAAGAACGACCGGGGCTCCTCGAAGCGCAGATAGCTGTTGGCCACCGAGTTGATGTTGCCGATGTCGGTGGACACCATCACCCGCTCGGGCATGGCCGTCTCCAGCTCGCGCAGCACCTGGCGGGGATGCATCCAGTTGTAGTGCTCCTCGGTGGCCTGCTTGATCATGTCCACGCTGAAGTCGTCGGTCTCGTGGATCCAGTCGTCCAGCTCGGCCTCCCAGTCGGCCTTGTCGTTGGCGATCTCGGCCGCCCGCTGCGTCCGAGTGGCGTCGCACGCCAGCTCCCGGCCCTCCAGGCGCTGAAGAAGCGCGGTGGCCGCCGCACCAGCGTCGCCGCAGATGCCCACGTCGATGCGCTTGACCAGCCCGAGCATCTTGTTGTCGGCGTCCACCTGGATGATCTTGGCCTCGTTGGGCCAGTAGTCCATGTCGTGCTGGGGCAGGGTGCCGAACGGGCCGAGCCGAGTGCCCAGCGCCAGCACCACATCGGCCCGCGAGATCAAGCGCATGGCCGCCTTCGAGCCCTGGTAGCCGAGAGGCCCGCACCACTGGGGATGCGACGCCGGGAAGGAGTCGTTGTGCAAGTAGCTGTTCACCACCGGGCAACCCAGCCGCTCGGCCAGCGCCACTGTCTCGGCCATGGCGTCGCCCATCACCACCCCGCCGCCGGAGACCATCACCGGGAACGAGGCGTTGGCCAGCAGTTCGGCGGCTTCGTTCAGGGTGCGCTCGCCCCCCGGACCCCGATCGAGCTGTTGGGGTGCCGGGATCTCCACGTCGATGTCGCCGTAGAAGCGATCGCGGGGGATGTTGAGCTGGGTGGGGCCCATCTCCGACAACGCCCGGTCGAAGCACCGACCGGTCAGCTCAGCCATGCGGTGCTCGTTGTTGACATGGCCCTGATACTTGGTGAACTCCTCGAACATCGGGAGCTGGTTGGCCTCTTGGAAGCCGCCCAGGCCGATGCCCATGGTTCCGGTCTCAGGGGTCACGATCACCACCGGGCTGTGGGCCCAAAACGCGGCGGCAATGGCGGTCACGCAGTTGGAAATGCCCGGCCCGTTCTGGCCGATCACCACCCCGTGGCGGCCGCTCACTCGGCTGTAGCCGTCGGCCATGTGGGCCGCGCCCTGCTCGTGGACCACCGGCACCAGCTCGATGCCGGCCGGCTCGAAGATGTCCATGGCATCCATGAACGCACTGCCCATGATGCCGAAGATGGTGTCCACGCCGTGGGCGACCATCGTCTCCACGAACGCTTCGCTAGGAGTCATGCGGGTCATTTGTTCATCCTCCGTTGAATGGGAATCCGGGTGCAAGGGGGAAATCAAAGTGCATAAGCAACAGGGGCGGGTTTGAGCGGTCGGGAGTACCACAGGGGCCGGCGTAAACCGCCGGGGCCGGGAGCCGGGCGGGTCATGGCCAGCCACTCCTGGTAGGCCGTGCGAGCTTCGGCGGTGTCCACCACAACGTCGCCCGGGGCGTCCCCGGGCTGCGCGGGCGTTACCCGCACCCGCTGGTGCCAGCACTGCATGCCCGATACCGGGTCGGGCTGCACACTGAACGTCAGGTTCTGGTGGACACCGGTATCGCTCCACCAGATCCGCTCGGTGTCGTCATCGGCGCTGGAATGGCGCTCCGGCTGGCCTCGACGGGTGAGCCGCCACAACGTGCCGTCGTTGGTGATATCGGCATCGCCCCCGGTCCACGACCCGCCTTTGCCCGGATCGAGGCGCCAGC
>JAJEEH010000044.1 GCA_022821105.1 Acidimicrobiia bacterium
CCCGTCCAACACCAACGCCACCGCGTCAGCCTTGAACTCCTTAGTGAACCGCCGCCTGGTCCTGCCCGGCGGCCCGTTCCTTTCCATCAATGACATGGTTACCTCCTAATCGAGGTGACCGGCCAAAGGGGGGATACTCAGACGTCTAGGCGGCAGTCAGTTGCTAGGCGGCGGCTAGTTGTTCGGCGGGCGGCGGATGGGTTGTGGGGCTGGGGCGGGGTGGGGGTAGGAGGTGGTATCGGCGGGTTTTGGGGTCGTGTTGGATGTGGTGGGCGTGCTTGTGGACTTTTTTGTGGCAGCGGGGGCACAACAGCACCAGGTTGGTGATGTCAGTGGGGCCGTTTTGGTCCCAGGGCACGATGTGGTGGGCGTCGCAGACTTGTGGTCGGAGGCCGCAGCCGATGCAGCCGCGATCTCTCTTGTAGAGGGCCAGTTTTTGCGATTTGGTGGGCGCTCTTTGAGCTTTGCCCAAGTAAAGGGGCTGGGCGTCGGCGGAGAAGATCATCGGCACGATGTCGGCTTCGCAGGCGATGCGACGGAGCTCGTCTAGATCGATAGGCGTGCCGTCGATCAGCCCGGCGTTCTTCAGCCGGCCCTCGATTACGTCGTACTCGGCAGAGACCACCAGCACAGTCTTCTGCGGGCGGATACCGCACTCCGGTCCGCCTGCCACCCCGGCAGCTACCTCTTCGGGGGTGGCAGCGGCGGGCTGCTGGGTGATGAGCGCCAGCAACGCATCGGCGTTGCGCTGCTCGAAGGTGCGGATCGGGTCGAAGGCAACGTCGTCGGCCAGCATCTTGGCGCTCATGGCGCCCAGCGCGGTCTTGACCCTGTCGCCTGCAACCTGGTCGAACTCGGCGTGCAACACGACCATGTCGCCAGTGCCGTCGAACACCTTGGCGCCGCGGCGGGCCTGCTGGCGCTCGGCGCGGGTCATGCCGTCGGCGGCAAGTCGCTGGTCCTCACGCGCCGCCACGGTCTTCTTGAATTCATCGTGACCCTGCCAGCCGCCCAGTTCCAACAGTTCTTGTTGGTCCTGGGTGCTCATCGGCGCCCGCTGGTGCGACTCGACCACCATCCCGGCCTGATCGGCAGATATCCGCCCGTTTTGGACCGCGCCCAGATACTCAGACATGGCTGGCATGGCCGCCATGCCTCGGGCCGTCTTGGCCAACCGGCGGGCCCGATAAGCGCTGATGCCGAACTGGTGGCACACCGTGGCCGCCGCGCCGGGGCCCTCCAGCTCCCCGTATCGCACTACCAACCCCACCAGATACCCCTCGGCCCGGCGTCGCAACAGATCAACCTGGCCCATCAACCCCAACAACTCCGAAGCACCCGCCTCAGAGAAATCCGGGAACTCAAGACCCCAGCCAACGCTGGCGTCAACTCTGTTGGCACCGGGCTGTGTGCCGGGATTCAACGCAACTTCCATGCATTAAATTGTACGGACGCCAGTGACACTTACTCCCCGAAACCCCCAGGTCAACCCAACGATGACGCTCCGCTTGAGGCGACACCTCAACACGAGTAGCTCATGTCCCTTGGTTTCGGATCGATGTTGAGGTTGATCGGCCACTGGTTGTCGGGGTCCCTTGCTGTGGCTTCGGCGCGCAGCCCGGCAACGCGTAGGCGTATCAGTTCGAAGCAGCGTCCCCAGCGGTCCAGATCTTCTTGGGTCACGGGTATGCAGTATTCGTCTTCTATTTGGTCTGCCGGCAGCTCTGCGGCTGGCGGCGATACCAGTCCCATGACTGCCCGGCATCGCTCGATCCATGTCCCGTTCGGGAACGGGTCGAGCTGGGAACTGCAATTCTCGGCCCATCCGACGATGCGGTTCGAGTCATACGGCAGGGTCAAATATCGTCGCCGCTGCTCATGCACACATGCGGGGTCGTCGACGAGAGCGTGGTCAATTGCCCATGTCGTTAACCTGACTATTGTCGAGCACAGTGCCAAGGAAGCGCCGGACGGATCGGCTATCGCCGCGTCGCCCAGTTCCATGCAGGCCCGCAGCGCTGCGAGGTTGTCTCCCCGGCTCGGAGCATATGGCTGCACATAAGGTTCCAGATACGGCGCTTCGGCAATGATCTCTGCCAGCAGCAACAACCTCGAATCTGGAATGGATGTCGGCTGGCGTTGCCAGACTACTGGCGGGTCGGGAGCTTTCTTTCCGTGTTGGTTTCTTCCCCAGCAGGCGGCGGTGCCGTCAACTCTGATCCCGCATGAATTGAATACATCGGCGTTGACGGCGGTGAATCGGCCTTCGGGGGGGTCGGCCCGGCCGTCCCGATTTTCGCCCCAGCAAGCGAGGGTCTGGTCGGTTCTGATCGCGCACGCGTGTCGGTAGCCGGCCTCGATGGCGGTGAACTGGCCTTCGGGCGAGTCGGTCTGCCCGAAATTATTGGAGCCCCAGCAGGCGAGGGTCTGGTCGACTCTGATCCCGCAGGCGGATGAGGACAACAGACCGATGGCGGTGAACTCGCCTTCAGGGGGGCTGGTCTGCCCGCTGTCCAAGCCGTTCTTGTTCCCCCAGCACGCCAGCGTCTTATCGACTCTGATTCCGCAGGTGAACGAGCCAGTTGTATGGACTGCTGTGAACGTTCCGGGCGGCGAATCGGTTGCGCCGGAGGAATCCGATCCCCAGCAGGCGAGGGTCTGGTCGACTCTGATCGCGCACCGGGAGAGGCTGAACCCCTTGGAGATTGCGGTGAACTGTCCTTCGGGCGGGTCATCGTCCCGCGTTCCTCCGTGTCCCCAACACGAGATGCCGAGGTCGCCGTCGCGGATCGCGCACGCATAGGCAAAGCCGGCTCGACCGCTCCGAAAGCCGGAGACAGCGACATCGGTGTACTGGCCTTCCATGTCCGCAACAGTCCACCTAAGACTCCGGAGACCCTGGCTGGGGTTGCTGCTGGTTGAGGGCTTGTCGGCGCCCCAGCAGGCAATGGCCTTATCTGCCGTGAGTCCACACCCGAAGTTGTAGGTGACGTCTATGGCCGTGAACCGGCCTTCAGGCGGGCTGTCCAACACCCCGTAGCTGCTCTTTCCCCAACAGGCGACGGCACCGTCGGTTTGCAGGCCGCAGGTGAAATTGTCAAAGAGGAACCGCAGGTCGGTGTACGAAACCAACTCGGTGAATCTCGGATGCACAGGCACAGTGGCGACAGCCCCGTCGGACAATATGCAGCTCTCAGCAACGCCGTCGCCGTCCTGGTCTGACGGATACAGCTCAAGGCCCTCCAACTCGCCGCACGCGTCAGGGCCAGCTACCAAACCCGAATAGAACAGTGCATCCTCAGCAGGGGGAACGAACGGGATCGCGGGCGCACCGTCCCAACAGCCGCCGGGAACAATCTGGGTGTCCACATCGAACAAGCAGCGGTACACGTTCAACAACGCCTCCTGATTCGCTATCAGCACATCTCGCTGCCCGACCTCCTCCGAAGAAGGCGTGCCGGTGAACGGCCCGGCCTCCGCAGCGGGCACAGTCGGCTTGCCGTCAGCGCAGCCGCCCGGAACGATCGCAGTGTCCACACCGAACAGGCAGCGGTACACGTTTAACAGAGCCTCTTGGCTCGCGATCAGACTGTCCCTGGACTCAACCTCCTGAACAGTCTGAGCAGAGGCGAAAGGGGACAGCAGCACCGCAACCAAAGACACAGCGACAATCGACACCGCAAGGCGGGGAGTTTTCAGCGTCATCCGCACCCGCCGATCCTGTCACAGCTTGTCGGTAGTGTGTCGGCGTGGCTTCCCCTTCCAGTGCCGCGGCTGTTGAGCCGGGTGTTTGCGCCGATGTCGGCTATGGGTTTCATCCGGCGGTGGGGGCTTGGTTTTCCCAGCGGTTTCCGGGGGGGCCTACTGAGGCGCAGGCCCAGGGGTGGCCGGCTATTGCCTCGGGGCAAGACACGCTGATCGCTGCGCCCACCGTGTCGGGCAAGACCCTGGCCGGATTCCTCATCGCCATCGACAACCTCTACAAGCGCCACGCCGCCGGCCAAACGGTGGCCAAGGCCAGCCAGGTGGTGTACGTGTCGCCGCTGAAGGCGCTGGCCACCGACATCGCCGAGAACCTGGAGCGCCCCCTCGCCGAGATCGCCGAGATCGCCCGCCAGCAGGGATTCGAGCCCCCGCCGCTCACGGTGGCGGTGCGCACCGGCGACACCCCCGCCCACACCCGGGCCGCCATGATCAAAAAACCGGCCAACTTCGTGGTCACCACCCCCGAGTCGCTCTATTTGCTGGTGACCGCGGCCAAAAGCCGCGAGGTGCTGCGCACCGTGGAGACCGTGATCGTCGACGAGATCCACGCCACCGCCCGAGACAAGCGGGGCAGCCACCTGGCCCTCACCCTCGAGCGCCTCGAGCACGTGGCCAACATCCGCCCCACTCGCATCGGCCTGTCGGCCACCCAGCACCCCATCGGTACCATCGCCGACCTCCTCACCGGCATCCCCCCCAATCGGCCCCCCAAAGGAGCCGACGCCGCCAGCGGAGCCAACATCACCCCAAACGCCGAGCCCGGCGCCCGCTGCACCATCGTGAACACCGGCCACCAGCGCAACCTCGACATCGCCTTAGAGCTGATCGACGACGAGCTCGAAGCGGTGGCCTCCCACGCCCAGATGGACCAGATCCTCGACCGCATGGCCACCCTCATCGCCGAGCACCACACCACCATCGTGTTCGTCAACACCCGTCGCATGTCCGAGCGCATCGCCCACCAGCTGGCCGAGCGCCTGGGCGACGACGCGGTGGCCGCCCACCACGGCTCGCTCTCCACCGAGCGCCGCATCCGCACCGAGCACCGCCTGAGAGCAGGCGACCTCAAAGCCCTGGTAGCCACCGCTTCCCTCGAGCTGGGCATCGACATCGGCCCGGTAGAGCTGGTGTGCCAGGTGGGCTCGCCCCGCAGCATCGCCACCTTCCTCCAGCGGGTGGGCCGCTCCAACCACAGCCGCCACGGCACCCCCAAGGGCCGCCTGTGGCCCCTCACCCGAGACGAGCTCATCGAGTCGCTCGCCCTGATCCACGCCGTACACCAGGGCCAGCTCGACGCCGTCTGCCCCCCCGAGGCCCCCCTCGACATCCTCATCCAGCAGCTCATCGCCGAGGCCGCCGCCGACGACAACCACACCACCCACGGCCTCTACGAGATGTTCACCAAGGCCGCCCCCTACGCCAACCTCACCAAAGACCAGTTCGACGAGGCCATCGAACAGGCCGCCACCGGGGTGGTCACCGGCCGGGGCCCCAAGGGCGCCTACCTCCACCACGACTCCATCAACCAGGAAGTGCGGGGCAAAAGGGGCGCACGCCTGGCCGCCCTAACCTCCGGGGGCGCCATCGGCGAGAACGGCGACTACCGGGTGGTGGCCGAGCCCGACGACACCTTCATCGGCACCGTCAACGAAGACTGGGCCGTGGAGTCGATGGCCGGCGACATATTCCTTCTGGGCTCGCACTCCTGGCGCATCAAGCAGGTGGCCGCGGGCACCGTGCGGGTGATCGACGCCGGCGACGCCCCGCCCACCGTCCCCTTTTGGCTGGGCGAGGCCCCCGCCCGCACCGCCGAGCTGTCCCAGCAGGTGTCCAACCTGCGCGCCTATATATCTGGGCTGTTTCCCAACACCCCAGGCGCCGACCCCCTGAACGACCAATCCCTGGCCCAGGCCACCAAGCAGTTCGCCCAATCCCACGCCACCACCACCGAGATCGCCGAGCAGGCCGTGACCTACGTGGCCGCCGCCCAAGCCACCCTGGGCACCGTCCCCACCCACACCAACATCGTGTTCGAGCGCTTCTTCGACGACACCGGCGGCCAGCAGCTCGTGGTCCACTCCCCATACGGCGGGCGCATCAACCGGGCCCTCGGCCTGGCCCTGCGCAAGCGCCTGTGCCGCCGCTTCGACTTCGAGCTCCAAGCCGCGGCCAACGACAACGCCGTCATCTTGTCGCTCGGCCCCCACCACAGCTTCCCCCTGAGCGACGTCCCCCAGTTCCTGCACCCCGACTCGGTGGAGGAGGTGCTCACCCAGGCCGTGCTGGACTCGCCCATGTTCACCGCCCGCTGGCGCTGGAACCTCAACCGGGCCCTGGTGGTGCTGCGCAGCCGGGGCGGAAAGCGCAACCCGCCCCCCATCCAGCGCATGGAGGCCGACGACATCATGGCCGCCGTGTTCCCCGGAGCGGCCGCCTGCCAGGAGAACGTGGCCGGCCCCATCGAGATCCCAAACCACCTGCTGGTGCGCCAAACCCTCCACGACACCCTCCATGAGGCCCTCGACGTGGACGGCCTCAAACAGCTCCTCACCGATATCCGCTCCGGCGAGGTGAGCACCCACTTCTGCGACACCGCCGAGCCCTCCCCGCTCAGCCACGAGATAGTCAACGCCCGCCCCTACGCCTTCCTGGACGACGCCGAGATAGTCGACCGCCGCACCAACGCCGTAACCGTTCCCCGAGGCCTGCGCCCCCGCCAAGACCGCCAACCCCCCACCCTCGACCAGCACACCCTCACCCAAATCACCCCAGACGCCATAACCCAAGTAATAGAAGAAATAACCCCCGACCCCCGCAACCCCGACGAACTCCACGATCTACTAACCACCCAAGTAATCACCCGCCCCACCCCCGCCTGGCAAGAGCTCTACGAAGCCCTGAAAGCCAAAAGCAGGGTCCGCACCATCGCAAACCCCGAGAACACCCCCCTCTGGACCACCACCGAGCTCGCCGAAACCGCCCTCAGCCCCGAAAAAGCCACCTAAACCATCCGAGGCCACCTAGAGGCAACCGGCCCCATCACACCCGAGGCACTTTCCGCCCAAACCA
>JAJEEH010000042.1 GCA_022821105.1 Acidimicrobiia bacterium
CCCGTCCAACACCAACGCCACCGCGTCAGCCTTGAACTCCTTAGTGAACCGCCGCCTGGTCCTGCCCGGCGGCCCGTTCCTTTCCATCAATGACATGGTTACCTCCTAATCGAGGTGACCGGCCAAAGGGGGGATACTCACCTGGCACGACGTGGACATCCGCCACGTGTGACATGGACACCTCTCAATCGAGGTGACCAGCCAATAAGAGGATGCTCACCTAGCGAGTTTCAAAGCTGCGCCGATTCCCTATACTGAGTTTGTGGCTCGCAAGATCTGGACGGTGGCGGAGTTTGAGAAGCTCACTCCTGCTGAGCAGGATGCTGAGTTTCAAGCCAGCATCATCACCGACCTCAGTGAGGTTCCCCCCGAGTACCTTGATCGCATTCGCAGCCGCCTCCTAAGCCGGACTTCCCCACCCAACCCTTCCCACTCTGCTTGAGCGGCAACCGAAGAGTGGTCCGGGTTACCTCGGATTTCTTCCGTGACCTCGACCGGGCACTCCCCGATGAGCGTGGACCCGACGGACAGCCTTCGGCCATCGATTTCCAATCCCTTGAGCTTCTGCGCATCGTCGAGCAATTTGCTGTGTCATTTGACGACTTGCCCGAGCTGTTTCCCGATCGCGCCGATTACCGGCTCCTCATCGCGGCCGGCATGCTCGTGCCCAGATTCTCAGTGGTCGGCCAACTCGCCACCGACGGCGCCGTAGAGCTAGTTCAACTGGAGATTGATCTCGACGCCCCTTGGTAGATGTGGCGCAAACTCCCGCTCAATCGCAGCCCCAAGAGACTAGAACCCCGCAAACCCAAAGCATTGCTTTCAATCATCGCCAGAAACAGGACCCTCATGGAACGCCTCGCCACCGCCCAAGTTTGGCACGACGTGGACGTCCGCCACGTGTGACCGATTCGCGGGTCAGAGTCCTAGCAGGTCGGCGATGAGTTCTCGGATTTGCTGCAATGCGACTGATCCGACGTTCGTGTCTGTCGTCTCGATGACGCGGTCGACGCTGATGGTGGTCGGGAGGTGTGCTTGGGCGACGCCGAATCCGGCGACGTCGACCTCGCTCAGCCATCCCCTCTGGTTGGTCGTGCAGGGCACCACTGCGATTTCAGGAAATCGCGGCTGAATGACTCAGGATTACGCGACTGAAAGTACAATAATGTCGCGATTGGCTGGTCAACAATTTCGCGATCGGGGGCTGTCGTGTTGCGTACTGGCAGCTAGGGTGGTTGAGAATGGATGATCGACTGACGCCAGCCGGTTACCGGCCCCGAGTGGTGGACGCGGAGGTGGACGCGGCGCTGCGAGCCTCACCGGCGGTGGTTATCGAGGGGCCGCGGGCGTGCGGCAAGACGTGGACCGGCCGACGCCATTCCCGCAGCGAGGTGCCCTTCGATGAGGTGTTCGAGAACCGTCTGGCGGCCCAAATCTCCCCCGGGGAACTCCTGAAGGGGCCTGTGCCCCGCCTGCTAGACGAATGGCAGCTCGCCCCCGATGTTTGGGATGCCATGCGCCGGGCCTGCGACGACCGGGGCGAGAAGGGCCAGTTCATCTTAACCGGATCGGCCAACCCGCCAGATGACGCCACCCGCCACACCGGCACGGGCCGGATCATCCGAGTGCAGATGCGCCCGATGAGCCTGCACGAGAGCGGGGAGTCGAGCGGAAACGTCTCCCTTGGCGGGCTGTTGGCCTCTGAGCCGTGCTCTGCGCCAGCGCCTGGCTTCACCCTTACAGACATCGTCGGCCTGACCTGCCGAGGGGGGTGGCCCGGACTGTTGGGCGACTCCCCGGCAGCAGCCCAAAGGCAGCTTCGCGGCTATTTGGACGAAACAAGCCGCACCGACATCTCCCGCGTCGACGGTATAGCCCGCGACCCCAATGGAGTGCGCAGGCTTCTCACCTCTCTGGGGCGGAACACCTCCACCGACGTGACGTTCAAGACGCTGGGCGAGGACGCGGGCGGCAACGGCCAGTCCCTGCACCCCCAGACAGTGAAGAGCTACCTGGCCGCCTTGTCCCGGTTGTTCATCACCGAGGAGCTACCGGCGTGGAGACCGCACCTGAGGTCCCGGGCCGAGCTCCGCAAAACGCCCAAGCGCTACTTCGTCGATCCGTCTCTGGCCGTGGCCGCCCTGCGGACCAACCAGGAGCAGATCATGGGGGAACTGAGCTTCTACGGGCTGATGTTCGAATCGCTGGTGCTGCGCGACCTGAGGATCTACGCCCAGGCCAACGACTGGGAGCTGTCCCACTACCACGACAGCTCCGGGCTGGAAGTGGACCTGATCTTCACCAGCATGGCCAACCGCGGATGGGCGGCAGCCGAAGTGAAGCTCGGCGGCGAAAAGCTCGTCGAAGAAGGCGTCCACTCCCTGCGCCGACTGCGAGACCGCATAGACACCAACCAGATGAGCGAACCCGCCAAACTCATGGTCATAACCGCCGGCGGCTACGGCTTCGAGTACCCCGACGGCATCGCCGTGGTCCCCCTAACCGCCCTCGGGCCCCAAAACCCCCCCCCCGAGGGGCGGGGCGGGCCCGGGGGCGCCGGGGAGGGCCCGGGC
>JAJEEH010000013.1 GCA_022821105.1 Acidimicrobiia bacterium
CCCGTCCAACACCAACGCCACCGCGTCAGCCTTGAACTCCTTAGTGAACCGCCGCCTGGTCCTGCCCGGCGGCCCGTTCCTTTCCATCAATGACATGGTTACCTCCTAATCGAGGTGACCGGCCAAAGGGGGGATACTCAAATTGCTCTGGTTATCAGGAGAGTGAAAAGTCCAACACCGTCGCTGCGAACTACACGGCCCCCACCGCAACCCCCACCCCCACGCCCACCTCGACGCCCGTCCAAGAAATGAGCGGCCAGATCGGCGGGCTCTAGGAACCGGAGATCAGTCCCCAGATCCGCTCCGGCGTGGCGGGCATCTCCACATCGTTGATTCCAAGGGGGGCCAGCGCGTCGGCGATGGCGTTGATCACCGCCGGAGTGGAGGCGATGGTGCCGGCCTCGCCGATGCCCTTCACCCCCATCGGGTTGGTGGGGCTGGGTGTCACCGTGGAATCGGTGCGGAACGACGGGGTCTCCGCCGGCGACGGCACCAAATAGTCCAGGAAGCTCACGTTGCGGGGCTGGCCGTCGGCGTCGAACGCGGCCTCCTCCCACAGAGCTTGGGCCACCCCTTGGAGGATGCCGCCGTGAATTTGACCCTCCACCACCATCGGGTTGATCTGGTTGCCGCAGTCGTCCACCGCCACGTAGTCCACCATCTCCACGTCGCCGGTCTCGGTGTCCACCTCCACCACGGCCACATGGGTCCCGAACGGGAAGGTGAAGTTGGGCGGATCCCAGGTCATGTGGCCCTCCAGGTTGGGCTCCATGCCGTCGGGCAGATTGTGAGCGGTGAAGGCCTCGAAGGCCACTGCGGCCAGTGGCATCTCGGCGTCGGGCTGGCCCTTGACCCGGAACGTGCCGTCGGAGAACTCCAAGTCCTCCACGTTGGCCTCCATCTGGTGGGCGGCAATCAGCCGGGCCTTTTCGATCACCTTGTCGGCGGCCATGTACACCGCGGTGCCCCCCACCGACAGAGAGCGGGAGCCATAGGAGTCGAGCCCCAGCGGTGAGATGGCGGTGTCGGAGTGCAGCACTTCCACGTCGTCGGGATCGATGCCCAGCTGATCGGCCACGATCATCGACCAGCACGTCTCATGGCCCTGGCCGTGGGGCGACGTGCCGGTCACCACCTGCACTTTGGCGGTGGGCAGTACCCGCACGGTGGCCGACTCCCAACCGCCAGCCGCATAATTCAGCGAGGCCAGCACCCGGCTGGGGGCCAGACCGCACATCTCCACATAGCTAGACAGGCCCACCCCCAGATGGCGGGAATCGCCGGCGGCCCGCCGCTCGGCCTGCTGAGCCCGCAGTCCTTCGTAGTCCACCAACTCCAGGGCCTGCTCCAGAGCCTTGGGATAGTTGCCGCTGTCGAAGACCAGCCCAGGGGCCGACTCGTAGGGGAACTGCTCGGGGCCGATGAAGTTGCGCCGCCGAATCTCGGCGGGGTCCACCCCCACCGCGGCGGCCAACGAGTCCATGGCTCTCTCGATGGCATAGGTGGCCTCGGGCCGGCCCGCCCCCCGGTAGGCGTCGGTGGGGGTCATATTGGTGAACACCCCCGTACACACGAAGGAATAGTTTGGGATGTCGTAGCAGCCGTGGTACAAGAAGGCGCCCAAGAGGGGCACGCCCGGGGTCACAAGTTGGAGGTAGGCCCCCATGTCGGCCACCAGCTTCACCCGCACTGCGCTGATGCGGCCCTCGGCGTCGGCAGCCAGCTCGATGTCCTGGATCTGGCCCCTTCCCTGAATGGTGGAACCGGCGGCCTCGGAGCGGCCCTCGGTCCAGCGCACCGGCACGCCGTGGCGCAGCGCCAGAGCAGTACACATGATCTCCTCGGCGTACACGTTCAGCTTGGAGCCGAACCCGCCTCCCACCGAGGGGGCCACCACCCGCACCTTCTGCTCGGGCAGGCCCAGGGTGAGGGCCACCATGACCTTGAGGATGTGGGGAATCTGGGTGGCCGAGTAGATGGTGATGTCGCCTCCGAACGGCGCAGGCACCGCCACCACCCCCCGAGGCTCCATAGCCGCAGGGATCAATCGCTGCTGGATGTAGCGCTCCGACACCACGTGGGCAGCCGCGGAGAATGCGGCCTCCACTGCGTCGGCATCGGGAGTCAGCTCCCACGTGTAGGAAGCATTGGTACCCAGATCCTCGTGGATTACCAGGCTGTCGGCCGCGGCGTCCTCAAGGTCGACCACCGCGTCGAGAGGCTCGTAGTCCACCTCAACCAGGGCGGCTGCATCCGCCGCCCCGTAGCGATCATCGGCCAGCACCACTGCCACCACGTCGCCCACATAGTTGGCCTTGTCCACCGCAATCGGAAGGTGCGCCGGGTTCTTCATGTCATCGGTCACCGGCCAAGCACACGGCAAAGGCCCCCAAGACTCAGCCAGGTCAGCCCCAGAATAAGCAGCCACCACCCCGTCGGCAGCCAGCGCACCACTCAGGTCAACAGACCGAATGCGAGCATGAGCATGAGGACTCCGAACACAAGCCACCCACAATGCCCCCGTGAGGTCCAGATCATCCACAAACCGGGCCTCCCCAGTAAGCAGCTCAGGATCCTCCTTCCGAAGCAACCTACTCCCCACCACCGCAGCCGAGGATTCAGTCATCTCGCCACCTCCCGTCGCACTCGCGAGCGTATCCCCCTATTCATCTAGTGCAGCCGAACCTCCGCCCGCAGCAAAAGAGCAGAGGAGGGTCTGCGGACAGAAAGTAAACCCAGGTGGCTGGGGGGTGGCGCCGTAGGCGGACTCGGCACCACCGCGTGCCGAGCCGCCGTAGGTGACAGGACCCGCCAGCCACCGGAAATTACGCAAAATACGAGTCCGCAGACCCGCCGGTGGAATCAGTTAGAAGCAGCCGTGCGAAGGTCGGCCAACGTCTCCATCCACCACAGGTTGGTCACCGTGGTGTTGCCGGGAAGCGCGGCCAGGCAGTCGTCCACTTGGGCGACCACCTCAGGAAGATCAGCAGCGGCAAGACGCAGGTCCAACAGTCCGTCTACCACCCGGGAGCGGCTGGTGAGCTCTCCATCGATGGCGTCCAGCAGCCGATCCACCAACTCGGTGATCTCGATGAGGGCCGCTGGGTTGCGGACGGTTTCCAATGTCACTGCGCTCTCTCTTTCGCTACCGGTTGAGGTTACAACCGCCGGGCACCCGGATATGTTCCCTTCGCTCCCATGCTATCGACCCCAGCGACATCCCGCGAACAAGGTTCTTTGCCCCCGTGACCCTCAGGCCAGCAATAATTGACCCTGCTATGACAAAGCACACGAAGATCAATCGATATTCGCGAGTGGTCGCGGCGTTTCTGGCACTAGTCCTGCTAGCCGCAGCCTGCGGCAACGACGACGACTCACCTCCACCGGATGCCTCAGAGACCACTGAGACACCGACCTCAGGTGAAGAGCCTGCGGCGGCCCCGACACAAGCCGAAGATCCCAGCCCGGAAGAAGACGAGTACACCAGCGTGGTCATCGGGCTGGAGCAGGAGCTCACCAACTTCAACAACCTGACCGCAGGTGACAACCTCCTGGCTGGCCGCCAGGTAATCCGAGCGGTGTGGCCCACCTGTACGCGGACCCGGCCCGACTTCTCCTTCGAGCCGTACTTCTGCGAATCCCTCCCCACAATCATCCAAGAAGACCCCCTGGTGGTGGAGTATCGGCTGCGAGCCGACGCCACTTGGAGCGACGGAACTCCGGTGAGCTCCGACGACATGGTGTTCTATTTCGAGAACTGCAACGACCCCGAAGACGACTGCGCCAACATTTCCGGCTTTGACAGCGCCACTTTGGAGGTGGTGGACGACAAAGCGGTACGGCTGAGCTGGCCAGAGGGCCAACCATTCGTGGAGTACATCCTGCTGTTCTCCGGGCCCTTCCCGCCCGCCCACCTGGGCCGCGACTGGAGCGACGGATTTCGAACCGACGCCGGACTTGGCGCCGGTCCCTATGTGGTGGACGAGTACAACCCGGGCAGCGATCTGACCCTGGTGGCCAACCCCACGTGGTTCGGAGAGGGACCCCATATCGACGAGGTCACCTTCCGGTTCATCAGCGACGTGGGCAATCTGCCCCTTGCGTTGGAGAACGGCGAGGTCGACGTGATCTATCCCCAACCCCAAGTGGACTTAGTGCAACAGATCGGCGGCATTGGCGGAGTGGACTCCTCCATCACCTTCGGCCCCACCTGGGAGCACATCACGTTCAACACCGCCACCGTCCCTGTGGAGGCGCGCCAGGCCATCGCGTTGGCGCTCGATCGAGAGCTGATCGTGACCGCGCTCATGCGGCCGTTCTCCGAGGCGGCCCAACCGCTGGGCAACCGGATCTTCATGAACGGCCAAGCCCAGTATGTGAACAACACCCCGGTTGAGTTCCAACAAAGAGACGTGGCCGCGGCCCGCGCCGTGCTGGAAGCCGCCGGCTGGGAGCTCGACGGCGACGTGTACGCCAAAGACGGCCGACAGCTGAGTCTGCGCATCCGCACCACCGGCGGCAACGACCGCCGAGAGCAGTTCCAGGAATTGGTGCAGAACCAGTTGGCTGAAGCCGGGATCAGAATCACCATCGACAACCTGCCCGGTGGCGAGATCTTCGGGCCGGTGTTCGGCTCAACCAACGATCCCCCCGGCCCCCCCGGGGACTTCGATCTGGTGATCTTCGCCTGGGTGGGCGGACCGCTGCCGGCCACTTCGGCCCTGCAAGTGTTCGGCACCGGCAGCGACAGCAACCCCGGCGCTTACGTCGACGACCGGGTCAATGAACTGCTCACCGAGGCCACCTTCACGCTTGACGCTGACAGCCAAGCGGAGCTGCTCAATCAGGCCGACGCCCTCATGTGGGAAACCCTCCCCAACACACCCGTGTACCAGCTCCCCTTCTTCTTGGCCTGGAACGACAAACTCCAGAACGTCCAAGACAACCCCACCCTGGAGAGCTTCACCTGGAACCTGGAGGAGTGGGCGCTCGCCAACTAACTCGGAGAGTCAACAAACCTCAACCGGCTAGAGCCCGCCGTTGGCCTTGGAGAGGGCTATTGCGGCGTTGATGAGGCCTAGGTGGGAGTAGGCCTGGGGGTGGTTGCCGAGTAGGCGCTCGGTGGCGGGGTCGTATTGCTCGGGGAGCAGCCCGGTGGGGCCGCATAGGTCGAGGTAACGGTCGAACAGGGCCCGGGCGTCGTCGAGTTGGCCGATGAGCACGTAGGCCTCGATCAGCCACGACGTGCAGATCAGGAATCCGCCCTCGATGCCGGGCAGCCCGTCGTCGTGGCGGTAGCGGTACACCGTTTGGCCGTCGCGCAGCTCGCTCTCCACTGCTTTGAGGGTGGACACGAAGCGGGAGTCGTCGGGGGGCAGCAGCCCGCTCAAGCCGATCCACAGCAGGCTGGCGTCTAGGTCAGTCGAGCCGTAGGCGGTGGTGTAGGAGCGGCGCTGCTCGTTCCACCCGTTCAAGATCACGTCGGCGGCGATCCGGTGGCGGAGCGGGCTCCAGTACAAGGCCAGCTCGGGGTCGATGCGCTGGGCGATCTTGATGGCCCGGTCAACCGCCATCCAGCACATGACCTTGGAGTGGACGTGGTGTCGGGGCGGGCGGCGCTCCTCCCAGATGCCGTGGTCGGGTTCGTGCCAGCGGGAGGCCACCGCTCCCACCACTGCTTTGACTACCTCCCAGTGCTGGTCGGTGAGGGTCACTTGGGCCTCGCACAGCCGCCAGGCCAAGTCCACCACCGGGCCGAACACGTCGAGCTGCACTTGGTGCTCAGCGGCATTGCCGATTCTCACCGGGCGGCTCCCGGCGTAGCCGGCAAGCTCGGGGAGTACGGCCTCCGGCAGGGCTTCGTCGCCAACCAGGGGGTACACCGGGCGGAGCTGTTCGGGACCGGGGAGATGCTCCACCCGGTGCAGGATCCAATCGAGCAGGTGACAGGCTTCTTGGCTGCTGCCCAGAGCCAGCAGCGCGGCTGCGCTCATGCTGGCGTCTCGGGGCCAGCAGTAGCGGTAGTCCCAGTTGCGGACGCCGCCCATCACCTCGGGCAGGCTGGTGGTGGCGGCAGCCAGGATCGCTCCCGAAGGCTGGTGGCACAGTGCCTTGATCACCAGCGCGGATCGCTCCGCTTCCTCGGCGGCCACCGACGGCAGCGTGAGCTTGTTTGTCCAGTCGCGCCAGTACTGCTCGGTGGCCTCGCGGCGATCGGCCTCAGCAGTCTCCGACCAGCCAAACCGGCCGGGAACGCCCAAACGCAGCATCAGCTCCAGCGGCGCGCCGTCGAGCTGGACATGGGCTACCGCGGTCTGGTGGGGGCCGTCGTCCACAATGTCCCAGCTCAACCCGGGCGCGGTCAGCATCATGGTCTCAGCGGCACCGGTGATCTCCAAGCCGTCGTGGATCACATGCAGACCGGTGGGGGCCCGGCCGAAGTCCAAGCGGGGGGCGAACTCGATGTCGATTTTTCCGGTGCCCTCGATGACCCGTACCAAGGTGGTGCGGCCCGCCGACTTGAAGGGTCGCCCCCGGGAGCAGTCCAGGTAGTCGGTAACGGTCACATCTGACCACCGGGTCTCCACCACCATGGTGCCGTCCAGGTAGCGGTGGGAGATGGGCGGGCTGTCGTCATGGCGGCTGATGGAGAAATGCCCGGCTCGGGGGCCGCCGAGCAGTCCGGCGAACACCGCCGGTGAGTCGGCGCGAGGATGGCACATCCAATTCACCGAGGAGTCGGAGGTGACCAGCGCCACTGTCCGCTGGTCGCTGAGCAGGCTGTGGCGCTCGATGGCCAGGTCGTGTTCACCCATGAGCCACGCCCGCCGGCGCTCGGCCACAAGGGCCAGCATCTGAGCCACTGACTGGGGGTCGTGCAGGCGTCCCCGGGCCAAGGTCGGCCCCGGCCCCACCTTCAGACCGAGGTCGGGGCCGGTCAGCCGGGCGAAGGCGTCCTCGTCGGTCACGTCGTCGCCGGCGAAGATCACCGCTTCGGCTGAAACGTCGGTTCTCAGCCGGTCGAGGGCGTCGCCCTTGTTGAGGTCCAGCACCGACAGCTCCACCACCATCTTGCCGGTCTTGACGTGAACGCCGTCCCGGGAGCCTGGTCCGCTCAGCACGTCTTCTACCGCGATGGCCGCGATCTCGGGTTCGGCCTTGCGATAGTGGAAGGCGACTCCGGCTGGCTTGGGCTCGATGATGAACCCGTGGTCGCGCCAGGCAATGTCGTTCAGCTCTCCCAGTACCCGGTCGCGCAGGTCCCGCTGCTCGGGGGACAAGTCGTCGGCGAATCCGACGTCGAACTCAGTGCCGTGGCTGCCCACCAGGTGGATCTCCTCGGGAAGTCGGCTTAGCGCGGCCAGATCCCGCAGCGCCCGTCCCGATATCACCGCCACGTGGGTGTCGGGCATGGCGGCCAGCTGGCGCAGCGCGGCCACCGACTCCCGCAGGGGCCGGGCTTCGTCGGGGTTGTCGATGATCGGGGCCAGGGTGCCGTCGTAGTCGCAGGCCACCAGCAGGACCGGCACTCGGGCCAGCTCACGCAGCCGGGCGTCCACTTCTTCGGCCGCCACGGTGGGGCTGGCCTCGTTCATTCGCAGGCCTCCAGGCGGGCCAGGAAGCGCTCGGCCCAGCGCTGGGCGGTATTCGAGCGCACCACCCGTCGCATGGCTCGCATGGCCGGAACGGTGTCGGCGCCGGTTCGATGGGCGGCGGCCTCCATGGCGGTTTTCAGGCTCTCGATGTCGTGAGGGTTGATCAGCTCGGCGGTTCTCAGCTCCTGGGCCGCCCCGGTGAATTCCGACAGCACCAGCACTCCGGTGTTGTCGGGGCGGGAGGCCACGTATTCCTTGGCCACCAGGTTCATGCCGTCGCGAAGAGGGGTCACCAGCATGATGTCGGCGATCAGGTACATGGCCACCAGTTCTTCGATGGGCTGGCTCTGATGGAGATAGTGGACCACCGGGCGGCCCATCACCCCGAAGTTTCCGTTGACGTCGCCCACCATCTGCTCCACCTCTCGGCGGACCTCGGCGTAGCCGGTGACCTGGGAGCGGCTGGGCTCAGCGATTTGCACCAATACGCAGTCGTCCACCGAGAGCCGCCCCTCGGCCAACAGCTCTCGGAAGGCCCGCAGCCGGACCTCGATTCCCTTGGTGTAATCCAGGCGGTCCACTCCCAGCAGCACGGTGCGGGGTGAGCCCAAGGTCTCGTGAATCTCAGCGGCTCGGGCTTGCACGGCAGGGTCGGCGGCCAAGCCCGCGATCCGGTCGGTGTCGATGCCGATGGGGAAGGCGCCCGCCTGGCTGGTCCGCCCGTTGTGCTGGATCACTCTTCCGGTGGTTTTGGCGCCGGTAATCCGGTTCACGGCCCGGCAGAAATTGTCGGCGCCCAGCGGGGTTTGCAGGCCGATCAAATCGGCGCCCAGCAAGCCGTCGATGATCTCGGCCCGCCACGGCAGCCGGATGTACAGCTCGCGGGCCGGGAAGGGTATGTGGAGGAAGAACCCGATCCGCAGATCGGGCCGCGCTGCACGCAGCAGGCCGGGCACCAGCAGCAGGTGGTAGTCGTGGATCCAAACCGTGGCACCGGGGGCGGCGAGGTCGGCCACGGTGGCGGCGTAGCGCTGGTTGACGGTTCGGTAGGCATCCCACCAGGTGCGGTGATACTCGGGAGGCACCAGGGCGTCGTGGAACAGGGGCCACAATGTGGCGTTGGAAAACCCCTCGTAGAACAACTGGAGCTCTCCCTGGCTGACCCCGACCGGATGGCACTGGAAGCCGTCTACCTCAAACGGCTCGGTGCCCGGGCCAGGAACGCCCGTCCAGCCCGCCCAAACCGCGTCGGGATTGCCCGACATGACCGGCCGCAGCGCCGATACCAGCCCGCCGGGGCTGGGTACCCATTGGGCGGTGTCGCCCTCCCACACCCGCCTGACCGGGAGGCGATTGGCCGCGACTACGAAGCTCCACTTCTGTTTACCGGCGGCCATTTGGCCAAAATATCGCGCTGCCAACCGAGAGCAGAGGTTGTTATGCTGATCGGCGAGGTGGCCCCGTCCCGGCTGGCCGAGTCCGGTTGTGACCTACCTCATGCCGAGACGGGGCCACTCCTCACGTTATCGGGCAAGTGCGACGTTTCACCTAAATGAATGTAAATAGGTGAAATCAGTCGAGAACCAACAGCTGGTCGGGCAGCTCGCGGTCGTCGGCAATGTCGATCACCACTCGGCTGAGGGTGCCGGTGAAGGGGAATTGGCCGGTGGTGCGGGGACTGGGGGACGGGGCTTTGGTGAAGCCCACGCTTATGCCCACCGCGTGGATGTGGGTGTTGTGGGTGATGGGCATGTCCACCGAGGCGGCTTCGACGCCGTTAACCAGCAGTCGGCCGGTGCCAGCGTGGCTGCCGGTTCGCTCGAAGGCGGCGGTAACCGTAAGTGTGCCGGAGGGCAAGGGCTCGGTCTCGGCCACATAGTGCTCCCAGGCCATGTTGTAGTCCCATACCAGCCGCCCGTCCTGAATGAACAGGGCGAAGCCTGATGCCACGTCGCCGCAGGCCACCAGGGTGCCGTCGTCGCCTTCGGCCCGGTTGAGCTCCGCGGTGATCTCATAGGACACGTTCTTGAGGTCGGGGCAGCCGTCACTGGGGATGTACGCCCCGTCGTAGTAGACGAATCGGGATCGGCCGGTGATCGGCCGGGGCTTGGGCACGTGGAACCGCTCCAGGATGCGGTCGTCCAGGGGCAGCACTTGGTAGGCCCGGGCGGCCTCCCACCACCGGTCGACGAGAGCGGCCAGCCGGTCGGGCTCGGCTTGGGCCAGATCCCGGGCCTCGGAGAAGTCCTGATCGAGGTGGTATAGCTCCCAGCGGTCGTCGTCGAAGTTCTCGCCGGGAATGTGGCGGGTTACCGCCTTCCATCCGTCGACCCACATGGCCCGATGTCCGAACATCTCGTAGTACTGCTCGGCTTTGGCGGTGGGGGCGTCAGCGTCGGTGAACGAGTACATCATGCTGGTGCCCTCCATCGGCATCTGGTGCACCCCGGCCACCTCGTCGGGCGGCTCCAGGCCGATGGCCTCCAGCAGCGTGGGGGTGATGTCGCTCACGTGGTGGTATTGGGTGCGCATTGCGCCCCCATCTGCAATCCCGTCGGCCCAGGAGATGATGAGCGGGTCGCGTACCCCTCCGGCGTGGGTGTTCTGCTTGTACCACTTCAGCGGGGTGTTTCCGGCCATGGCCCAGCCCATGGGGTACACCATCCAGTTGCCGGGCCCGCCGATGTCGTCGATATTGGCCAACTGCTGGTCGATGGGCCGGGGGCCGAGGCCATTCACGTAGCGCATGGCGTTCTCGTGGCCCGACGGCCCGCCCTCTTGAGTGGCCCCGTTGTCGGACAGCAGCACGAAAACGGTGTTGTCGGCCTGGCCGATCTCCTCAAGCGTGGCGATGAGCCGGCCGAGGTGCTCGTCGGTGTGGGTGAGCATCCCGGCATAGGCCTGCTGCATCCGGGCGGCCACCTTCTGCTCGTCGGCGCTCAGGTCGCTCCAGTCGGGCACACCGGGGTTGAACGGGGGCAGCTCGGTGTCGGCGGGGATGATGCCGTTGTCCTTCTGGCGGTGGTACCGCTCTTCTCGGATGGCGCCCCAGCCAGCGTTGTAGCGGCCGTTGTAGCGGTCGACGTAGGGCTTGGGGACGTGGATCGGGTAGTGGCCGGTGCCGAAGCACAGATACATAAAGAAGGGACGCTCCGGCCACGCCGAGGTCTGGGCGGTGACCATGGCGATGGCCTGGTCCACCAGGTCCTCGGTGGCGTGGTAGTCGGGACTCTCGGGCCGGTCGATGTGGTGGTTGTCGGCCACCAGGTCGGGGTCCCAGTGGTTGGTGGCGCCGTCCAAAAAGCCGTAGTACCGGTCGAAGCCCCGCTGTAGCGGCCACTGGTCGAAGGGGCCGGCGGGGGTGGTGTCCTCGATGGGGGCCAGGTGCCATTTGCCCACCGCGAAGGTGGAGTAGCCCGCGGGGCGGAGGATCTCGGCCAGGGTGGCCGCCCGGTTGGTGATGCGCCCGGTGCAGCCGGGATAGCCGGTGTCCCAGTTGCTGACCACCGCCATGCCTACGGAGTGGTGGTTGCGTCCGGTGAGCAGGGAAGCCCTAGTAGGTGAGCAGATGGAGGTGGTGTGGAAGTTGTTGTAGCGCAGGCCGGAGGCGGCCAGGGCGTTCATGGTGGGGGTGTCGATTTCGGAGCCGAAGCAGCCGAGGTCGGCGAAGCCGACGTCGTCGAGGACGACCATGACCACGTTGGGGCTGTTTGGTGGCGGGGTTACTGGGGTGGGCCACCAGGGGGTGGAGTCGGCGACGGTGTTGCCGATTTTGCCGCCGTAGGGTTGGTTGTTGGAGTTCATGGAGTGGTTGCTAGCACATTGTCGCCGCGATCCACCGGCGGGGCGGCGGGCTGTTACTGGCGGGGTCGTGGTGGCGGGTCCTGTCACCTACGGCGGCCTGGCCGTCGGAGCGGCCAGGTCCGCCTGCGGCGCCACCCCCCACCACGACCCGATTTTGTGGCCCGCCGCCCCGCCTACCGTTGGGGCCAGCCCTCTTTTTGAGAGAGAGGGGGGAGGGGAAGGGGGAAGTAGGCTTCTGCCGTGCCGGAGCGGGGTTTGAATGAGCGGTTGGTGGAGTTTGGGACGACGATTTTTGCGGAGATGTCGGCTTTGGCTTTGGCTACGGGGGCTATCAATTTGGGGCAGGGGTTTCCGGATACTGATGGGCCGCGGGAGGTGGCCGATGCCGCGGTGGCGGCTATTCGGGCAGGGCACAACCAGTATCCGCCGGGGCTGGGGATTGCCGATCTGCGGCTGGCAGTGGCGGAGCACCAGAAGCGGTTCTACGACCTGGACTTCGACCCCGACACCGAGGTGCTCATAACTGCGGGAGCCACCGAAGCCATTGCCGCCGTCATGCTGTCGCTTTTGGAGCCCGGCGACGAGGTGGTGCTGTTCGAGCCTTACTACGACTCCCACATCGCCGGGATTGCCATGGCGGGGGCTGAGCGGCGGCTGGTGACGCTGCGGCCTCCCCATTACCGGTTCGATCCCGATGAGCTGGCTGGGGCCATCGGGCCCCGCACTCGGATGATCGTGGTGAACTCGCCCCACAATCCCACCGGCAAGGTGTTCGACCGGGCTGAGCTCGAGTTCATCGCCGAGCTGTGCCGGGAGCACGACCTGTTGGCGGTGACCGATGAGGTGTATGAGCACTTGGCCTACGACGGCGAGCACATTCCTTTGGTGTCGCTGCCGGGGATGCGGGAGCGCACCATCTCGGTGTCGTCGGGGGGCAAGACGTTCTCGTTCACCGGGTGGAAGATCGGCTGGGTGTGCGCCGAGCCCGAGCTACGCGATGCGGTAACCGCGGCCAAGCAGTTTCTGACCTTCGTCAACGGGGCGCCGTTCCAGCACGCCATCGCGGTGGGGCTGCGGCTGGGCGACGACTACTTCGCAGGTTTGCGGGCCAACCTGATGGCCCGGCGTGACCAGCTCACCGACGGGCTGGCCGCCGCCGGCTTCGAGGTGTACCGGCCGGCGGGCGCCTACTTCGTGACCGCCGATGTGCGGCCGCTGGGCTTTGACGACGGCATGGACCTGTGCCGCAGGCTGCCCGAGTTGTGCGGTGTAGTGGCCGTGCCCAGCGTGGTGTTCTACGACAACAAGGACGAGGGGCGACACTTGGTGCGGTTCGCCTTCTGCAAGCGACCCGAGGTGCTCGACGAGGCCGTGGAGCGGCTGGCCAAGCTGGGGACCGGCTCATGAAGATCGCCGCCGTCCAGCACGACATCGTGTGGGAGGACCCCGAGGCCAATTTTGAGTTGCTGGCCCCCAGGGTGGCCGACGCCGCGGCCGATGGTGCTCGGCTGGTGGTGCTGGCTGAGATGTACTCCACCGGGTTCTCCATGGCCTCCGACCGGGTGGCCGAGGCTCCTGACGGGCCCAGCGTGGGCTTTCTAGCCGACCAGGCTGCCACCCACGGAGTATGGGTTTGCGGTTCGGTGCCGGTGCGGGATCCATCGGTGGCCGAGCTGCCCGTGAACCGATTCGTGCTGGCGGGGCCCGACGGGGTGGCCGCGGTCTACGACAAGATCCACCCGTTCTCCTACGGCGGCGAGCATGAGCACTATGCCGCCGGTTCCGAGCGCCTGACCGTGACCGTTGAGGGAGTGAGGATCACCCCATTCGTGTGTTACGACCTGCGGTTTTCCGATGAGTTCTGGAGTCTGGCCCACGACACCGACTGCTATGTGGTGGTGGCCAACTGGCCCGCGCCCCGTCGGGCCCACTGGTCGGCGCTGCTGGTGGCCCGGGCCATCGAGAACCAGGCCTACGTGGTAGGGGTGAACAGGGTGGGCACGGGAGGCGGCATCGACTACCAGGGTGATTCAGTGGTGATCGACCCGTTTGGTATTGAGGTGGCCGGCGCCCCCGAGGGCGAAGAGGCCGTGTTGTACGCCGAAATCGACCCCGCCCGCCTAGAACAGGTTCGATCGCGCTATCCGTTTCTCGAAGATCGCCGATAGTCAAGAGTGCTGTCACGATGACCGGCGATAATCCGCCGGTGGGGGATGCCCAGCCGTTGCTCACGGCCCGTTTCGTTGTGCTGTGCCTATGCGGCATTTTCTATTTCATGTCGCTGGGTCTGGTGTACCCGGTGTTGCCGGGCTTCGTGGAGAACGACTTGGGAGGCGGGCCGGTGGCAGTGGGTCTGGCGGTGGGAGGGTTCGGGCTCTCGGCCGCGGTGGCCCGTCCCCTTGTCGGTCCGCTGGGCGACTCCAAGGGACGGCGGTTCGTGGTGGTGTGGGGGTGCGTGTTGGCCGGCTTGGGCATCTTCGGCAATCTGTGGGTTACCTCGGTGGCGGTGGCCGTGTTGTTCCGGCTGCTCACTGGGTTGGGCGAGGCCGCCTATTTCGTGGGTATTGCCGCGGCGGCCCAGGACATGGCTCCCGAACATCGCCGGGGCGAGGCCACGTCGTACTTCTCGGTCACGGTGTACTCAGGCTTGGCCGCTGGGCCGATCATCGGCGAGCAGTTGGCGGCCGCGGTCAGCACCGACGCAGTGTGGGTGCTGGGCGGTGTGCTGTGCGCCATCGGAACTGTGCTGGGCGCAGTCTCCATGCCCGGCCGTCCCGAAGGCGCCCTGTCGGGGTGGCCGACCTCGTTCATTTACTGGCCTGCCACCCGTCCGGCTCTGCTGCTGGGGCTGGGATTGCTGGGCTACTCCGGCTTCTTGGCCTTCATAAAGCTTCATGTGGACGACATCGGATTCGCCCACTCCGGGGCAGTGTTCGCCACCTTCGCCATCTGCGTCATCAGCCTGCGAATCCTGCTGGCCCGGTTGCCCGACCGACTGGGACCCCAGCGTACCAGCACCTTGTCGTACGTGTTCTCGGCCTCTGGCCTGTGGGTGGTGGCCTTTTGGTCGCAGATCCCCGGTGTATTCGTCGGCACCGCGCTGTTGGCTATGGGTCAGACCTTCCTGTTCCCCGCCCTGTTTGTGATGGCCATCCAATCGGCGCCGGTCAACCGGCGCAGCCAGGCCATCGGCACGTTCAGCATCGCCTTCGACTTGGCCGTCGGACTGGGCGGGCTGATCCTGGGCGGCGTGGTGGAGGTGTCGTCGTACTCCATGGCCTTCTTCGCCGGCGGGTGTTTCTCATTGATTGCGTTGGTGGTGAGCCGCACAGTGGTTCGACCCCAGTTGCAGACCGCCTATTGAAATCGCCTATTGACAGCAGGGGCCCGGAATAGGAGAGTGGGCCCCTTCCCCCTGAGCTTCCCCCTTATCGCGCCGAGCGCGCCCCCGATGACCCGAAGGGAAGTTCCATGCGAGGCCCTGCGCTGCTGGCGGCGGCTGCCGCGTGCCTGATTGCCGTGTCCAGTCCCGGTTGGGCTGCCGGATGGCAGCAAGCGGACGAGGGCACCTCGATCGTGACCGAAGACGGAGAGGTGGAGATCGGGGTGTGGATCGAAGTGGATGTTCCCGGGGCGTCGGAGCCCGACACAAACTCGGCTGATCCCTCAGCGTCGCCCTGCTACTTCCAACAGGGCGACCACACCGAGCTGAATGCCAGGTTGGAGAACGACTATGTGGTTGCCCCCGACCCCGGTGAGACCTACGTCTTGAAGCTGTGCCGGACCGAGGCCGGAACGCAGCTCGTCACGTTCTGGGTGTACCGGCCCGCGCCCCCCAAAGAGCCCCCGCCGCCCACGCTCTTGGAGACTGCCCGCCTGCGCAACGAGGCCTGGGGTCGCATGGCCATTCCCGAGCCGATCACGCGCACCGCTCCGGCCGAGGTCGCCGTGGTGCAACTTCCCACCTATGTGTGGGTGCCGGCCGCCGATCGCACTCCGATGTCGGAGACCGCAACCACCACGCTGGAGGGTCACGAGGTGAGTCTCACCGCCACTGCTTCCCCCCGCCGGCTGGGCTTTTTGAGAGTTGACATGGGCGACGGGAACACGCTGTGGTGCGATGCTGACGAGGTGGCGGCCTTCAACCCTGCCCGTGACCCGCTGGACCAGGCGTCCGGGTGCTTCCACTACTACCGGCACTCCTCGGTGAACCAGCCCGGCCTCCGCTACCAAGTAGTGCTCACCGCCTACTGGGATGTTCTAGTGGTTTGCACCTTCAACGGAGGCCCGTGCGCCAACCCGCCCCCCGCCGTCCCCACCCAAGTGCTCACTGCCCGGCCCCACCCCCTCGCCGTTGCCGAGATCCAAGCTCTTGGCCGTTTCGGCTAATCCGATTCCCCAACAAGGTCGCCGACCCCCTGGCGACCCGCCGGGCTGTCACCGCCGAACCATGGAAAAACCAGGTGACAGCCCGGCGGGAGGGGGGTAGAGTAATCAGTCCACTCGACGCGGGGTGGAGCAGTCTGGTAGCTCGTCGGGCTCATAACCCGAAGGTCGCAGGTTCAAATCCTGCCCCCGCCACTAGGAGATTCTCGCGATTTATTGTGATTGAGTTCGCGATCTGAACCCCTGTTTGGTGTTTTCGGCTGTATTTGGGGTTTCAGGCGCCGCGATTGCGACTGGTTTGGGGTGCGGTTAGCGGCTGCGCTGGGTGCTTTGGGGTTTGGTGTGATTTGGGGCGCGGCGGTGCCGGCGGCTGGTTACCGCCGGCTGGTTACCGCCGGCTGGGGCTCAGGTGTTCGCGCCGGGCGGCTTAGGTGGGGGCGGAGACGCTGGTCTCAGCGCCGGACTCGTTCACTCGGAAAAGGGCTGTGGCCGCACTTCGGCCACGTCGGCCGCGTCGAGGTAATCGTAGAGCGGCTTGACGAGTCGGCGGAGACCGCCGCGTTCTTTGCAGTAGGTGAAGATCGTACGCTGCTCCGCGCGTGACAAACCGACGAAAAAGGTTCTGACTGCTTCTGTCGGATCGTTTTTGATGGACCACCACTGTCCGTCATCGAGGGCGAGGAAGATGACGGTGTGGTACTCGAGGCCTTTGCTCTTGTGGACTGTCATGAGAGGCACGGCCCCTCGGCCCGCGGCCCGGTCGCACAAGAGATCCCATCTGTTGTCGCCGTCGGCGACATCTGCCAGCCTCTCTTTGAGCGCGGTGATCGTCTTGTCGAGGAAGTCCTGTTGGCGGTGGGCGGGGAACGCCGAGCGGATCGCCTGTTCTCCCAGGTAGGAGACGACGGCATCGACCGCCCGTCCGATGGCCGCCGCGTCGGGCGGGTTGTCGGACATCCACCGGCGGAGGGATGCGACGAATTCTTCGAGGGCACGGTGCGAGCGGGGTACGGTCTCCTCTTCGTGACGCGACCGGTCGTGCATCCGGGAGGCGAGGCTAGCCACGGCCGTCCACGCTGCACCGTTTCCGCCTTGGGCGGAGCCGAGCCGGACAAAATCGAGGATCCGTAGGGCGAGCTCGTCAGCCAGGAGGTCTTGGAGGACCAGGGCGCCGAACTGTTCGTTGTCGTTGCGGAGTGGGATGCCGAAGCGGGCCAATTCCTCCTCGATGAGCGGCTGAAGGTCCGCTGGCTGCTGTCTGGCGAGGAGCACGTAGCGGTCGGGTGAGCGGCCCGACGACTCGGTGTCTGCGCTGATCCACTGGGCTATGCAACGCGCCTCGGTTCGGGCATCGTCGAACAACCAGATCTGGGAAGGGTTGTCGCCAGCAGCGGCGACTTGGGACTCTGCTGGTCGCGCAGACGCGTCCAAGTCTCCGGCCACCACGTGGTGGAGCTTCGTCATCGCCGGCGACGATCGGAAGTTCCAGGTCAACTCGAACCGCTGAGCCGAGAAATCGTCTTCGAATCTCGAGAACGCGTCGCTGATGGCCCCAGCCCAGCCCATGATGCGCTGCTTGTCGTCGCCGACCGCGGTCAAGACGGTCGGACCGGCGCCGAAGACCGAGCGGAGGAACGAGTACTGGGCGAAGGTGGTGTCTTGGAACTCGTCGATGAACACGTGCGGATAGGTCAGCAGCAGGGCGCGGCGGATGGCCGGGTTGGCCCGGACTATGAGCTCGGCGAGCCGGTTGAGCATCACGAAGTCGACGCGGGGCTGCTCGGCACTCAGGTAGTGGCGGTCCCACCAGGCGAGCGACGCCTCCTCGCGGGCCGTTCCAGCGTCCGTCACGGTGATGGGCAGCGGGTGCGTTCCGACGACCTCGGCGGAGAATGTCCTGCGGGGAAGCGCGGCAATCTCCTCGGCCCGGTCCGGGCGCTGGGCGGCTAGGTCGTCGAGGAACGCTTCGGCGTATTTCGGACCTGGGCTCCACACCTCGTAGTCGGCGCTGGTTCTCCAATGTTCGGGCAGCGCGGCGCGGAACCGGTCGACGAGGCCTTTGGTGAACGCGTCGAAAGTTAGCGACTCGAACCGGCGGGCCGAATCCGGGGTGCGGGCGCCCACACGGTCGGCGAGGTTCCGGGCTGCGTCGCGTTTGAAGGAGATCGCCAGAATGCTGCAAGGATGCGGGCACAGTCCGGTCGACAGCAGGTAGTCGGCTCGCTGGGCGAGGAACTCGGTTTTGCCGGCTCCGGGGCCTGCGACTACGCACGACGACCCTTCGTGGCGGACGGCGTCCCACGCGTTGTCCTCGAGCTGTCCGATCCCGGCCGGCTGCCAGTCGGAAGGATCCACACGCCTCACGTCAGCGGACGACGGCTCCGGCGATCTTCGAGATCACCGCGTCCAGCTCCCTCGGCATGTCGGCACACAGCGTGTCGCCGCCGATTTGTTGCAGCGCTAGCAGGTGCGCGGTCGGTTTCGACCCGCCGACGAACAGATAGCGGTACCATCGCATCTGACTCTCCATCCCCCTGTACGCGTCAAAGTCGCCGCTCGGTCCGAGTACTGCTTCGAACGCGGGCGTGCCCTTGGGCCCGATCTTGCCGTCTTTGAGCTCCTTGTAGGCGGTGGGGAACGCTTGCAGCATGCTCATATCCAGATCGAGCGGCGAGCAGAACACCACGCCGTGTTCCTCGAGTGCCTCGACCACTGCGTCGAAATCGCTGTCGCCAGGACCGCTGTCGCCGAGGCCGTCGAGATCGCCAACTCCTTCGAACTGTCCGAGGCCGTCGAGCGGTTTCTTGCCAATCCTCTCGAGCTCGCGGCACGCTGTTTTGAGTCGGCCTTTGCCGCCGCCCGCCCGGCCGAAATCGAGGTCCAGCAGCGTCACGTGGGGGATCTCGAGCCCGTCCAGCAGCCTCCAGAAGTGGCCGGCATGGCGGCCTCCGAGCGGCACCACCGACACGAAGGACTGGTCGATCTCCACGTCGCGAGCCCTCGCCAGCATCGGGATGACGATCTCCTCGGAGCTGCCCTCGCACAGGACGACAAACTGGGCGAAGTACAGCTCCGGGTAGGCCTGCACGGCCCCGCGGACGTAGGCGGCCTCTTCCTGGGTGCTGTCGGGAAGCCGGATTGGCTTGACCGCCGCCGCCCCCGTTCCCGGATCGATACGAAAGTGGCGAACCTGACGGGGGTCGACTCGTCCCAGCACGCCCGCTGACTGGCTCGACGCCAGCGATTGCGCCCGCAAGCGGCCGCCGATGCGGCCCATTTGGGAGACGATCCGCGACAAGAAGTGCGGTGAGAGGCCGTTCTCGGGTTCCTCCACGACGAGGAGCGTGAGGGACGGCGGCTGCGCGGCCTGCTCATCGAACTTGTCGCGATGCAGTCCGGACGCGATCGACGCCTCAATCTCTATCGTCGCCGCTGTCAGCGCTATATGCAGCAGCGAGCGCTGACCGTCGCTGAGCCGGCCGGCGGTCCGCTCGCTCCCGGACTCGTTCGGGGTGAACATCAATTGGGCCTTGTTGACGAGCTGGGAGATGTCCTGGTCGATGGGGTGGAACGCCGGGTCGGCGTCGAAGGCTCCTCGGTGCAGAGATCTCCATTGGCCTCTCACCGCCTCTTCGACCGCTTCCACAGCGGGTTCAGCTTGGAACTTTGTGCCGAGGTCGTCGGCAGCTTCGGCAACCGCGGACCGGAAACCGGGAGTCCATTTCGCTGCTCTCCACAGCCGTGACCTCAAGAACGATGCGAGGTGGTGCGCGCCGTCGCGAGAGGCCGGCAAGTACACCATCTGTATCCGGGTGCGGTCCATTGCCCGCAGCGAGTTGCAGTCGTCTGCACCGTAGTTCTCTTCGAACGTTCGGATCGCGACCAGCGACTCCTCCACCGTTCCGTCCACCGAGCCGTCGTCGGTCCATGTGGCGTCGAGGCGGAATCGACACTTCAGGTGCCCGTCCTCGTTCGCCGCCATCTGTCGGAAGAACTCCGGCACTGACGTAGACTCCTCGCCGCCGCCGTCGATGAGTTCGGGGAAGGCGATCACCGCCTCGATCGACAGCTCCCTGGTGTTCGGCGCTTCTGCCTCGCCGACCGGTATGTGGAAATCTTCAGGGACCACCTGCCGGTCGCCGCGGGTCACCCCAAACATTCTGCCGAGAGCGGCGAACGCAGCGGTTTTCCCCGTGCCGTTGGTACCCACGAAAACGGTGAACGCGGCGTCGAGGTCGATGGTGGTTGGCTCGGGCCCGAAGCAACGGAAGTTCTTCAGGGTGACTTGTTCAATGTGCATGTGAAGTGTCTGTATCGTCGCTCCGGCGGCACCTCCCGCCGACGACCTGCCAGGCGAAGGGCGGTCGGGCGAGACGCGGATCGACGGCAGTGAAGTTCGTTCGGCCGGGCGAGACGTAGCCCAAGCCGATGAGGCGCCGCAGAGAATTGTAGCGGGCAGACAGCGCGAAAACGCGTCGCAGAAATCAATAGCGGGCTGACCGCCAGATGATGTGTGGGCGGTTGGCGGCGGTTGGCGTATGCCCGTTCGGCGACTGTTGCTCAGACTGGGATGTCGTCGTCCCCTCGGCTCAGCGAATACCTAAAGCGGGGGGCTCGGAATCTGGCGGCGAATGCCGCTGGCTCGCCGCCTTCCCGCATTAGTTTGGGGGCCCATGGCCACGGAGATGATCGTTTGGCTCGCGGTGATGGCGCTCTTGCACGAGGCCCATGTATTGACGGGAATCTTGGCTATCCGATTCGGCTATGAACTGGTAGGACGCGGCCGAGGCGACGAAAGGGCTCCCCTGCATCAGGTCATGTGGCAAGCGCTGAGCGGCGCAGCTGTTGCTGGCGCGCTGGTGGCCGTCGCAGCCCGAGTGATCGTCAATTCCGCTGCCAGTTTCGTGGCGGGCCAGCTGAGCGATTGGATCGTCTTCGTGACAGCGACCATGGCTGTAGGGGCGGCTTATCGGTTGTTTCGGATACGGCAAACACGGCGCGGCACCGAGGACGCTTTCACCGCCCCTGACGAAGAGTTGAATGGCGTTACTCGCAGTACGGCTGGCTCCACCAGGCGATAGAGGCCAGCGGCAAGCGGACATGGTTCTGCTCATAGGACCGCTCCCACAACGGCCCCATGGTGCTCATCTGCACACAGGTTGTCTACGAGCGAGGCCATCACAGCTGTGATATCGACCCGGAAAGGGACCGTCTGGTTGCCTACGAGGTCGCGATAACTCGCTGAGGGAATCTCAAATTTACACCCTTGAACTGGGGAAAGGGAGACTCTGGCCGGGGCTGGATCTCTTCTCCGGGTAGGAGTCCGCTCCAGTGGAATCAAAGGAAGGGCCGATACCTGCGGCTGTCGCCGGTGCGTTCTATGGCGGTTAGCGGAGGTCTGCCGTGAAGGGTCCTTGAAGCAGGGGCCATCTCCGCTTATATTATTAGCGTGAATTTCACACAATTGGAAGCTCGCCAGCGGATTGAGGTGTGCCGATCAGAAGTCAGCGAGGCCTTGCTCGCTGCCATAGACTACGCGAACGAGCTTCAACCCGAGCATGACAACCGGGATCCGTATTTCTGGAGCCACTCGGCCCGATACGCAGCCCGCAAAGCCCTCGCAAAAGCCTCGGACAGGAATGCTGACTGGCGACTTGTCGCCGGAGTCCCCAACTCTGGGATCCATCTTTGCTTGAATGATCTGCACGTTGTGCGCGTTCTGCGCTCCGTGTGGAACACGACACCTTCGCCAGGCCGCAACAAAGCACGCCGCGACGCATGGCAGCAACATCGTCAGCTTCAGTTCAGCTTCAAGGATGGGAACCGCGAATTCCCCCCCACGGACCTGATCCTCGACTGGACTACAGATGATCTCGACAACCTCGTGATGCACCTTGGGATGCCCCAAGGCGTCTGGGAGCACGGCAGCAACCCGATACTCGCCTGGAGGGTCCCGCTCCCGTCCGCCGACAGCCTCGAAGAGCTTTCCTTCGAAGGCGGTGAAGATACCGACGTTCCAGTTAGTCTTCGCATCGACGAAGCTGAAATGGAGGCGGCGGAGGCGGTGTGACTGGCGAACGTGTCCGGCTGGCCCGGGAATACCTGGCCATGACCCAAAAGGACTTGGCCGACGCCGCCCGTGTTACCCAGTCCGCGATCTCCCAGATCGAAAAGGGCGGTCCGGCCGCGGATGAGACTCTCCGCCTGATCAGCAAGGCCACTGGTTATTCAGAGGAGTTCTTCCTACGCGGAGCGCTGCCTGCCATGCCCGAACTGAGCCTCCGGTACCGCAAGAGGGCCACTTCCCGAGTCGGCGACGATCGGCGCCTCCGAGCCCACTGCCGACAGGGACTCGAGCTGGTCACGGCTCTCGAGCAGCAGGCCGAATTGCCACCTGTGGCCCTTGATCCGATCCACGGCGATGTCGGCGACGAAGACATCGAAGATCTCGCTGTAGCCGTCCGCCAGCAGCTCGGCGTTGGACCCGACGACCCCGTGCCCAACCTGATAAGGGCCGTCGAGCGCTCCGGCGTCGTCGTTTTCGGTGCCTCCGCCAACTTCAACAAGCACGATGCCGCCTCCGCCTGGCCCAGCTACCCGGTAGGGCGCCCGATCATCTGCCACGCGCGGGGAAAGCCGGGCGACCGGCAGCGTCTGAGCATCGCCCACGAAATCGGCCACCTTGTACTGCACCAGACGCGCACAGTCGACAACGACCGCGCCGAAACCGAGGCATTCCGCTTTGGCGCGGCCCTGCTCATCCCGCGCCACGCCGCAGCCGAGGCCATCGAAACGCCGGTGACTCTGCGCACCCTCGCATGGGCCAAGTCCAAATGGGGCATTTCAATACAAGCCCTCATCCGCCGCGGATACGATCTGCGCATCATCGACCGGCACCGGTACCAGTCGCTGATGAAGCAGTTGTCAGCCCGCGGGTGGCGAAAAGAGGAGCCAGTCGAAGTCCCGACAGAAGAACCGGCGCTGCTGCCGAAAACGCTCCAGCTCGTCTACGGGAGCACCAAGCCCGCGGTCATCGCCGGAATCACTGGAATCTCCCCGGTCGCCATAAGGGACCTCGTCGCCTAGACGCCCGCCGAAGCTAACCGCACAGGCCGGATTCGCCTCGCAAAGAACCTTCTCACCTCGGGCGCCGGCCCAGTCACCACATCGCACAACCCTGCCCGTCATATCCCTTCTCGGCCGACTCGACAAAACCAGGTGACCATCAACTCGAAGCGTTCGGGCACGACCCAGAGTGCCCAGTCCCCTTCCCCCCGGCCTGCTTCACCCGTGTAGAAGCTATGACCTTCGCTCCGGCATACCCGCTTCCCCGAGGCCGTGGGCCTTGCCCGACAGCGAAAAGCGCCCCTCACCGACAACAACTCGCTCATAGTCGCCCGACTGTCGGGCAAGAGGCGGGCTGTGCCGACAGAGGATGCTGGACACCTCCTAGCCACCTATCCCGAACAGTTGGCCACTCTGATGGCACACATGATGGAAAGCGCGGACCAGTTGCCGGGAATCATCGACTCCTCCATCGGCTCCGACCTGGCCGAACTTGCAAGAGAGCTTCAAGGTGTTGTGGGCGGGGAACTGGCAGACAGGATCGCCGAACAGGCCAAGCGCCTAGACCTCAAGAGCCTGGCCTAGATACTCCCAGTCCGATTCGCCACCCAGAAAGCGGCCTAGGTGAACAAAGTAAGAGGAATCCCACACCGAAAACCGCTGAACAGGCAAAACGCCCCCCTCTCAGAAAAATGGACCCCCACCCCTGAGAAAATGGACCCCCCTGCTTGGGGGGCGCGTTTCACCGGTTCAGAAGAGGTGGCAAAGGGACCACTACTTGGCGAAGGCTTGTAGACCTATTGTCCTCGGGCCTATGTCAATGCTGAGTGTCAGGCAATGCAGCGAGGCGTTCGTATCTGGAGTCTTCGTAGTTGGCCACTCGCCGGACCCTGCGGAGTGTCCTTTGCGATCAGATATTTCGGAAGCGGACGTCGTATTCGTTGGCGATTCGGGTCACCATATTCTCGTATCGATAGTTATCGGGCACTGGGGGCTGAGTTGCGACGGTTACCGTCGAACCGTCATTTACGCAGTCGACGAGGATGATTCCAAGACCTTCATACCCGGTCCCTTCATTTGAAGTTCGCCTAGGCAACTGCTCCACTTTGTCGATCGCGCCCTGAGCGTCATTTGGCTGATTGTGTTTCGTGTACTGGGCTTGCCCAGTAGTCGGATAGTCGGGGTTCAAGATCGGCGAGATGAACTCCTCAGCGACATTGATGATGGCTAGTCCAACGGCCAGTGTGTTGTTCGAGGATCCATGGATTGCGCGGTGCGATGAGTTGAGCTCATCGTAGAACCGTGGATAGGACTTCGCGAAGGCAGTGAACATAGCCTTGGCCTCAAGCGCCAGGAGAGGGGCACCCACTGGTCCCTCTTCCGGATTCGGTAGTACTTCGAGACGACCCTGTTGCGTTGCGTTCAGTGCCATCTTGTACCTGTCTGGAAGGTCCCTGAAAGTGCGGCCTGTGCGTTCGTGGCGATCGGTAGGTCTGGCTATGACCAAGTCCAGGTTCTTGGCGCGATCGGCGACGTAGTCGCGCATTTCATGGTCGAGTCCGAACACCACTTTTCCATGTTCTATGTGTTCTCGGAGAACGGCTGATGTGCCGAGCAGGTCAAACAGGACACCCCAACAGGAGGTAATGGAGTGCCTGATCCCCCTTGAGTGGTACTGCCAAGGGCCTGGTTTCTTTCCCTTTGTCGGAGCAGGTGTGCTCAAAGTTTGGGCGAGGATGTCGGGGCCATCCATGACGTCAGACGTTACAAGGGAATACTTCGGGCGAACATGATGGTCGGAGCATCTTCGAGCCCTGCGGCAGCTTCAATGGGAGCAGGCCAGTGTCCAAATCTACAGGTGCATGCAACAGCTCAGGTCAGGCTGCTGTGATCTCTGACGCCATCACTGCTGCATGTTCGGCCACGTCAATGAGAAACTCGTCGGCGAAATTCAGTGAACTCCTTTGGGTCCGATGGAAGAAGCCGGCTGTGGCGCGCGCCGAGAGCGGCGGGGCCTCTTCGAGGTTCACGACCTCTGACAAGTGGCGGTATGGCTCGTGTCTTGGCCATAGAGAAATATCGACAGCAAAGGATCTCCCCTTTGCGCCGTAAGCAGCGGTGGGCCAGGTCTGGCCTCGAACAAGCGGCTGACCTGCCGCTGCTTGCGAACCCGGGTTCACTATCCTCTGACCGATCCATCGAGCGACACCGACAGTTACCGCGTTTCCAACTAGTTTCCAGCGATCGCCCTTGCGGCGAGAGACTGCCCCAGCTGGCTCGGTCCATCCACGAGGGAAGCCCTGAAGCTCCTCAGCGTCTTCGATGGTGGGGGTGACGAGCCGTCGATCAAACGTCGCATTTGGGTTCCAGATCGCAGGTGGCGAAGGTATCCCGATCGTTGAGCCCCCCTTGAGTGTCGGAACTGCATCACGGGCCCACCCCAAGCCCCGCACTCCTTCTGTCCAATAGAAGCCCCATGCAGAATCATTGAAATGGTCGCTGGAAGGCTCGCCAGCTTCGTCTGCAAACAAGATGCGCCCTGGGTCGTCGTCTAGCGACGCTATGAAAATGACCCTTTGGCGACGCTGCGGCACACCAGTGAATCTGGAGTCGACTAGCCGGTAGGCCCATCGGTACCCAAGGGCCTCTAGTTCGTCTACGAGGAACCGCATCGCCTCGCCTTTGTCCAGAACGAGCATGTTGCGCACGTTCTCTAGAAGCAGCAGCGGTACTCGCCTGCCATTGAGCAGTCGGAACACCTCAGATACCAGACTCGACTCACTGCCTGTGATACCTCTAGTCCTGCCAGCTTGAGAGAGATCAGTGCAAGGAAAGCCCGCGGTCACGAGGTCGACGTCTGGGAAACCATCGAGCTCGCGGATGTCTCCGACTACTGGTGCATCGGGAAAGCGATCGAAGAGAACTGCTCTCGCAGGCTCCCACCATTCGCAGAGAAGCCTCGTTCTTGCACCGTTCTCGTGCAACCCCAACTCGATGCCACCAATGCCAGCGAACAGGCCTGCAACACTGAGGGAATCTCCGGAACCCACATCTCTGAAATTACATGCTTGAGACTTAGAATCGGATGATTGTCCCAAGATCCGTCGTCTGCCATAAATCGCTTTGTCCATCCAGCGAGGGTACAAACGAGCAGCGACATCTTGTGAGTGGGTCGACGTAGTGGAGAAAGCGAGGGGGCTCCCCTGCTGGCCTAGGCGCTTCTGCTACGGCCTCAAGCTAGCTTGCAGCAGCAGTCAGTTGGGAGGCTCTAGAACTTACAACTCGTTTGACCGTCTGCCATGTATAGTACCGGTCGGCCATAAATGCCGTGGTCAAGGCTGTGGGGTCGAGCGCATTTGCGATTTCGTTTGCCATCCACTGGTTGCCGTTTTCTAGTTGACGCACTCCGAGTACTGCCTCAAGCATCTTTTGCAGCGTGTACTCCTGACACTTGTTGAGAAGGAAGCTTGAGATGTCAGGGTCCCCTGCGGGGTTGATTTCCTTGTCCAATTCCTCCACGAACCGCGTGAAGCCCCTGAAGTCACTGTTCAGGGCAAGTAGGTCAGCTTTAGAAGCGCTTTCCCCGATCAGGGCTGCCGCGCGATCAGTCACATTATTGTCACCCACAACGGCTTGGGAGTTAATCCATTCTTCAGTTTTCCACTCTGCGTGTATGAGAGGAAGAGGGCTCTTAGCAGCTTGAGCGTCTTCACCTGCATCATCCAGGAGGCCGAGTAGTGGGTCACTACCCGAGCCTGTTGAAGGCCCTCTCGGAGAGGGGGGTGTGGTACCGAGGCCTAGGGCTTGGCCTCGGCCTGCTGCAAGCACTTGGCCTGATGCACGAGAAGCGCCACCAGATTGACGCCTGTAGTGCTGTGGACGGAGGCGTTTGAGCATTTCTGAAATCCGCTTCAGCACCTCGGACGTAACGTTGTGGTCGCCAAGTGACTCTTGTCGTGCTTCGCTAATTGCTGCCTTGATCGCTTCGGGCATTGCTTCCTTGAACTGGGATGCCCAGGTTTCGAGTGCGAGGTCATGCTCCATAACCGGCAACTTGGACTTTGACAGCATTACGTGGGCTCGCGCGAAGTCTGAATCGACCTCGTCGTATCCGCCGATCGGCTCAATGATTAGTGAGACTCGGCTCTTGCCGAAAACGATCCCAAAACGCGCAAAGAGGCCATTTGCTCCGATACCCTCACGCCAGTCATGTAGCTCGCCCTGGAATATCACGGCGATGCGTCCTGGCCCTGCAGTTCTGCTGGTTACATCACGACCCTTAGGCTCAGAAGAGAAACACCAGAAGTGTACTCTTGCAGGAGGAATACCTGCCTCAGGATCACCTGGGCAATGCACATGCGAGTGAGTTTCATAAGCGAGATTGCTCTGCTCTCGGTACCACTCGGCTGCGTCGCTCCAAACTTCACACGTCCCAACCACAGCAGAAGGCTTGAAGTACATGGTGTCTGGGTCCTGATGCCGATTCGAGATCATGTCCTGGTTCATTGCTGAGTTAGTCACGACGTTGTTTCGCCCCTGACCAACTGGCACGTCTACCTTAATGTCAATATTGGTGTCGAGGACCCCATAGCGAGTATTTAGATATTTCTCAATCCAGTTGGATGGCTGTCCAAGCAATGTGTGCTCTGTGCCGTCGATACCGTGAAATGTGACAATGGTGCCTGAACCCACCTCGGTTATCTCTTTGGGAAACATCTTCTCCATTTGAGATGAAATATCAATGGTGCGCTCGCCATGGTGCCCAATAGGGAGAAAGTCGTACCCAGTCTTTGGGTCGCGGCCGAGCAGGCACATAGTCGCCTCACCATTTCTCAAAGTCCGGACGGAAACACCAGCTGGATGACGAGTGGGCCCAGAGATCTTGAGTCCCATCCCCTGGTTCCCACCTTTGCTTTGGTTGTTGTTGGCTCCGGACACGGCGAGTGTCTTTGCGTACCGCTGCAACTCTTCACGGGTCATGCCGTCGCCATTACCGAGTACGGAAAGGCGCCACACCGGTTCGTCGCCGGAGCCAATCTCGGCGTCAATGTGTGTCCAGTCAATACCAACTCGAATCCATGGTTGGTATGGCTCATCGATGGCTAGCTTCTCAGCCGCTCGTCGAACGACGGCCTCAAGCTCATTGTGAAACGCCTCGCGGATCTCCTGGTGTGGAAGAAGCTCTGCTTCAAGCTTATCCGCTACAAAATCAGCGTTCTCGAAGTCAAATGACATAGTTGCCTCCTGAATGCGGTGGCCGTGGCCACGGGTTCTGGTTGTCCTGGCGCTCGTCCGAACCCCCTCCCCTCTAGGTGACCTGATGGAGAGCTAGGTGGGAGGAGACTGGATTGCGACAAATCGAAGGTCAAATTACATGCTGGTTATGGCGAACGTCAAGTGGACTGAAGCTGTAGTAGGCCGGTGCTGTGCGTTGAGGTGCTGCGCCTAGAGCTGATGGAAGTCGAGACGGGCTCATAACCCGAAGGTCGCAGGTTCAAATCCTGCCCCCGCCACTAGGAGATCGTTGCGGCGCTCGTTCCCTTGATGGCTCGATCAGAAATCGGGGTCAGCGTCTTTAGTCGTCGTTGAATTCGATTGGCAGCGTCTTGAGGCCGCTCAATCGATTGGTGCGCGTCCAGGTGGCATCGCCGACGATCTCAATATCGGTCCAGCGGTCCAAGATGGTATTCAGCATCACGTCGATCTCCAGCCGAGCCAGGTTGGCGCCAAGGCAGAAGTGGGGGCCGTGTCCGAATCCCAAATGGTTGTTGGGACTCCGGTCGATGCGGAATTCAAACGGATCGCCGAACACCGCCTCGTCCCGGTTGGCCGACATCTCCCACACCACTACCTTCTCCCCGGCCTTGATGGCTTTGCCGCCCAAAACGGTGTCCAGGGTGGCGGTCCGGCGCTTGTAGACCGACGGCGTTGTCCATCGAACGATCTCCTCTATGGCCGTTCCCATGAGGGATCTGTCCTCGGTGAGGCGGGTCAACTGATCAGGAGACTTCACCAGCTCCCATAGACCTCCGGCTATGGCCTTTCGGGTTGTCTCTGACCCTGCGGTGAACAGCAGCGACCAGAACATCGCCACCTCGTCGCTGTCGAGCCGAGGAGGGTCTTGGTATGGAAGCTCGCCGTGGATGACTACCGACAGCAGATCTTCGCCCGGAGCCTCTATGCGTTCCTGGATAAGTCGCTGGCCGTACAAGAACATATTGATGCCGGCCTCACTGGGCTCGTTGGGCATTTCTTCGAGGGTGAAGGTCTCCGAGGTGATGTCCACCCACTCGCAGAGCATCCGCCGGTCCTCGTTGGGCACGCCCAGCAGCATGCATATGGCTTGAAGGGGAAGTTCCGCTGCCACGTCGATGACGAGGTCGCAAGCTCCCCGCCCGCCGGGGGCAGGGGCCACGCTGTCGAGGATTTGGTGGGACCTGGTCACGAGGTCGTCCCGGATCCGCTCGATCATCTTGGGAGTGAATCCCTTGTTCACCAGCTGGCGGATCCGCTGGTGTCGGGGATCGTCCATCATGTTGAGGAGCTTCCCGCTCATCTCCATGTCGTTGATCGTGGTGCCGCCGTACGGGCGGTCTCCTCCGGTATGGCTGGAGTAGATCTTGGGGTTGCGGAACACCTCCATCACCAGCTCGTGGGTGCTCACACACCAAAAGCCCTCGTTGTCGGGGGTGCGATCGGTCGGTGCGTGCCACCACACGGGCGCCTGCTCCCGCAGGGTGACGAACGCCTCGTGGGGAAATCCCTGGACGAACGTCTGGTAGCTGCTGAGGTCGGGTATGCCGAGGGCGGCCATCAGTCCTCCTGGGAGGGCACAGGGATGGTGAAACCAGCCTCGTCTTCGAGTGCCTCCAGCGCACCGATAAAGAAATTTCTCCCCAGTCCCAATTCCACCGATCGGGCCAACACCCCGTGAGCTGCTCGGGTCAACGGCAGCGGCGTGCCGATCTGATCGGCCGACTCGAGGGCGAGGCGCAGGTCTTTCTCGGCCAGCGAAAGATCGTAGGTTGAGTCATCCCATCTGCGGTTCACGATCATTTCAGACAGCAGCATGTAGAAGCCGGCCGAGCTTGCCCGCAGCACTTCTAGGAACCTGGGCAGGTCCAGACCGGCTTTGGCGGCCATGAGGTACCCCTCTTCGAACACCTGGGTGCCCACCAGGAAAACCTGATTGTTGATCAGCTTGACCAGCGTGCCGGTGCCCGATGGGCCGAGCCACTGGGTGTCCTCTTTGCCGAAGCACATCAACACGTCTTTGACTTTGTTGAAAGCCTCTTCGTCTCCTGAGGGCATGAGCGTGAGGTTTCCCGCCTCTGCCCCCACGCTGCCCCCTGATACCGGGCAGTCTATGAAGTCGACCCCCGAGGCGGCGCAGGCCTCGTGGAGCTCTCTGGTCACTCCCGAACTGTTGGTAGAGAGGTCGACCACCACCGAGGCCGGCGACTCAGCCGAGAGGAGGCCGCCAGAGCCGGTCACCACCGAGCGAGACGCTTCAGGTGAGGGCAACGACAAGAGAACGGCTTCGCACGCATCGGCGACTGCCGCCGGATCGGCTGCCTCAGCGGCGCCCGCGGCCACTAGCTGCTGCCGGGCGCCACGATCAAGGTCGGCAACAGTCAGTTCATGTCCCGCCGCCACGACGTGGCGGGCACATGCCCCGCCGATGTTGCCCAGCCCGATGAAGCCAACCCTCATGATTCAATCTCCAATACTCAGCGTAACCACTGCCAAAGCCGTCGCGGACAAGACCGCGGCCAACGATGCCAGCTAGCTGCCAAAGCCTGTTTCGGCTATGGCTCGGCGCAACGGGCCAGAATAAGTGGCGAAGAGACCACTAGGCCGCCCTCGCCGGCTGGGTTCACGTAGGCTGAGCGGTTGTCATGAGTAAGCGACTCTTTACGGCCAGCCGAGTGGTTCCCGAAGCTCCCGAGGAGGTCTTCGCCTTGCTGGCCGACCCTGCCCGCCATGTTGAGATTGACGGGTCTGGAACCCTTCAAAAGCTCATCGCCGGTCAGGGGGCCATGAAACTGGGGTCGAAATTCAGGATTGGCATGAAGGCCTACGGCTTCCCCTACAGAGTGACCAACAAGGTGGTGGAGTACGAGGAGAACCGGCTCATCGCGTGGAGCCACTTCGTCGAGAACCGCTGGCGCTTTGAGTTGGAGCCCGTAGAAGGCGGCACCCGGGTGACCGAGTCGGCTGACTACAGAAATCTCCGATTCCCGCGCCTCACCATGTGGTTGATCAAAGACGATCTCATCGAAGACTCCATCGCCACCACCCTCGACAATCTCGTCAAGCGCTTCTCTTCAT
>JAJEEH010000278.1 GCA_022821105.1 Acidimicrobiia bacterium
AACTCCCTGAACTCCAACGGTGTTCTGTGCGGTCACCGCGGTGATCACCGCGGTTCCGTGCACTCCAAGGGCAGCGAAGGTGGCCAAATCGGCGGCAACTCCGGCCCCGCCGGACGGATCCGACCCGGCCACGCTGAGCACCACGGGTGGGTTCATCACGAGTGCCACTCGGCCAGCAGAGCAGCGATGGTCTCCTGTGGGTCGGAGCTGCGGGCCACTGCCCCCTGCACCGCCACGCCGGCCGCCCCGGCATCCCGGCAAGCGGCCACCCGGCCCAGTCCGATCCCCCCCAAGGCGTACACCGGAACATGGGCTTGTCTCACGATTCGCCCCAGTCCGCCCAGTCCCAGCGGCGGCCCGTAGCCGGGTTTCGACTCCGTCTCGAACACGGGGGAGAGGGTCACATAGTCCACGCCCTCGATTTCGGCTTGGCGCACCTCATCGAGTCCGTGGCACGACCGCCCCACAAGCCCCTTGTACACCTTGGGATAGCGGTCGAATCCGGCCAAATGAACCCCGTCGGCCACTGGGTCGATCATCGACGCCAGGATCAAGCATTCGGTTTGCTCTCTCATCAACCTGGCCAGTTCCCGCCTGATCTGCGGCGGGTGGTCTTTGCCCCGAAAGATCACCGCGGGGGCTTTCACAACCACGTCGGAGAGCACGAGCACCTCAGAGGCCAGCGCCCGCTTCGGGCTAAACGGCCGGCGGTGGTCAGAACTCGGCACGTTGGGGGTCGCTGGGCGCGCAGCGCGTTCCCTTCGGCCACCGCCTGAAGGATCAGAACTCGGCACGACCTTGGGGGGAGGTCGACGGTTCGGCCAGATAGCGCTTGGGAATCCTCCCGGCCAATCGGGCCCTCCGCCCGGCATCGGTGGCCAGCCGTATGGCGGTGGCCATCTGCTCGGGGTCTCGGGCCCGGGTGATGGCCGAAGCCACCATGACCGCATCGCAGCCCAGCTCCATGGCCAAAGCGGCGTCGGAGGCGGTGCCGATTCCCGCGTCCAGCACCACCGGTACCGATGACTGCTCCACGATCATCTCGATGTTGTGGGGATTGCGGATGCCCAGCCCCGACCCGATGGGCGCTCCCAATGGCATGACCGAGGCGCAGCCCAGGTCCTCGAGTCGGCGGGCCAGCACCGGGTCGTCGTTGGTATAGGCCAACACGGTGAAACCGTCGTCAACCAGCGTTTCGGCTGCTTCCACCAGCTCAATTGCCTCGGGCAGAAGGGTGATGTCGTCGGCGATGACTTCCAGCTTCACCCAGTCGGTTTCGAACGCCTCCCGGGCCAGTTTGGCGGTGAGCACGGCATCGGCTGCGGTGTGACATCCGGCGGTGTTGGGCAGCACGTCCAGGCCCAGGCGATCGATCACGTCCAGCACCGAGCCGGTGGCCTCAGGCGACACCCGCCGCAGGGCCACCGTGACCAGCTCGCACTCCGATGCGACCAATGCCCGCTCCAGCACAGCCAGGTTGGGGGCGCCTCCGGTACCGGTGATCAGCCGGCTGGAGAAGCTGCGCTCGGCCACGGCCCACGGGTCGCCCACTACAACCTACCGTCTGAGGGTTTGCCCGGGTCGCTCACTTATCCCCCCTTGGCCGCTTCGAGGATTTCGATTCGGTCGCCCTCAGCCAGGTGAGCCTCACCCCACCGGCTGCGGGGGACGATCTCGCGGTTGACCGCCACCGCCACCCCTCGCTGGTTGGGAGCCAGAGTTCCAACCGTGCAATCGGCCGGAACGTCGCGGGTCTCGCCGTTGACGATCACGATCATGCTGGCACCTCGCTGAGGTGCTCGGGGTCTGGGGTGTGGCCTCCTGGTTTGGCGTCGAACCGGTTCGGGCTGAATGGCGCCAGGTCTACCGGAGGCTCGTGGCCATGCACCACCGCAGCCACCGCAGCCGCGGTGATTGGCGCGGTGAGGATGCCGTTGCGGTAGTGGCCGGTGGCGTACACGATGCCGTCGCCGCCGGTGCCGATGATGGGGGCGTTGTCGGGGGCGCCGGGGCGCAGGCCGGCCCATGTCTCCACCAGGTCGATCTCGCTGAGCCCCGGCAGCAGGGCCAGCACGTCGCGGAGCAGCTCGTAGACGCCGCCCGCGGTCACCCGGGTGTCAAAGCCCTGTTCTTCTTGGGTGGCGCCCACCACGATTTCGCCGTCGCTGCGGGGCACCGCGTAAACGCTCGACCCCCGCACCACCCCCCGCACCGGCAGCCGCAACAACCCTTCGGGGCCGCTCAGGCGCAGGATCTGCCCTTTGATGGGGCGGATGGGCACTCCCAGAAGTCGGCCGGTCCACGCCCCGGCGGCCACAACCACCTGCTGGCAGGTCATCACCCGGCCGTCGTCGGCCACCACCCGGTTCCGGCTCACCTCGGTGGCCGAGGCCGCAATGGCGGGTACCCGGCTCAACAGCTCGGCCACCACCCGGCGGGGGTTCACCTGATGGTCGAGCGGGGAGTACACCCCGCCCCGCACGCCAGGAGCGAGCAGCGGCTCCCGGGCACGGCATTCCCGGCTGCGCAACCGTTCCACCGGCAGGCCCTCCTGCTCGTGCAGGTCGCCCAAGTTGTCGAGCAGCGCCTTGTCGTCGGCGTCGTAGGCAGCCATCAGCATCCCGTTGCGGCGATAGTCAACCGCGTCAATCCCGAGCTCGTCGGCGAACGCCGGCCACGCCTGGCTGGCAGCCAGATTCAGCCGGAGGATATGGCTCTCGCCCCAGTAAGCCTCGTGGATGGGCGCCAGCATCCCCGCCGCCGCGTGGCTCGCCCCGGTGCCCGGCGCAGGGTCGAGCACCACTGCCTCAGTGCCTTCCTGAAGGAGCTGCCATGCGGTCGACAAGCCGATGATGCCGCCGCCCACGATGATGACGTCGGGGTTTGGAGACACGTCACCCACCGAGGGCCTCCAACAGCTCAGCGGTGGCCGCAGCCGGGTCGGCCGCGTTGGCTACCGCGCCGATCACCGCCACCCCGTGGGCGCCGGCGTCCAACAGCTCCGGTATTCGTGCGGCGGTGATTCCGGCAATGGCGATCACCGGTATGTCAACCGCGGCAGCCACCTTCTCCACCCCAGCTGGCCCCAGCGGGCTGGGTAGCCCGTCTTTGGTGGCGGTGGCATACACCGGCCCGACCCCCACGTAGGAGGCGCCGTCGGCCTGGTGGCGGCGGGCGGTCTCGGGGTCTCGGGCCGTGCCTCCCACCAGCGCCTCGGGGCCGAGCACTCGCCGCATCGCCGCTACCGGCAGGTCGTCGGCGCCGCCGTGAACGCCGTCGGCCCCAACCGCCAGGGCAATGTCGGCCCGATCGTTCACAATCACCACGGCCTGGGATCTGTGGGCCGCGGCCACAATGCGCTGGCACTCGGCCAACACGGCGGCGTCGCTGGCCTTCTTGATCCGCACCTGCACTGCGGGCGCTCCGCCTCGAAGGGCCGCATCGGCCAATGACGTGCCGTCGGCGATGACGTGCAGCTTGGGAACATGCAGCGTCACGACCCGGCCGAGTAGATCTCGGCGCCTTGGTCCCGGAACTCGTCGGCCTTCGACTTCATGCCCAGCTCGATGGCCACCGACTCGTCCACCCCCTGGCGGGCGGCGTAGTCCCGCACGTCCTGGGTGATCTTCATGGAGCAGAAGTGGGCGGTCTTGGCCGGCTCGGCCGGGAGGGTCTCGTCGTGGTACTTCAGCGCCGTCTCGGGATCGAGCGACAGGTTGAATTGGTCGGCCCAGCGGAACTCGAACCGGGCCTTCGAGAGGGCGTTGTCCCACTCTTGGGCACCCGGATGGCCTTTGGCCACATCAGCGGCGTGGGCGGCGATCTTGTAGGCGATCACCCCGTCTTTCACGTCGGCCCGGTTGGGCAGCCCAAGGTGCTCCTTGGGGGTGACGTAGCAAAGCATGGCGGTGCCGTACCACCCGATGTTGGCCGCCCCGATGGCCGAGGTGATGTGGTCGTAGCCCGGCGCCACGTCGGTGGTGAGCGGGCCCAGCGTGTAGAAGGGCGCGTCTTGGCACCACTCCTGCTCCAAGATCACGTTCTCCTTGATCTTGTCCAACGGCACGTGGCCCGGCCCCTCGATCATCACCTGCACGTCATGGGCCCAGGCCCGTCCGGTCAGCTCGCCCAGGGTCTTCAGCTCGGCCATCTGAGCGGCGTCGTTGGCGTCGGCAATCGACCCCGGCCGCAGCCCGTCGCCCAGCGAGAAGGCCACGTCGTAGGCCGCGAAGATCTCGCACAGCTCGTCGTAGTGGGTGTAGAGGAAGTTCTCCTGATGATGGGCCAGGCACCAGGCGGCCAGAATCGAGCCGCCCCGGCTCACGATTCCAGTTGTGCGCTCGGCGGTGAGCGGCACATAGCGCAACAGCACCCCGGCGTGGACGGTCATGTAGTCCACCCCCTGCTCGGCCTGTTCGATCACCGTGTCGCGGTAGATCTCCCAGGTGAGTTCCTCGGGCTGGCCGTTGGTCTTCTCCAATGCCTGGTAGATGTGCACGGTGCCAATGGGCACCGGCGAGTTGCGGATGATCCACTCCCGGGTGGTGTGGATGTCGGCGCCGGTGGACAGGTCCATCACCGTGTCGGCCCCCCAACGGGTGGCCCAGGTCATCTTCTCCACCTCTTCGGCAATCGACGACGTGACCGCCGAGTTGCCAATATTGGCGTTGACCTTGGTGAGGAACTTGCGGCCGATGATCATCGGCTCTGACTCGGGATGGTTCACGTTGGCCGGGATGATGGCCCGGCCGCGGGCCACCTCGGAGCGCACCAGCTCGGCATCGAGCCGCTCGCGGGTGGCGATGAACTCCATCTCCGGGGTGATCTCCCCCCGACGGGCGTAGGCCATCTGGGTGACCGCCGCGCCCTTGGCCCGCAGCACTGGGCGGCGTTCGCCCAAGAACGGGTCGGAGGCTTGTCCGGTGCGCACCGCCCGGCGGCCGTCGTCGCGCAGATCGGCCATGCGGCCCGTGATCTCGGTAGTGTCGTCCCGCTCGGTGATCCACTCCAGCCGCAATGGCGGCAAACCTACGCTGGGGTTGGAACCGGGACCGCTGGTGTCGTACAGGAAGAACGGCGGCTCCGGCTCGGTCAGGTTCACCTGGGTGAACGGCACCCGCACGTCAGGCCGGGCTCCGGTCACGTACACCTTCTCCCGGGCAGGCTTTTCGCTAGGTGGGAAGCCCTCCTGGTTCGGCGCGTTGCCGTTGGTGCTCTCGCTCATCATCATCTCCCTTCGCCGGCGTTATCCGGATCAGGTTCAGCGGTCGGTGCCAGCGGACACCCTCTCAGCCCGACGATCCTCGAGCTCCCGCGTGGTTGTCGCTCTTAGTCTGCCACAGCCTGACGAAGCGTGACGCAGTGGTTGCAAAGTGGGCCAGACCTATCGCTTCATCACGTAGCGGCTTATGAGGGATTGAGTGGAGGAGTCGCGGGTGGGGTTGGGGGCGGCGGTTCCGGTGAGTTCGGCGGTGATGTTGGTGGCCAGGGTCTTGCCGAGCTCTACGCCCCATTGGTCGAAGGGGTTGATGCCCCAGATGGTCGCCTGAGTAAACACCTTGTGCTCGTAGAGGGCTACCAGTTGGCCCAGTGAGCGGGGGGTGAGCTGGTCGGCGAGCAGGACGGTGCTGGGCCGGTTACCGGGGAAGCGGCGGTGGGGGTCGCCAGCGTCGGGGGCGCCGAAGGCCAAGGCCTCGGCTTGGGCTAACAGGTTGGCCATGAGCAGGTCGTGATGCTCTGAGAACCCGTGATTCGGGCGGCAGAAGCCGATGAACTCCACTGGGACGACGTCGGTGCCTTGGTGCAGCAGTTGGTGGAAGGCGTGCTGGCCGTTGGTGCCGGGCTGGCCCCATACCACCGGTCCGGTGGCGGTACTTGCTGGGGTGCCGTCGGCCCGGACTGACTTGCCGCTGCTCTCCATATCGAGCTGCTGGATGTAGGCCGGGAACAGGGCCAGCTCCTGCGAATAGGGGAGCACGGCGTAGGTGGGCCAACCCCAGAAGTTGCGATTCCAGATGCCGACGAGCCCCAGCAAAGCGGGCAGGTTCTCGTCCCACGGTGCAGAGCGGAAATGCTCGTCGATGCGGTGCATCCCGGCCAGCATCTCGGCGAAGGCGTCGGGGCCGACGGCAGCCATGAGGCTGAGGCCCACCGCGGAGCCCAGCGAGTAGCGTCCACCCACCCAGTCCCACATGGCGAAGACGGCTCCCGAGTCGATGCCGAAGTCCTTAGCATTGTCGGGGCTGGCGGTAACGGCGGCAAAGTGGCTGCTGGCCGCCTCTGTGCCCACCGCATCGGCGACCCAGGCCCGGGCGGTGCGGGCGTTGGTCAGCGTCTCGGTGGTGGTGAACGTCTTGGACACCACGATGAACAGGGTTCGGGCCGGGTCCAACCCCCGGGTGACCTGGCGGAAGTGGGCGCCGTCCACATTGGACAAAAAGCGCACATCCAGCTCGGTGTCGGCAAAGGCCGCCAGAGCGGCGGTGGCCATGGCCGGCCCCAGGTCTGATCCGCCGATGCCGATGTTGACCACCGCCTGCCAACGGCCGCTGCGGACCTCGGCCGCGAATTCCGCCATGCGATCGAATTCGGCGTTGACCTCCGGGGGCGGGTTGGGCTGGCGCAGGGCGACGTGCCAGGCAGGGCGGTTCTCGGTGGTGTTCACCGGCTCGCCATCGAACATGGCCTCAATCCGGTGCCGCAGCTCGGCCCGGTCGGCCAAAGCGGCCAGCAACTCCACCGTCTCAGCGGTCAGCCGGTTCTTGGAGTAGTCCAGCAACCACCCGTCGGCCTCGGCCACAAGCCGCTCGCCCCGCCGCGGGTCTCCTTCGAACAATTCCCGCAGGTGTACACCGCCGAGCGCCTCTCGGTGCGCGCTCAGCGCGTGCCACTCGCCGGTGTCTTGCATCACCCGCAGCGTAACCGGGGCACTAGTGGCCGCTGGCCGACTATTCGTAGGAGATGGCGTCCAACACGTTGAGGCGACTGGCCCGGCGGGCGGGTATCGAAGCGGCCAACAGACCGGCCACGGCCACGATCATCAGGTAGATCCACAGCGTTCCCCAGGGGATGGCGAACGACGAGATGATGCTGTCGGGGATGATCTCCACTGTGACCCAGCCGAACACCACCCCGATCACTATGCCCATGAGCCCGCCGAATACCGACACGATTCCGCCTTCCCAGCGAACCATGCGCCGGGTTTGCCGCCGGGTCATGCCCACGGCGCGAAGCAGGCCCAGTTCCCGGGTGCGCTCGAACACCGACAG
>JAJEEH010000004.1 GCA_022821105.1 Acidimicrobiia bacterium
CCCGTATGACGGTGTGGGTCAGTGGCTCCCGAACGGCGGTAACCAAACCGCGGTGGAATCCCCGCTGTTCAGTCCTATGTCGGAGATGAGAGCGCTCTACTCTCTCTCTCTCTCTCTCTCTCTGTAACCCCTGACAAGCCCGATGCCGCGTCAAGCAGACCTAAAGCCGCTTCGCGCGTGGGGCCGGCCGGGCCGAAGGCGGCGTCGAGCAGCAGGGCGAGCGAAGACTTGCCCGAGCCATAGGGCCCGGTGATAGACCATGCGCCTCCCGCGCTACCGGTCTCGGCCGCGGCGGAGACACGCTGGACCACGTCGAGGGCTCGGGCGGTAACCACATAGCCCTCCAGCGGCTCGGTGAGGGCTGCGTCGCGCTCCACGTTGGCCGACCGGGCGAATCGCCCAGCTACGTCGATGCGATCGGCCAAGACAACCACTATGCGGCCCCTGCGCTTGCGGGCACCCGGGCAATCGACCCTGAAACAGATGCCAGTTCCTTGGATTCCGATCCGCCGCTGTCGAAATAGCGGTCGAGCACCTTGGTGCAGAGTTCCTCTGGGTTCTTCTTCCAAGCCAGCTGTGCAGCGCCCGCAGGTGACGCCAAGGCCAAGCTGCCTCGCGACTCAGCCACTGCTGGCCGTAGGGCATCGGCCAGCTCCTCCTCAGTCAGACGGAAGGCTCGGCCCGGAGAGCCAGGCTCGACAGCCAAGCGACTCAGCAGAGCAGTCTTGCTGCCCGGATCGGTGCGCGCCGCAAAGTCGAGGGCCGCGTAGGCGGCCACGGCAGAGGGCAGTGCGGGCTTGGCACCCATGGCGAAACGGTATCGCCCTGTGGCCGCCGACTTGATGAGGAGGCCCAGTTCCCGCAGCGGGCAGTCCAACAGATCATCGATGCTGGTTCGCGCCGAGCGCTCGGCAGGGGCGTAGGTGCGCAACAGGGCGGTCACGTCCTTGCGCACTGACGAGGCGTGCGGGCGGGGCCATTCGGTGGCCGCGTCGATCCCAGCTACACACGCTGATTCCAACTCAGATGCATCGAACTCCACAGCGTGGAACTCATTGAAGGCAACCCACCACACCGGAAGACGGCACGGAGAGGCTAGAAGGCGCCAGTGCAGAAGCCAAAGCGTGCCTGGATCTTCCATGAAGGGATCCCAACCGGCAGAGTGCTTGTCCCCGAAAAGCCGCCGACCGAACTCAGTGGGGACAACACCAGGAGAGCGGGGATTGTCCGGCTCTTGCTCAGGTTCGATCAGGTCGGCGGCCATGCCCCAGAACCGGATTGACTTGACCATGTTCTTGCCCACCCCGAGCTCGACGGTCGCGTCGTCGCGGGTGAAGGCACTGGGGTCGTAGAGCACAGCTTCGTGGGCCTTGCGGAACCAGCCATAGCGAGGGTGGAAGGTCTCGTGGCGGGCGAACGCGGGCACCGCGGCATCGGCCAGGCGCATCAGCCGCCACTCTCGGTCATAGATCGAACATACCCCACGGCTGTAACGGCTTGACGTATTGCCTCGTCCACCTCGGCTCCGGTGGTGAATCTCCCCAGGCTGAATCGAACTGTCTCGAACGCCTCGTCACGCGACAATCCCATGGCCAGCAGCACCTGGGAGGGTTCAATCGACCCGGCGCTGCACGCTGATCCAGTGGATACCGCCACAGGATCCATGTTGAATGCAACCGCCTCGGCGTCTACACCTTCGAAGCGCACGCTTGCCGTGTTGGGCAGCCGCCTAGAGATGTCCCCGTTCTCGCTCGTCCCGGTGATCTCGGACCGCAGGCCGCAAACCAGCCGGTCCCTCAGCATTTTGACCCTGGACGATTCTGCGTCCCGCTCGTTTGCAGCCAATGCGGCGGCTGCGCCCAGTCCCACAATTCCGGCTGCATTCAGCGATCCCGACCGCAATCCCCGCTCGTGTCCGCCTCCATGTGTCACCGGGTGCAAGCGGGCCAGGGCCGCACGGGTTCCCACTAGCGCTCCCACGCCTCCGGGACCGCAGATCTTGTGTCCGCTCAGCGACAGCAAGTCGATGTCGGCGTCGGCCATGGACAATGGCAGACGACCCACCATTTGAGTGGCATCGCAATGGAACACGGCCCCAGCGGCATGGGCCCGCTCAGCCACCTCGTCCGTGGGGTTCAAGATTCCGGTCTCGCTGTTTGCCGCCATGACCGAAACAGCGAGCACATCGGGGCCCAATAGCGAGTCAAGCTCGTCCAAATCGACAAACCCCTCCGGCGTCACCCCGATCACGTCCACTTTCGCCCGTCCCTGCGCCAGCAGCCAACGAGCCGGCTCCCGTACCGATGCGTGCTCCACCGCGGACACAACGATCCGGTTCCGCTCTGCTGGAGCGCCTTCGGCCAGCCCGATCAGTGCCAGGTTGTTGGCCTCGGTAGCGCCCGAGCAGAACACCACACCGGCAGGGGAGGAGCCCACCAATTCGGCCACCTGCTCACGAGCGTCATCAGCTGCTGCGGCCCGCCGCCGCCCGAACCGGTGGGCAGACGAGGCGTTACCGATACCATCACGCAGCGCGGGCAGCATCGCCTCAGCCACGCGCGGATCAAGCGGTGCCGATCCGTTGTAGTCGAGGTATACCTCTTGCATGCCAAATCCTGAGTCCGGTCGTGTCGCCGATTCACTGCCGACGTTACCGCCAGCAATCCCCCCGATAATGGCATCAAGGTGTGACAGCTTCCCCCTGTCTCAACCTGAAGGCCGGCAAGCCCCCTGAGTAGGGTGCGGCCATGCCGAATGGGGGCGAAGCGCGGGAGAGGGGTCCCAGCGAGGAGTCCTTCGCGGGCGGCGAACCTGCGCTATTTGACGGCCTTGGTGACCGCAAGCTCCGCCTCGAGCTGCTGCGATGGCTGATAACCCCCGAGATCGATCAGATCGACATGGCTGTGTCGTTCATCATGAAGAGTGGCTTGGCGCTCATCGCCGATCACCTTGACGCCGCACTCCAAAGAGGAGCGCGCGTCCGCATCCTCACCACCGACTACCTAGACATCACCGACCCCGACGCTCTTGCCACCCTTCTTGACCTAGCCGATTGGCCGAGGCCGAGCGGCAGCGCTGGCACGCTCGAGGTGAAGGTGTTCCACGACCCCTCAGTGTCGTTCCATCCCAAGGCCTACCTGTTCAGGTCTTCATCCAGTTCGGCGGCCGGGGGTTTCGTGGGCAGCTCCAACCTGAGCAGATCGGGAATTGACGGGGGAGTGGAGTGGAACTTGGGGGTCAACCGCCTAGCCCCGCTGGTCGACAGCTTTGAGCGCCTGTGGGACGACAACCGATGCACACTGATCGATGCTCGGTGGCTAGCCGCATACCGTCTTCGCCGACCACCTGACGACGCTCCCCGCACCCCTCCACCAGAGGCGGCCGTTCCCATCGAGCCGCCTGCACAGCCGGTCAACCCGTGGCCTGTTCAAATTCAAGCGCTTGAGGCCTTAGAACAGACCCGAATTCAGGGCTTTCGTAGAGGTCTGGTGGTAATGGCCACTGGCCTGGGAAAGACACTGCTAGCCGCCTTCGACTGCAACCGTCCCGACTTCCAGCGGGTGCTGTTCATCGCCCACCGAGAGGAGATCCTGCGGCAAAGCCGAGATGCCTTCCGTCAGGTTCGGCCCGACGGCCGGTTTGGGTTCTTCCTCGGAGCAGACAAAGACGCCGAGGCCGATGTGCTGTTCGCCAGCATCCAGACACTCCAGCGAAATCTCGACCGCTTCGAATCCGACCAGTTCGACTACGTGGTCGTGGATGAATTCCACCACGCCGCTGCTCCCACCTATCGCCGGGCCATCGAGAGCTTCCGCCCGAAGTTCCTGCTCGGCCTCACTGCCACCCCCGATCGGCTAGATGGGGCAGACCTGCTTGCGCTCTGCGGCAACAACCTGGTGTTCGAATGCGATCTGGTTGACGGCATCAAGCAGGAACGGCTCGCTCCTTTCCACTATTGGGGCATCAAGGACGTGGCCGATTACGCCCCGATCCCATGGCGCAGCGGCCGCTTCGACCCCGACAAGCTGGCCGAGGCCATCGAGACCGAACATCGGGCCGAACAGGCGTTAGCGGAATGGCGAGAAAGGGCCACCGGCCCGACTCTGGCGTTCTGCACAACCATCGCTCACGCCAAGTTCATGGCCGAGTTCTTCAATCATCGGGGAGTGCGATCGGTGGCTGTCCACAGCGGCCCGGACTCGTACCCTCGCCAGAGCGCGATTGAGGACCTCCAAAGCGGGGCAATCCATGTGCTGTTCGCGGTTGACGTGTTCAACGAAGGCGTCGATGTCCCCGAGATCGGCACGGTCCTCATGCTCCGCCCGACCGATTCGCCGGTGATCTTCCTGCAACAACTTGGACGGGGGCTTCGCCTTTCCGACGAAAAGGCAGCGCTTCAGGTGATCGACTTCGTGGGAAACCATCACAGCTTTTTGATGAAGCCCCGGGTCTTGTTGAAGATGAGTCAGTCGGAGGGCACGTTGACAGACAGAGCGGTGGTGGACGCAGCTGAAGCCGGCGAGTTCGAACTACCGCCAGGCTGCTCGGCAGAGTTCGAACTAGAGGCTGTGGAGCTATTGCGTCAGTTGCTGGCTCAGAGCGCCAGTGGTCGTGGTCAAACCGCTCGCGACGAGGCAGCGGCGTTGGCTGAGTACTGCCTCAACTACGCCGAAGAGCACGGTGTAAGACCCACCGCGGCGCAAGCATTTCGCTCGATGGGGACCACGACCGTTAGCAGCCCGATCAAGAAAGCCGACGGCTGGCACCGTTACCTGGACAGCCTGGGGCTGCTGTCAGATGCCCAAAAGAGCACCGTGGAAGAGGCGGGAGACGTCTTGAGGGCGCTGGAAACTGAGCAAAAACGTAAGTCTTACAAGTTAGTGGCGTTGCAGGCAATGCTTGATATGGGAGGGGCATTCGAGCCGGTTTCGGTGGCTGAGGTGGCAGAACGGTCCCTACATGCGATTAGGGAAGACCACCGGCTCCGGGCTGACATCCAGATCAAGGAGATCTCGAACTTGGACGAGGTGTCGGCTGAGAAGTGGCGGGCCTACTGGCTGAAGTGGCCGCTCGAACACCTGTCCAACAAGCCCAGGAAGTCTCTGTTCAGGCACGAGCCCGGTGAAGACGGTGGTTTGATGGCCCCAACATTCTCGGTGTCTGGTGAGCGATGGGAGGCCTTTGTGGAAATGGCCCTCGAGATTGTGGCCTGGCGGCTCCAGGATTACCTCCTGGGCAGCAACGGGAGCATCGGGGCGCTGTCCTTGCCGCTTAAGCCGCAGGTCCCGGCGTCTGGTCATCTTGAGGAGTTGGGGTAGGCAACCAGCGGCCTGCTTGTTAGGGCCAGTGATGCACTTCTGGGGTCTTGGGGCCTAGGTGGGAGGTGAGGGCGGAGAAGTCGAGGGGGTCGGCGGTGAGGATGCTGTCGTCGAGGCGGAGGGCCATAGCCACGAGATGGGCGTCGACGACGTCTGAGGTTTGGGACCGGCGAAGCAGGCCTCCCACCGTTAGGGCGTCGGCAAGGGTGAAATCGTGTACCTCGACTGTTTCGAGGAACTTGGCGAGCCTTGCCTGTCGGCTTCCATCACGCCACACCTGGGCCACAACCGGAGCGGTCGTGCGCAGAGCGGTGCCCTCCTGCAATGCGGCGGCTAGGAAGGAGTGAGCGGTGGACTCGCCGCGGTCGACTGCTATGAGAAACCCCGCGTCGAGGATCACTTAGCGAAGTAGCGACGGCGCATCGCGGCGACGTCTTCGGGGTCCGGCGGACCTGCTTCTTCGGCCCATTCGTCCAGGAACACTCGGAGGGCTTCGCTCCGGCGTTTCTGTTGGGCAAGGAGGTGGATGCCTTGTCGGATGGCACCCGATTGGCCGCCGTACTCATCGGCAAGCTCAGCAAGTAGCTCTCGCTCTTGGTCGCTGAGGCGGACCGTAGTTGTCGTGCTCACCGGAAAGAGTGTAGCACAAGTGTATTGTGCGGCGTCATGAGAAGTCTTCTCACAAATTGTGACAAGTATTGCCAGGTTGGGAGTTTAGGTGGTGAGGTGGTTGCGGCGGCGGGTGGCGGTGGCTAGGAGGAGGCCGGCGAGGATGAGGGTGGCGGCGATGATGAAGAGCAGGCGGCTTTCTGCGCCGGTGGCGGGGAGTTCCTCGCCGTCCATGTCGTCCATGCCTCCGCTCATATCGTCCATGTCTTCATCCATGCCCTCGTCCATGTCATCCATCTCGGCGGCCACAGTGGTAATTCGGCCTTCGCCGCCTTCGGGGTAGTCGGCAGCAGTGATGGTGCCGTTGAGGCCGTCTTTGATGTAGGCGGCCAGGGACTGCTGGTCGGTGAGGCCCAGGTGGGTGCGGGTGCCGTCGCCGAAGAGGTACTGGTCGCCGCCGTTCGCCAGGAAGTTGAGGGTGACCAGTGGGACGTCGGGCAATCCCTCGATCACCTCGCCGTCCTTCACGTATTCGAGGCCGGCAACGGTCATCGAGCGCACCCGAGTGCCTTCAACGGTGACGGTGCCGTCATCGCCGATCTCCTGGGGGGTGCCGGCGGGGTCATAGACGAAGCTCAGTCCAGCCACTTGTGCAAAGCGTCCGCTGGAGCTCTCCACTCGGGATACGGCGTTCTCCAACACCACCTTCAACTGGGCTGCCGACACGTTTTCGATCACGGTCACGAGGTTGCCGAACGGGGAGATGTTGAAGGTTTCCAGCTCGGTAACCGGTCCCACCGGGATTACTGAGTCGTTGCGGATCCCGCCGCCGTTTTGGATCGCCACCATTATCGGCTGGGTCACGCCGAAGTCGGCGGCCAAGCGGCGGCCGTTCCACAGCAGGGCGTCGGCCAGCAGGTTGCCCTGGTTGGTTTCATGGGTGCGGATGCCGGGCGAGCGGCGGCCGTCCAGGGGCACTTCGGTGGTGCCCACCGGGGTGGCGGCCAGTTCGGCCAGCGCGGCGGCCACCGGCTCGGTCACCTGGGTCACCACGTCGGGGTGGGGCTCAACTGCGTCGGCCTCGTCCCCGCCAGCCACCCGGCGCAGGCCGCTGGCCTCGTCGATGGCGGTCACGTTGCCGTCGGCGTCGACATTCAGGATCAGCTGGCCCACGTAGGTGTAGTCGCCCGGGGTGGTCACGATGGGAACACTGGTGCCGTCGGACAAGGTAGCGGTGAGCGGGTAGGGGCCGTAAGGATCGCCATCGCCGGGCAGCAGCACGGTGCTGTCGTCGGCCAGCAAGGCTCCGCTGCCGCCGGCCACGATGGCGTCCACTCCGTTGAGCTCGCCAGCCAGATCGCCCTCGGCGCTCAAAGCCTGCAAGTGGGTGGAAAGCACGATGATGTCCACCCCGTCGCCGGTCAGCCGGTCGATCTCGGCCTGCACGATCTCGGCCACGTTGGACATCACCGCCACGTTGCGGGGGCTGGAGATGTACGAAAGCTCGGGAGTGGTGGCGCCGATGATGCCGATGCGCCGACCCTGCTTCTCTACCACTGTCGAGGGGGCGATCCGACCTTGCTCCACCAGCGCGGCCAGTGCCGGTTCGCCGGAGAAGTCCAGGTTGGCGCTGATAAACGGGGCAGTGGTTGCCTCGGTGATGAACCGGGCCAACAGGTCGGGGCCCAGGTCGAACTCGTGGTTGCCGATGGTCAAGGCGTCGTAGCCGATGAGGTTGAGCGCCAGCGCGTCGTAGAACGGGCTGTCGTCACCCAGGCTCACCGACAGTTCGGGGCCGCTCAAGAAGTTGTCACCCGAGCTGATGGTGATCACCGCCGCGCCGCCGTCGGTGGCCGCAGACCGAAGCTGGTGCACCAGCGAGGCAAAGCGGGCCACGCCGCCGTAGTCGGGCAAATCCGAAGATGCCTGCACCAGCTGCGACTCGCCGTCGTTGTGGTGCAGGATCACCAGTTGCAGGCTGCCGCTGCTCTCGCTGGTGGTCTCCACTTCTTGTGCGCTGGCCGTGACCGAGCCC
>JAJEEH010000227.1 GCA_022821105.1 Acidimicrobiia bacterium
CTTCGACATGGGGCCTTCCCCGCGTTTGGGCCGCCCCTCGGCCCCCCGCCACAGCGATTGAAGGTTGAACAGGGCCGAGATGCGGGCCCGAGTTGCCACCCGGGCGAGACGGGTGCGAACGACGGGATCGGACAGAGTTGCCTCTCCGTTGGCCATATTCGTTCGGGCCCACTCGACGGCCGCGTCGAGGGCATCGGCATGGGCTCGGGCGAAGAGACCCACGCCGCCCCCGCCATGTTCGATCTCGAGCGCGTACCCGATCACGCCCATGCCGCCGTTCACTTCGCCGATGCGGTAGCGGTCGGGCACTCGAACGCCGGTGTAGAAAACGGCATTGGTCTTCTCCCCGCTGAGGGTGTGGATGGGGTGGATTTCGATGCCCTCGCTGTTCAGTGGTACGAGGAACATGGTGAGCCCCTTGTGCTTGGCCGCGTCCGGATCGGTGCGGGTAAGCAAGAAGACGTACTGGCAGATGTCCGCCCCACTGGTGAACATCTTCTGGCCGTCGATCACCCACTCGTCGCCGTCAAGCACCGCTCGGGTCTTGGCGGCCGCAACGTCTGATCCTGATTCCGGTTCGGTGTAGCCGAGGCAGATGATGACCTCGCCGCGGCACAGCTTGGGCATGACCTCGTCGAGCAGTTCGCGCTGGGCGAAGCGCAGAATTGTTTGGCCCACCATTTGAGCGTTGGCGATCGGGTGGAGGGAAACCCCGCTGCTGTAGAGCTCTTGGAGCATTGCGGTCATCTCGTACGGTCCTTTCTGGAGACCGCCGTAATTTGGTGGCCAGTTCGCAAATGCCAGGCCTGCGGAGGCAAGCGCCCGGTGGAACTCAACGCTGTGGCCGTCCCATCCCCCCCGGATGTCGCAGCCGTAGGAAGCGGGAGGGTGATCGGCTAGGAACTTCCTGACTTGCTGCCGGAATGCTTCGGCCTCTTCGCCGAGGCCGAAATCGATGGGAACATCGCCGACCTCGGGCAGCGATGTAGGAGACTCACCCCACAGCCCGTCGGCGACGTCGAGCAAGGCCGACCGCGGATCACCGGCTGCGGCCGACCATGCCTTGGCCCGACGCTGGTGAAGTTGCACGTCGTATTCGAGGGCAAGGCCGTAGCCGCCGAACGTGTGCAAGGCAGTTCCCGTGGCCCGGGTGGCGGCTTCCGCAGCCCAAGCGAAGGCCATCGAGAAGGTCGCGGCGGCATCGGGTTGGCCCTGTCCCGCCCGCCAGATTGCGTCCCACACCAGCAGCCGCGCCCCCTCGATTTCGGTGGCCGCGTCGGCGAGGGGATGGGCGATCCCCTGGAAGGTTGCGATGATTCGGTCGAACTGGATCCGTTGTGACGCATACTCGGCGGCGAGTTCGAGTGATCGCTTGGCTAGTCCTACCAGCGCTGCTGCGGTGAGGATGCGCCACTCGGCAACCCCCGCGGCCGCTAGCCGGCCGGCCTCCGGTCCGGTGGCGAGCGTGGTGCTGCTCTCTGTGGGCCACCACGCGAATCCGGCGGCACCGAGGTCGCTGACAGGTTCGATCACTTCGGGGCGAGCGACAAGAACCAGGTGGTCGCCTCGCCAGAGAATCACCGCGTCGGCATGGGCCCCGCCTTCGACCAGCACCCTTGAAGCGTCAGCTTCGAGCTGGGCCGGCACGAATGTGACTACAGAAGAGCCATCGACCGCGGCATTGAGGTAGTCGCCCCCACCGGAAGCGGCCAGAAGGCTGCCGGCGACGATTGCGCCCGCAACTGGACCGGTCGCGAGGTGGCGGCCAGCCCGCTCGAGAACGATGCAGGTGTCGAACAGCGAGGCACCGCCACCGCCCAGGTGGGGGGAAACGCGCAGTGACAGGGCGCCTGTCGCTGCCAGCGCGCTCCACAGCCCGGAATCGAATCCGGCGGCTTCAGCGGCGCGCACCCGGTCGGGGCTGGACTCGCGGGCGAAGAACTCGTCGAAGCTGTCTACGAGGAGCTGCTGGTCGTTCTCAAGTCCGAGTCGCATCCTTCACTCATCCTCAGTATGTACAATTCAACGGTAGCTGTCCTATTGTCTGGGTTGCATGTTCGACAGGCCTGCGAGCCGAAGGGCGGCCCGAGTGCCCCATGACCTTAGGAGTGCTGATGAGTCTCAGCGAGATTCCGCCTCTCGTATCGGCTGATTGCCACGTCGACGAGCCCCACGACCTCTGGTATGACCGGCTGCCGCAAGGATTCCGCGATCGCGCCCCCCGACGAATCGAGCTCGACGAACACGGCGGGTACACCCTGGTGCTGGACGGGAGCGACCTCGGGTGGAACATGAATCCTGCCGCAGCCGAAGAGCAGGAGGACCGGCGCTGGTCCATGGCCACAATCGAGCATCGGCTAGAGATGATGCGCACCGACGGCATACGCGGTGAGGTCATCTACCCCACAATCGGGTTGTACATCTGGCGACTCAGCGATGGCGACCTCGGTCGGCGCTGCTGCCACATATACAACGACTGGATTGCCGAGCGTTTGGTCGGGACGTCGCCCCGGGTGAAGTGCGCCGCAATGATGTCGATCTGGGACGTTGACCACTGCATCGAGGATGCCCAACGGGCGGTGGCCCAGGGATTCGGGTCGATCATGTTGCCCCTGGTGGGAACCCCGGAATGGAACATGCCCCAATGGGAGAAACTCTGGGACTCCCTAGATGAGATCGGGCTTCCAGTCGCCATGCACCAAGGCAGCGGCCACGACATGGTCATGTACCGCGGCTGGGGGTCCTCGACCGCGAATCTCCTGGCCACACAGAGCATGGGTCCCCGGGCCGCTGCGCTCCTGTCGTGCTCAGGGGTGCTCGAACGCCACCCCAACCTGCACGTCGTCATGGTGGAGGTGAACGGCGGCTGGATCGGCTGGACAATGCACACCCTCGACGAGTACTACCGAGACCACGCGGGGTGGGCGAAGCCCAAGCTTGCCGAGCTCCCAAGCCACTACATCCGAAACCAGATCCACGCCACCTTCCAGAGCGACCCCGTCGCCCTCAACAATCTCGCCCTCACCGGTCCCGAACCCTTGATGTGGGGCAACGACTATCCGCACCCCGAGAGCACCTATCCCGATTCCCGGGCATTGATTTCCGACCACTTCGCCACCGTCGACCCCGAAAGCGCAGCCCAGGTTCTGGGAGGCAATGCGGCCCGCGTGTTCGGCTTCGAAGACTCGGTGGTGTCGACCGCGCCCTAGTTGTCGCCCTCAGCCTCGGTCGGCCAGGTCGTATTCGGCCATGTAGTAGGGGTGGCTGGGATCGAAGGTGGTGAGGGTCACGGGGTCGTGTACTCGGCCGGCCGGCCGACAGCGGGCACCCTCGACGCCGGTGACCGCGTCGCCGAGGTCGTGGCGGGCCAGATCGATCAATTGGCGCAGGCGAGCCACCACGTCGGGATGGTCGGCGGCGACATCGGTCGTCTCGCCGATGTCGGCGTCGAGGTCGTAGAGCTCTTCGGTGGGGGCGCCCTCGCTCCCGTAATGCCCCGACTTGTAGACGTGGAGCTTCCAGTTGCCCGATCGCACCGCCTCCAGGTTCGAACCGGAGTAGTAGTAGAAGGCCTCGTGCGGGGACTCGGAGGTTTTACCCTCGAGCACATCGCTGATGTCGCGCCCGTCGATGATCCGGTCGTCCGGCACGTCTACTCCGCACCAACTGGCGATGGTGGTGTAGAGGTCCATCGCGGTGGCCATCGCCGAGCACTCGATGCCCGCGGCGATGCGGCTGGGCCCCCGCACGATGCACGGCACTCGTTGGCCGCCCTCCCACGTGGTGCCCTTGTTGGCCCGCAGCGGGGCGTTGGAGCCTTCGCCGGGGCGGGCGAGCGCACCGTTGTCGCTGGTGAAGATCACGATGGTGTCGTCGTCGAGGCCGAGCTCGGCCAGCTCGTGCAAGAGGACATCGGCGGCCCAGTCAATGCACGCCACGGCGGCCCCGTACGGGCCGTTGCGCGAGATGGCGGCGAATCGCTCTTGGACGTATATCGGCAGGTGTACGTACATGTGGGCGAAGTACAGGAAGAACGGCCGATCGCGGTTGTCGCGCATGAACCGGATGGACTCCTGGAGATACCGCGAGGTGAGAGTGGCTTGGTCGGGCTGGGCCTCGATTACCGCCTCGTCGAGCATCAGCGGCAGCGGAATCCGAAGCGGTTCGGGCAGCTCGAATCCCAGCTTCTCGCTCAGCTCGACTCGCTCTTCGGGGGTATACAGGTCGGGTTGGATGCCCATGTCGTTGCTGTAGGGGAGCCCCAGCCACTGGTCGAAACCGTGACGAGTGGGCAAGAACTCGGGCTGGTCGCCGCAATGCCATTTCCCGACCATCGCGGTGGCGTAACCCGCGTCGTTCAGGAGGCGGGCGATGGTGATCTCGTCGGGATGGAGGCCAATCCCCATCCCGGGGAAGAGCACGCGCAGGCCGTCAAAGGAGTCGAAGCCGATGCGGGTCGGGTAGCAGCCGGTGAGCATTGCGCCCCGCGATGGCGAGCACACCGGCGACGCCATGTAGAAGTCGGTGAGCAGCACCCCCTCCGCGGCCATGCGATCGAGCGCCGGGGTGTCGTGCGCCGTGGACCCATAGCAACCAAGGTCGCCGTAACCGAGATCGTCGCAATTGATCAGGACGACGTTGGGCTGTTCTCTCAACTTCAAGTCCCGTCTCTCGCTGAAGCCCTCGGGGTTAGACATCCAGGGACAATACAGATCGGGGATCGGCGGCAGAGGCGGCCACCACCAGTCGGTATTGGCCGGGGTCGACCACCCAATCGTGAATCTCAGGATCCCAGCGGGCGAATGAGCGCTCGCGGAGTTCGACCACCGCGGTGGCGGTCTCACCGGGGTCGAGGGTGAGCTTGGCGAATCCGGCCAGCTCTTTGGGGGGTCTCGGTACTTCGCCGGAGGGCGGGGACACGTACACCTGCACCACTTCGCTGCCTCGGCGCTGGCCGGTGTTGGTGACTGGAACCGTCACGGTGCGCTGGGTGCCCTCGCCGCTGGCCTCAGGCTCTCCCCACTCGAAACTTGTGTAGGAGCCGCCGTGGCCGAAGGGGATCATCGGCTCAATGGCCCGGGCGTCGTACCAGCGGTAGCCCACGAAGATCCCCTCGCCGTAGCGCACCACGCCAGCCTCGCCGGGGTAGTTCAGATAAGCGGGCGTGTCCTGCTCCCGCCAGGCCCAACTGGTGGGCATCCGCCCCCCAGGATCGGCGTCGCCAACCAGCACATCGGCGATGGCCTCCCCCGCCTCCTGGCCCGGGTACCAGGCCAACAGCACTGCTTTGGCCCGGTCGAGCCACGGCAGAGTCATCGGGGCGCCGCAATTGAGCACCACCACCGTGTTGGGGTTGGCGTCGAGCACTCGCTCCACCAGCTCGTCTTGCTGGTTGGGCAGCTCGATCGAGTCCCGGTCGCCGCCCTCCGACTCCCATTCGGAGTTGGAGCCGACTACCACCACCGCGGTATCGGCCTGGGCGGCCAACGCGGCGGCTTCGTCCAAGCCCTGCTCGCGATCCATGTCGGCCAGCTCCACCCCCACGTCCACGATGCACACCCACTGGCGTCTCTCTCTGGGGACGTGGTCGAGGCGGATGTGGTACTGCTGGCCGGCCTCCAGGTGCAGATACCCGTGGCCGCCGTGCAGGCCGAGGCCGGCGCCGAACCCGTCGACCTGGTTGTCGGCCACCAGCTGGCCGTCTACATACAGGCGAGCATGGGCGAAGCCGAGAGCGCACAACCGGTGCCGCCCGGACTGGTCGGGCGTCATGGTGAACTCCAGGCGCACCGACAGGGTGTCGCAGTCTTCGGGCCAGTTGTCTCCGATCCACGCATTGAACGGCAGGGGACGGGTGAAAGTCTCGAACGGCTGGCCGTCGAATCCAATGCTGTTGTAGAGCTCGAAGCTCACGCCGTCGGGAATCCAAGACTGGGGGACGGCGTCCGCGTTGCGGCGCATTTCGAGACCGGTGGCGTGGCCGATCAACCGCGGGCCGAGCCGCTCCCTCAGCGACTCCAGCACCGAGGTGGTGCGATGAGGAATCAAGCTGGCCGAGCCGCCGCCCAACAGGGCCGTTTCGGCCGCGGCTGCGCCGATGAGCGCCACCGTGCCGTCGTCAGCCAGCGGCAGGAGGCCGCCTTGGTTGCGGACCAGCACCATCGACTCTGCGGCGGTGCGACGGGCCAACTCCCGGTGCTCAGGACGCTCGATGCTGGCCTCATCGTGGTCGGTGGGCGTGTTGAGGCGCCCAGCCCAGTGCAGGAAGCCGAGAATACGGCTCACCTTGTCGTCGATGAGCGATTCGTCCACTTTTCCGGCCTCTACCGCCTCTTGAAGCTGGCCCTTGCCCCACCATCGGCCCGGACCGGCCATCTCCAGGTCAAGTCCGTGGAGGGCGGGCGCCACGGTCTCTTTGATGGCGCCCCAGTCGGAGACCACGAAGCCGTCGAATGCCCACTCTTCCTTCAATATGCCGATCAGCAGCTCCGGCTGGGCGCAGGCGTGGTGGCCGTTGACGAAGTTGTAGGCGGCCATTACGGAGCGGACCCCGGCTTCTTTGACGGCGGCCTCGAACGGGGGGAGATATATCTCCCGCAGGCTCCGCTCATCGACATCGACGTTGATGGTGAAGCGCTCGTGCTCCTGGTCGTTGGCCACATAGTGCTTGACGCAGGCGCCCACTCCCTGTGACTGAACGCCGGTGATGTATGCCACCGCTATGCGCGAGCTCAGCTCAGGATCCTCGCTGTAGCTCTCAAAATGACGGCCGCCCCTCGGGGAGCGGTGGAGGTTGACCGTGGGGGCGAGGATCATGTCCACCTTGCGGTCGGTGGCCTCGGTGCCCAGAGCTTGGCCCACCTCGTGGACCAGGGCGGGATTCCAGGTGGCGGCAATGGCCGACGGCCCGGGCACTACCAGGCCCGGCCCCATGGTCCGGCCCCGCACCCCGACCGGGCCGTCGCTAACACACCAGCCGGGAATGCCGAGCCGCTCACAGCCGGGGATGGTCCACGGGCTCTCACCCACCACCATCCGGCACTTCTCCTCCAATGTCAGATCGGCAACCAGCGCTTCAACATCAACCATGAAACCTTCTCCCAAACATCTTCTGGACAAGTTTTCTACCACTGGTATATTTAGGGCGCAACGGCGACGGGATCAGGGGGAATGCGATGAGATACCGACGGACGTTGATGGCACTGCTACTGGCGCTGGCGGTGTTCGCCACCGCCTGCACCACCGGGGGTGGCGGCGAGGACGAGCCCGCGGTTGAAGAGGCCCCGACCGCGGCAGCCGAAGAGCCGGCAGCCGAACCAGACGAGCCGGCGGGAGAAGCTCCCAGCGAGCCAGCGGCAGAAGACGAGGAGCCCGAGCCGGCCGCGGAAGCCCCCGAAGAGCCAGCCAGCGACGGCGAACCCGAACCGGCGCCGGAGCCCACTCCCGAGCCCACGCCGATCGTGCTCACGGCCAGCTTCCGGGGCGTCACTGAGGACACCATCCGGATCGGTGTCGGGTTCTGGGACGTCTCCTTGTTCGGCTTCGGCTTCTTCGGCAACCCCGAACCGGTGTGGGACGCCCTCACCGCCGCAGTCAACGCCGAAGGCGGCATCTACGGGCGTTCGTTGGAGCCGTACATCGCCGGATTCAACCCGGCCTTTCCCAACGAGATGCTGGCCGCCTGCATCACACTCACCGAGGATCACCAGGTGTTCGCCGTGCTGGGTGGCTTGCGGGGCGACGCCAACTACTGCGTGTCGGAACAGCACGAGACCATCAACGTGGGTTCCCAGGTAAACGCCAGAGGAGAGCTTTTGGAACGGGCCAGAGCCCCTCTGGCCAGCTTCAGGCTCTCGGGGACGGCCGGGGAGGAGATGTTCATCACCGAACTAGCCCGAAGAGGGTGGTTCGACGGCGCTACCGCGGTGGGCGTCCATTATGACGGGTCTGACACTCAAGACAGGGTTGAGGATGTGGTGAAAGCAGCCTTTGCCGACATAGGGGTGGAAATCGCCATCACCATGAACATCGACGACCTCGTGCTCGACGAAGATGCCATTGAGAGTCAGACCGAGATCATGCAACAGCAGGTGGCCGACGCCGGCATCGACCGCATGGTGATATTTGGAGCCGCGGCCACCGGCCTCGTCACCTACGGCGACCTGGGAATCCAGATGGCCGCGGTCGACTCCACCAACTTCGAAACCGCAATCTCCTCGGGCATCGACCCGATGGCGCTGGACGGCACCATCGCCACTGCCGATCGACTCAATCTGCCCTCCGATTCGGTGGATGCCGAGACCCAGGAGTGCCTCGACGTGGTGATGGCCGCGCTACCCGACGAACGCTTCGAACGGCCTGGCCCGGGAGTGGAGAACAGCGAGGAAGACCCCAACTACTGGAACTACACCGTGCTGGCGTGCCGCGATCTGTCGCTGTTCGTGCAGATCGCCACTGCGGCCGGGCCGGAGCTCACCAACGACTCCTTCCAAGCCGGACTCGACTCGCTCTCCCAGGCATCGCTGCCGGAGATCCCGTTCTTGTCGTTCGGGCCGGGCAAGTACAACGGCAACGACACCATGCGGTTTGTGCAGTTCGACGGCGACGCCGATGAGGACGGCGAACTCGTCGGCCTCGGCGACCCTGTCGACCTGACCCCGTGACCACGCAACACTAGATGACCGAAGCGTCGGGCGATCGCCGCAGCTTCGCCGACTTCAGCCGGGCGCTGCTCGATGAGGAGGCGGCCCGAGAGGCGGCTGAGGCCGATCAGCTAGAGATCCGCGCCGATGAGGACCTCCCCGGAGTCGGGGAAGAGGCGATCACGCTGCGCCAGGCAGTGGCCACCGGTGGCGTTGGCGTGCTGGCGGTGCTGGGCACCCTGGACGCGGTGGATGCCTTCCAACTTGCCATCCCCAGCCTGCTCGGACCGGAGATCCAGGACAGCTTCAACGTGTCCGACGCCGGTTTGGCGGTGATGGGGATCGGCGGTCTCATTACCACAACGCTGTGCGCCATCCCGATGGGCAAGATGGCCGATCGGGTCAACCGCATGCGGCTGGTGGGGCTGGCCACCATCTTCTGGAGCGTGGCCATGTTCACCCGGGGGTTTCAGGCCTCCGCTCTGGGGTTTTTCATGGTCGGTGTGCTCATGGGCATCGGCACGTCCAACACCTTTCCGGTGCAAGGGGCGGTGCTGGCCGACGCCTACCCCATTTCATCTCGAGGCCGGATCTATGCCGTAAAGAACGTGCTCGGCCGGGGCGGTGAGCGAATCGCCCCGCTGTTGGTGGGCGGCCTAATGCTGCTGGTGGACGACAACTGGCGTTGGGCCTATTGGGTGTTTGCCTGGCCCACCTTGTTCCTGGGGCTCTGGGCCCTGTTCGTTCCCGATCCGCCCCGGGGGCAGTTCGAGCAGAAGTCGGTGATCGGCGAGGTCATGGAGGAAGACGACGACCCGCCCCGGGTGTCGCTGAGGGCGGTTTGGCAGCGCCTCATGGCCATCAAGACGCTGAAGCTGGCGTGGATCTCGTTCAGCATCATCGTGTTCTCGATCATCGGGCAGAGCTTCCTGGTCAACCTGTTCCTGGATGACCGGTGGGGACTGAGCCCATTCGAGCGGGCCATGATCGGATTCGTTCCTGGAATGCTGGCCTTTGCCGCTGCGCCGTGGGCGGCCAAGCGCTACGACGCCTTGTACCGCGAAAGCCCGGAGCGGGCGCTGGCCTGGGTGGGCGCACTGTTCTTCCCCATCGCGGTGGCCATTCCCATCCAGTTCTTCATGCCCCATCCCGTGCTGTTCGCCGCGGTGGGCATCGTGCCCGCAGTGCTGAGCGTCGTGATCTTCGGCATGATCTCGCCGCTTCTGGTGGGTGTGGTTCCCTACCGGCTGCGAGCCCAGTCCACCGCCTTGTCGATCATGGTGATCTTCTTGGGCGGCGGCGTGCTCGGCCCCATCGTGGCCGGATTGCTCTCCGACGCCACCGACGAGCGCACCGCCATCTTGATCGTGGCCATCCCGTTCAAGATCATCGGGGGCGCGCTGTTAATTTGGGGGGCGCGGCACATTCGCCACGACCTGTCGCTGGTGGTGGACGAGATCGAAAAAGACCACGCCGAGCTGGAGCGGCGGAAATCGCATCCCGACCAGTTGCCCGCCGTCGGGTTGCGGGACATCGACTTCTCCTACGGGCCGGTGCAGGTGCTGTTCGGCGTCAACCTCCATGTGGACCGGGGCGAGACCTTGGCGCTGCTGGGCACCAACGGGGCGGGCAAGTCGACGATCCTGCGGGTGATCAGCGGGCTGGCCGTTCCTTCCCGCGGCGTCGTCTCCCTGCATGGGCGGGATATCACCCTCACCTCGCCCCAAACCCGGGTGGACATGGGAATCCAACAGCTTCCCGGGGGCAAAGCTGTGTTTCTGCCATTGTCCATCGAAGACAACCTCCGCACCGGGGGGTGGACCATGCGGCGCAACCGGGCCCAGCTCAATGCCCGGATCGAACATGTGCTGGAGATCTTCCCCGAGTTGGCCGATCGGCTCGACGAGCCCGCCGGTGCGCTCAGCGGCGGGCAGCAGCAGATGCTGGCCCTGGCCATGGTGCTGATGCATGAGCCCGACGTGCTGCTCATCGACGAGCTGTCGCTCGGCCTCGCCCCCGCGGTGATCGGCGAGCTGTTGGAGATTGTGGAGCGGCTCAAGGCCGAGGGCCAAACGATGATCATCGTGGAGCAGTCGCTCAACATCGCCGCGGCCCTGTCGGATCGGGCGGTATTCATCGAGAAGGGGCAGATCCGCTTCGACGGGCCGACCGCGGAGCTCGCCGAGCGAGGCGACATCGCCCGGGCCGTGTTCTTGGGCGACGACCGCACCGAACCGGAAGACTCGTCGTGATCCTCGCCTTCGAGGTCGGACGCCAATTCGTCTTCATCGGCGCGGTCAACGGGCTCTCTTACGCTCTGTTGGCCCTCGGCGTCATACTCATCTACCGGTCGAGCCGCATCATCAATTTCGCGGTGGGCGCCACCGGGGTGCTGGTCAGCCAGGTGATGGCCCATCTGGTGATCCGCTACGGCGCGCCGTACTGGACCGGCGTGGTGCTCGCCGTGCTGGCTGGGGCCGTGTTCCTGGGACTGGCCGAGCTGACCGTGGTGCGCCGGCTGTTCACCGCTCCCCGGGTGATTTTGCTGGTGGCCACCATCGGGCTGGCGCAGCTGGCCCAAGCCCTCATCTTCGCCCTGCCCGAAGCGTCGGCGGCCGACAAGCGGCATCGGTTCCCCACGCCGTGGAACAGGGAACTGGAGTGGTTCGGCGTCCGCATCGAGGGAGGCGAGTTTGTGTTGTTCGTGGCCTCCGCCGCCGCGGTGGTGGCGCTGAGCATCTGGGTGAAGTGGTCGGCGTGGGGTCGGGCCATTCGGGCCACCGCAGCCGATCCCGATCGGGCTCGACTGGCCGGAATTCACCCGGGGCGGGTGTCAACAGTGGTGTGGGCGCTCACCGGGGCGTTCGCCGGACTGGTCACGGTGTTCCAAGAGGCCGACTCCATCGGCTCGTTCGTGGCCACCAGCCCCGGTCACGCCACCATGACCCGGGTGCTGGTGGTGGCGGTGTGCGCCTCGTTCGTGTCGTTCGGTGTGGCTGTGGCGGCCGGGATCATCCTCGGCATCGTCGAGGCTCTGGTGAGGGTGAACTACCCGCTCGATCTGGGGAGATTCGAAGCCGTGCTGCTGCTGGTGGCGATTCTCGGGATCGTGGCCACTACCCGGAGAGGCGCTCCCGACGAAGCCGGCGCCTTCTCATTCAGCCCCCGGATTCGCCCCATTCCGGCCCGGCTGCGCTCGATCTGGTGGGTTCGCAACCATTCTCGAGTCCTGGCCGCAGTTGGGGTAGCCATTGCCGCGGTGGTGCCGGTGTTCGTAACCACGGCCAGCCGAACCTTCCGCTACAGCGAGATATTGCTGATGGCGCTGGCCGCCCTCTCTCTGGTTGTGCTGGTGGGCTGGAGCGGGCAGATCTCGCTGGGCCAAGGCGCTTTCGCCGGCTTGGGCGCGCTCACCACCACCGCGCTGGTCAACGGGAACGACCTCGGACTTGGGATCGCCGGGTTCGATGTGGTGGTGCCCATCCCCGAACTGCATTTCTTGTGGGCCGCGGTGTGGGGCACCGCCGTGGCGGCCGCGGCGTCGGTGATCATCGGCATTGGCGCGCTCCGGGCCCGGGGCCTGTTGCTGGCCGTGGTCACCCTGGCATTTGCGGTGGCGGCGGAGAAGTTCTTCTTCACCCGGCCGTTCCTCAGCGGAGGCAGCCAATCTGCGGCGCTTCTGGAGCGGGCCCATATCGGGCCCATCGATCTCGCCCCCCAGCGAACCTATTTCTATCTGGCCCTGATCGGGCTGGTGCTGGGGGTGGCGTTCACCGCCCACCTGCGCCGCACCGGTATCGGCCGCCGGATCGTGGCCACCAGGGAGAACCCGTCGGCCGCAGCCGCCGCCACTGTGTGGCCCACCGGATCAAAGGTGCTGGCCTTCGCCTTAGGCGGCGGGTTGGCCGGGTTCGCCGGGGCGCTGCTGGCCGGTCTGTACTCCACCGTGCTGTTCTCGTTCTTCTCGGTGGACACCTCGTTCAAGGTGGTGGCCATCGCGGTGATCGGCGGCATCGGCTCGGTGATCGGTCCGGTGCTCGGAGCGCTGTGGGTGATCGGGCTCCCCGCATTCTGGCCCGATTCCGCTCTGATCCCGGTGCTGACCAGCAGCCTGGGAATCCTGGTGCTGTTGATGTACGCCCCCGGAGGGTTCGTGCAGCTCTGGTACATGGCTCGAGACTCGTACTTCAGCTGGCTGGCCCAGAGGAAGCCCGCGCCCCTGGTGCGGGGGCGCGACATCCCCGCGCCACCGTCGATTCCCGACCCGCCATCGGACATTGCGATGGCCGCCAGCGAGCTCACCGTGCGCTACGGCCCGCGGGTGGCCGTGAACCAGGTGAGCCTGGAGGTGGGCCACGGGGAGATTGTGGGGCTTATCGGGACCAACGGCGCGGGCAAGACCTCGTTCATGAATGGGGTGGGCGGCCTGATCCCCGCAAGTGGCCGAGTGGAGATCTACGGAACCGACGTGAGCCGGCTGGCGGCCCATCGCCGCCACCGCCACCATCTGGGCCGGGCCTTCCAGGCCGCCACCTTGTTCGGTGACCTCACCGTGCGCGAGACGGTGCAAGTTGCGCTGGAGCGGCGGGGTCGCACCCGCTTCTGGCCCGCCGCCCTGGCCCTGCCATCGGGGTCCCGGCACGAGCGGCGGCAGGTCGGGGTGGCTGACGACCTGATCGGCTTCTTCGGCTTGGGCGACTTCGCCGACAAGTTTGTGGCCGAGTTGTCCACCGGCACCCGCCGGATTGTGGAGCTGGCCTGCTTGGTGGCCGGCGGTTCCCGTCTGCTCTGCCTCGACGAGCCCACCGCCGGAGTGGCCCAGCGGGAGGCCGAGGCTTTGGTGCCGTTGCTGCACGGAGTGCGCCGAGAGCTGGATGCCTCGGTCCTGTTGATCGAGCACGACATGCCGCTGGTGATGTCCATCAGCGATCGCATCTATTGCATGGACGCCGGAGAGGTGATCGCGGAGGGAACTCCGGCCGCAGTGCGCGACAACCCCCAGGTGGTGGCCAGCTACCTCGGCACCGACACCAGGGCCATCGACCGATCAGACGCCGGAGCCAACCCATGACCTCTGCCTTTGCCGATCCTCCGATCACCCCGAAGGCGGCGGCCACCCGGGCCCGGCTCTTGGAGGTTGCCGCCGCGGTGTTCATCGAGCACGGCTACGCCGCGGTCTCGCTGCGCGACATCGCCAAGGCCGCCGAGGTGACCAAAGGGGCCATTTACGGCCACTTCCGGTCGAAGGGCCAGCTCTTGGTGGAGGTGATCCGCACCCAGCTGGCCGAACGCGATGCCCGGTTCGACATGGACGCCGTAGCAGAACAGCCGATGCGCGCCTTCCTCCAGTTCATCAATCCCGACAGCCGCGATCTGAGGCTCTTGCAGATCGACGCTGCCGCGGCCGCTCGCCATGATCCCGACGTGGCCGCCGGAGTTCAGGAGATCTTCGCCGCTCGCAGCGCCTGGATCCTCGACACCCTGCGCCACCTCGACCATCCCGAAGTGCTGCTCTACGTGATCAACGCCTTGTCGTCCGGGGTGGGTGTGCAGGAAGCCCA
>JAJEEH010000155.1 GCA_022821105.1 Acidimicrobiia bacterium
GGAAGCCCATGGCCGCCCCGCCCCTGATCCCAACGTGTGGTCGCAGGTCGTGGCCCGAGCCTTCGGCTTGAGGGCGGAACCATGAGCTTGCGCGAGCTGGCCGCCGCGGGCGGTGTCCGGGTGGGGGCCGCCGTGAGCGAAACCGTGTTCGACACCGGGGATGAGGCCTATTGCTCGCTATTGGCCGGAGAGTTCAACTCGCTCACCGCGGAGCGGGCCATGAAGTGGATGTGGATCCATCCGGAGCCCGACCATTGGGATTGGACCGCCAACGACGGCCTGGTCCAATTTGCCGAGGCTCATGGGATGCAGGTGCGGGGCCACACCGTGGTGTGGCCCCATTGGGGCACGCCGCCCTACATCACCGACTGCGACGACGCCGCGGCCCTGCGCCGTCACCTCGTCGAACACCTTGAAGTTCTGTTTGCCCACTGGGGCGGGTCGGTGGCTCGGGTGGATGTGGTCAATGAACCGCTGCACTGGCTGGAGGGGCGCCTTGCCGACTCCGTTTGGCGCTCCCTGATGGGCGATGACTACATGGCCGAGGTGCTGACGCTGGCCCATGAAGTTGATCCCACGATCGAGTTGTGGATCAACGAAACCCACAACGACGTCGTGCCCGACAAGCACGAGCTTTTCGCCAAAATGGTGGCCGATCTTGTTGAGCGTGGGCTGCCCCTCCACGGCATCGGAGTACAGGGCCACCAGCTCTATCCCGACTTCTCCCCCGCACCCCCTCCCCCCGAGCGCTTCCCCCAAGTGGTGAACACCTACGCCGATATGGGCCTGGAGGTGGCTGTCACCGAGATGGACGTGTTGGCCCACCCGACCGACAGCGACCGCCTCGACGTGCAGGCTCGGATCTATGGCGAACTGGTTGATGCCGCGTTGTCTGTGGAAGCGTGCCGCGAGATCACCTTCTGGGGAGTGAGCGACGCCCACTCCTGGGTCGACGAGCACTTCGGACCTGATCGAGCCCCCCTGCTGTTCGACCGGGAGGGTGAGCCCAAGCCGGCCTACGACGCAGTGGCCGCCGCGTTCGCGGCCCGGGCCCGCCGCACACCAACCGGCTAGACGGATCTCCCGCTTAGAACTCGATGGGCACTGGTTCGGTTGAGGCCTGCACTGGCTGACCGTCACGCAGCACCTCGGTCCAATCCTGATTGAACGCCTGCCAACCCTCTGAGTGCGACGAGGCGTAGTGGTACACCATGGCGGCCCGCATCCCGTCGGAAAGGTTGTCGGTGGACCGGTGGCGGAGGTGGGAGTGGAACACCAACAAATCGCCCGGCTCCATGAGGACCACCTGCTCATTGTCGGTGGGTACATCGACGATCTCTACATAGGCCAAACCGGCGCCCTCCCGGGTGTCGGGCACCGCATCATGGATCGGCTCTTTGTGAGAGCCGGGGACGATCCACAGCGGGCCGTTGTCGGGGGTGGCCGCGGTGCAGGCCAGCCACACCCCCACCTGGGGCAGAGGCGTCATGCGGAAGTAATAGTCGTCTTGGTGCCAGGGCTGGCCCAGGGTGCCGGGATGCTTGAAGATGAACTGCGACAAGAAGCAGTCGACGTCGGGGCCGACGAGGTCGCCTATCATCGCCAGCAACCGGGGATCGGTGGCGAACTCATAGAACACCGGCTCAGCCCGCATGACCCGGAAGATTTTGGAGACGCCCACCTCTGGGGTGGCCGGATTTTTGTTCGTCTTGTCGGGAGTGATGTAAAGGTCGGGACGCTGCTCACCTTCGGCGCTGGCTCGGGCTAGCTCGACGATCCGCTCAACCATGGCGTCGGCAACAGCCCGGCTAGCGAAACCCCTCTCAATGAAGAACCCGTTCTCTTCCCAGCTCTCCCGCTGAGCCTCGGTCAACCCCATGGCCAAAAATATACCAACGGTCGATTCTTACGGCGACCACCGGCCGCACCCAACAAGGCGGAATCTCGGTCTACCATGCACTACATGTGGCGACCTCTTGATGTGATGCTCTTGGTGATCGGCGCGAGCAGTGGATTCAGCGGCATCATATGGCTCGCCATTTGGGCAACGTCCACCGACGAAACCGTGGGTGAGACCATCACGCCAGTGGGCTGGATTCTGCTGTTGATCTTTGCCCTCGCCTGCGGCATTGCCCTTCTCTACCGAGAAGGCCTCCGAGTCAAAGAGGCCCGGGCCAAAGAGAGACGACAGCAAACACCGCCTCAGCCCGAATAGGGCTATCCCGATCCCCCTAGGGTGGGACCATGTCTGACGAGCGGTCGATTGAGTTGGAGGTTGAGGTGCCGGGCACGCCCGAGGAGGTGTGGCGGGCCGTGGCTACCGGGCCGGGAATCTCTTCTTGGTATGTGCCTCACACGATGGAGGAGCAGGCGGGCGGCTCGGCTGTGGCCTCGTTCGGGCCGGGACCGGAGATGCAGATTCCCGGGCGGGTGGCGGTGTGGGAGCCGCCTCGTCGGATCTGTTTCGACGGCGGCGAAGGGGTTGACGGATTGACGTTTGAGTGGACCGTTGAGCCCCGGGGCGACGACAGATGCGCGGTGCGGTTGGTGAATTCCGGCTTCGGTCAGGGCGGAGAGTGGGACGCCCAGTACGACGGCATGGTCGAAGGCTGGAAGTTGTTCATGTCCAACCTACGGCTGCACATGGAGCACTTCCCCGGACAGACGGCAGCGTCGGTGCTGCCCACCGCTATGGGGGCCGGCTCGCTTGGCGAGGTTTGGGCCGCGCTAACCGCCGCTCTGGGGATTCCATCGACACCAGCGGTCGGTGAGCGGATCGAGGCCCAAACTTCCGGTGTGCCTGCGTTGGCAGGCACGGTTGCAGACGCCGCCCCTCACAGAATCACCCTGCTGCTCGACCGGCCCGCGCCCGGCACTGGCTTCGTGACAGTGGAGTCTTACGGCGAGCACGCCGGAGCGTCGGTATGGCTGTACCTCTACGGAGCCAACGGGGCCGAGGCTGCCGAGAGGGACGGGCCTCTATGGCAACAATGGCTGGCTAACGCGCTAGGAAGTGGCCAATGAACGCAATGCAAGGACGCAAGATTTTGGTGGTGGGCGCCTCATCGGGGCTGGGCCGGGCCACCGCAATCGCCCTCCAGCGCCAAGGGGCCGATGTCGTGTTTGCCGCCCGGCGCCGCGACGTGCTCGAAGAGGCGGTGGGCGAGGCCGAGGGCGGCCATGTGGTGGTCATAGACGTGCTCGACCCGGCCAGTATCGAGCAGGGGGTAGCCGAAGCGGTGGGTGCCCTCGGCGGGCTCGACGGCATCATCTACACCTCGGGCATGTCGCCCATGGCCCCAATGTCCGAATTGGACCAAGACGACTGGCAGGCGGTGTTCGGGGTAAACACGTTTGGGCCGAACCTGCTGATCAAGGCCGCCCTCCCCCATCTGAGCGAGGATGCAGTGGTGGCCGCGGTGTCGTCCGACTCCTCGGACATGCCCCGCCATTCGCTGGTCCCCTATGCCGCGTCCAAACGGGCCCTGGAAGCGACCATGGAGGGTTGGCGCACTGAGCTTCTGGGCACCCGCCGGTTCGTGACCGTGATCCTCGGGCCGAACATGCCCACCGAGTTTGCCAATTCCTTCACCCCCGAAGCCTTCGAGGCGGCCATTCCCCATTGGCAGCGCCAGGGATTCCGCACCGGGATCATGAACGCCCACGAGGTGGCCAACGGCCTGGTTGCCTGCATGGATGCGCTGTTCGCTGCCCCCACCTTCGGGATCGAGTCGCTTCTGCTGCGGTCCCCCGAGCCCGAGGTGGCCAACGAATTCTCCTCCGACGTCGGCCAGGAGTGAGTCAGGCGAATTTGCGGTGACCAATCCAAGCGCCCTCGACATCGAAGAGTTTGCTGGTGCCCCGCCCGGGCTGATCCCCCGGAACTACGACCTCCAAGGTCTCGGCTATATCGAGGCCGAATTCGAGGCTCGGGGCGAAGCGCATTCCTACAGGGCGGTTGGCGAATGGCGCCAGGACGGGCGTGGAGAAGCCGAGCCTGATGGATCGGCCCCATTCACCACGAGAGTGCTGGTGCGGCGCCCGGCCGAACGCGCCCACTTCAGCGGCACGGTGGTGGTGGAATGGCTGAACGTCTCCGGCGGTATCGACGCCTCCCCCGATTGGGACTATCTGCACCGCCATCTCATTAGGCGCGGCGACGCTTGGGTGGGGGTTTCAGCCCAAAAGGCCGGCATCGATGGCGGCGGATTGGCGCCGGGCATCCACCTCAAGCTGTTCAACGAAGAGCGGTACGGCCATCTGTCCCACCCGGGGGATGACTTCTCCTTCGACATGTTCTCCCAGGTCGGCCAAGCCCTTGGGCTCGCCGGGTCGCCCCTGTTGGGCGGCCTCGATGCCAATCGGGTGCTGGCGGTGGGCGAGTCGCAGTCGGCTTCGTTCTTGGCCACCTACGTCAACATGGTGGATCCCTTAGTCCAGGTCTTCGACGGCTTCTTCCTCCACGGTCGGGCCGGAGTGCGGGTGGGGCTGGACGGCACCTTCAGGTCCCGCCGGCTCGACGACCAACCCGACCCGGCACGCGATCGGCCTGAGCAGGTCCGATCCGATGCCCGGGTGCCGGTGCTCCTGTTGAGCGCGGAGACCGATGTCACCGTGCTGGGCAACGGGGAGATCGAACAGCCCGACGGCGACCGAGTGCGGGTGTGGGAGCTCGCCGGGGCGGCTCACGCCGACACCTATCTCCTGGTGGCGTCACGCGCCGACGGAGGCCAGCTCGATGCCGAGGAATTCGCCCGAATGCTCGAACCGATCACCGAACTGGTGATCATGACCGTGGAGCAGCCGATCAACTCCGCACCTCATCAGCACTACGTGGCTCAAGCCGCTTTGGAGAGCCTCGATCAATGGGTAGGCCAGGGCACCCCGCCACCCCATGCTGCCCGGCTTGATCTAGTCGAAGACGGCCGCGACTTCCGGCGGGATGAATTGGGCATTGCCCAGGGCGGCATCCGCAACCCCTGGGTCGACGCTCCCATCCGAGTGCTGTCTGGGCTCGGACAGCGGGGCGAGGGGTTCGCTCCCCTGTTCGGAACCACCGCCGTTCTCGATCCGGCCGCCGTGGCCCGGCTCTACCCCGAAGGCCGCGACGACTACCTCGCGGCGTTCACCCAATCTCTCGACCAGACCATCACCAATGGCTTCATCCTGGAAGCCGACCGGGACGAGATTCTGGCCGTCGCGGCAGAAACCTACGACTTGGCCTGCTCTCCCCCCGAGGGCACCAACTGACGCCCCATTCCCGTACTGCTTAACTCAAGGCCCGCTGCATCAGCCGGGCGAGGCGGGACTTGCGGCCGGTTATGGCCTCCGATCGGTCGGCGATGCCCATGATCCCTAGGGCTCCGTTGATGCCCAGCCAGCGGAGCGGCTCGGGCTCCCATCGCCGCGACTGGTGTCCCACCCAGGGCAGGTCGATGCGGGGGGAGTCGGTTTCGGTGATCAGCTCGGCCAGGGTCCGCCCGGCCATATTGGCAGCCGCCACCCCTTCGCCCACATAGCCACCGCCCCAGGCCATGCCGCGGTCCCGGTCTAAGCCGACCGATGGGAACCAGTCGCGGGGCACACCGAGCACCCCGCCCCAACGGTGGGTGATGGCCACATCTGAGAGCATGGGCAGCAGCCTGACCAGCGTCTTGATGATCTTCTCGTGGGTGCGCGATCTCTGCTCCACCGAGCTCACGATTCTTGAGCCGTATTTGTAGGGCGCTCCCCGTCCTCCGAACGCAATCCGGCCATCGGCGGTCCGCTGCCCGTAGATGACCATGAACCGGTCGTCGGTGAATGTCTGCCGCTGGCTCAGGCCGATGTCTTCCCAGAGGGCGTCGTCGATGGGCTCGGTGGCCACCATCAGCGAGTACAGCGGGGCCAGGGACCGGCGGTTCCCCTCCAGCATGCCGGTGTAGCCCTCAAGGGCTCGAACAACAACATCGGCTTTGACGATTCCCCGGTCGGTGGCGATCCGGCCAGGTTCGATAGCGGTGGCGGTCGTGCCCTCGACGATCTTGCCGCCCATTCGCTCCACGGCCTCGCCGAGCCCTCGAACCAGCCGAGCTGGGTGGAGGGCCGCGGTGTGGGCGAAGAACATGCCACCCACCACCCTGGAGGCGGCCAAGTGGCTCCGGGCCTCATCGGCACCGAGCATCCTCATGTCTTCCTCGGTGAGCCCGTAAGCACCATGGAAGAGCTCAATCTGCTCGCGCTGGCGGGTCAGGTGGGCCCGATTGCGGGCCAGGCGAACGGCGCCACCCTTGGCGTAGTGGCAGTCGATCCCCTCGCGCTCGGCCACTCGACCCACCTCGTCGACCGCGTCGTGCAGTTCGTGGAGAAAGCGGCGGGCCGCGTCGTTGCCGCCGGCGGCCTCGTGCCGCCAGGGCCCGGCGGCCAACTCCCCCACGCACCAGCCGCCGTTGCGGCCCGACGCACCAAACCCCACAATGTCGCGCTCAATCACCGTCACTCGGATCGACGGGTCTATGGACAACAGGTAGTAGGCGGTCCACAGCCCGGTGTAGCCCCCGCCCACGATGGCGACGTCGACATCGGTGTCGCCGCTCAGCGCAGGACGTTGTTCCAGAGTTCCGGGAAGGGTGTCGTGCCAAAACGACTGGTTGCGGTAGCGGTCGCTCATGAGTCGAACCCGGTCAGGACAGCCCTCCCAGCCGTCGAAGATTGCGAAGCCCAGAAGTGATTGCTCAGTGCTTCACCATGACGTGCTTGAGCTCGGTGTAGTGGTCGAGGGCGTAGAGCGACATGTCTTTGCCGTAGCCCGACTGCTTGAAGCCGCCGTGGGGCATCTCCGAGATGATCGGGATGTGGTCGTTCACCCACACCGTGCCGAACCGCAGCCCCTTGGCCATGCGCATGGCCCGGCCCACGTCGTTGGTCCACACGCTGGCAGCCAGCCCGTAGTCGCAGTCGTTGGCCCAGGCCAGCGCCGTCTCCTCATCGGGTACCGCCTGCACGGTGATGACCGGGCCGAACACCTCGCGCTGCACGATCTCCGACGCCTGATCCACCCCGACTACCACCGATGGCTGGTAGAAGTAGCCCTCGCTGTCGCGCGGGCCGCCCCCGATGGTGATCTCCGCACCGGCTTCGGCCGCCCGCTCGACGTATCCCGAAACCCGGTCGAGCTGCACGCCGGACACCAATGGGCCCATCTCGGTGTCCTCATCGGTGGGGTCGCCGGTGACCACGGAGCCGGCAGCATCGGTGAGTTGGGCCACGAAGTCGTCGTGCACCTTGGCCCCGGCGATCACCCGGCAAGGAGCGGTGCAGTCTTGGCCGGTGTTGTAGAAGCTGTTGTCGCGCAGGTTGGCCACCACGGCTTCGACGTCGGCGTCGTCGAACACGATCACCGGCGCTTTCCCGCCCAGTTCGAGATGCACTCGTTTGAGCGAGTCCGACGCCTCCTGGGCCACCGACTTGCCGGCGGCCACCGAACCGGTGAGCGACACCATGGCCACATCGGGATGCTGCACCAGCGGCACTCCGGCGGCTTGGCCCTGGCCGCACACCACGTTGAAGACCCCGGGCGGAAGCACGTCTTGGAGCAATTCAGCCAGTCGCAGCGTGGTGTAGGGGGTGAGCTCGGAGGGCTTCAGAACCACCGTGTTGCCGACTGCCAGAGGCGGGCCGAGCTTCCACGTCGCCATGAACAGCGGGTAGTTCCACGGGGCGATGGAGCCCACCACCCCGATGGGGTCGCGGCGCACCATCGAGGTGTAACCCTCGAGGTATTCGCCAGCGGCCTTGCCGTCGAGGAAGCGCCCCGCGGAGGCGAAAAACCGCCAGTTGTCGCACAGCTGGTCCATCTCGAATTCGATGATCGACACCGGCTTGCCCACGTTCTCGCACTCGAGCTCGGACAGCTCGGCCACGTTCTCCTCCACGATGTCGGCCACCTTGTGGAGGATCTCGCTGCGCTCCCGGGGAGTCTTGGCCGACCACTCGGGGAAGGCGGCGGCCGCGGCCTGGACCGCGGCGTCAACATCGGCCGCCGTACTGGACGCCACCTCGCCGATCACCTTCCCGGTGGCCGGATTCACCACCTCATCGGTCGCCCCTTCAATCGCTGGCTGAAAATCCCCGTTGATGTAGTTGTCCGTCAGCATGATTCTGCTACCCCCGCACTCTTTGTTGCCTTGCTCATATTGCAGCACCAAACCCGCACAATCAAGCCCCTGTTTTGGCAAAAACTAGTTGTCAAATTGAAAATCACAACCGAATCGGTTGCGCTAGTGGCCTTTCTGGTGTTAAATCGGTAATCACTAGCCGGAGTAGGGGGCACCATCGATGCAGCACGACGATCTGGTCGCGTTGGCCGACCGCCACTTGTGGGGCCACTTCAGCAGCCTCGGCAGCGCGGTCGACCGCATGCGCATCATGGAGCGAGGCGACGGCTGCTACGTGTGGGATGCCAAAGGCAACCAATACCTCGACGGGTTGGCCGGCCTCTTCGTGTCCCAAGTGGGCCACGGGCGAGAGGAGCTAGCCGAAGCGGCCGGACGGCAGGCCTCGCAGCTCGGCTACTTCCCGATCTGGACCTACGCCCATCCCGGCGCTGTGGAGCTGGCCGCCCGTCTGGCCTCGTTCACGCCCGGAGACCTGAACCGGGTGTTCTTCACCACCGGCGGGTCGGAGGCGGTGGAGTCGGCCTGGAAGCTGGCCCGCCAGTACTTCAAGGTGATCGGCCAGCCCGAGCGCCACAAGGTGGTCAGCCGCGATCTCTCGTACCACGGCACTTCCCTGGGGGCGCTGTCCATAACTGGGTTGAGCGAGATACGGGAGCCTTTCGAGCCGTTGGTGCCCGGTGTGAGCCACGCCGCCAACACCAACCGATACCGCTGCGAACTGTGCGCGGCGTGCGATGCCTGCACGCTGGCCTGTGCCGACGACATCGAACAGGCCATCTTGCGAGAAGGGCCCGAGACGGTGGCGGCGGTGTTCATAGAGCCGGTGCAGAACTCCGGTGGCTGCTTGGTGCCGCCCGACGGGTACTTCACCCGGCTCCGCGAGATCTGCGACCGATACGGGATCCTGCTGGTGTCCGATGAGGTGATCTGCGCGTTCGGACGCCTGGGCAGCATGTTCGGATCGGAGCGGCTCGACTACGTGCCCGACATGATCACCTGCGCCAAGGGCCTGACATCGGGCTACGCGCCGCTGGGCGCCATGATCGCCAGCGACCGAATCGCCGAGCCGTTCGTAGGCACCGACGAGTCGTTTCTGCACGGGTTCACCTTTGCCGGGCACCCGGTGAGCTGCGCGGTGGCGATGGCCAACCTCGACGTGTTCGAGAAAGAGCACCTCCTCGCCCACGTCCAGGCCAACGAGGCCGCGTTCCGAGCTGCCCTGGATGATCTGGCCGATCTGCCCATCGTCGGAGAGGTGCGAGGCATGGGCTACTTCTACGGG
>JAJEEH010000072.1 GCA_022821105.1 Acidimicrobiia bacterium
GCCGTAGAAGACGGTGTGTACTGCCCGTCTCCTGAACAGCTCAAGGCAGCCGAGGAGCGGCTGTTGGATAGGTGCGGGTTCTCCAGAGAAGAACTAGAGGAGCAGGCGAGACAGGGCAAATTCAAGACGGAGGCGGCGAAGCGCGCCTGGTTCTGTCTGCCCTGACATGGTGCCATCGCTTCACAAGCAGGCGAAGCAATTCGCCGAAGACCTGTCGAAGCTACTCAACAACACGATTTCCGACGGTGTAAAGCTCAGCGCCGCCAAGCTCGGCGATGGCCGATACGCCATCGGGCGCAATCTCTCGGACAGGAACCCGCTAGAGCCAGATTTGGTCGCCCTGACCACCAGCAAGAAGAAAGCAGAACTGTACTTGTTTGCCTCTCACGAGCTGTGCCTTGATGACACAGAGGGCACCTGGCTGATGGCATCGAAGACGAATTACGCCGTCCAGGTAGGTGAGTCAGAAGATCGGAAGACCCTCTTCGCTTATGACTACGTGCGAAAGCTCGACAACGGGTATCCCCTGGCGCATTTCCACATCTATGGAGATGGAGGCAGGTCCTACGGGTCGATCTTCAAGTCAAGGGGCAGAAAGAAAGACAAGCTGCGTGATCTGCATTTTCCCATTGGCGGTCTGGTTCACGACGGGGGAGGAATTCTCTTTCGGCCCATACTCGAAGACATCATCGAGATGCTGATCGCTGAAGATCTCGTTGAAGCCAGACCCAAATGGGATGAGGCGGTTCGTGAGGGTCGTGAACGCTTCTATGAGTCACAGCTGAGGGCTGCCCTGCGCCGCTATCCCGATATCGACAGGGCAACTGCGTAGCTGCGAACGTGGCTCAGGCGCTCTTTGAAATCCCAATGGCAATCTGAGGCCCAGTCATCAGAGCAGTCATGAGGAAGCCCACAGAGCCGATTATTGTCTTGGAGTGCCTCTAGACGAGATCCTTGGCGATGTCAGCATCGAAATGGCGGATTCCGGTGGCGATGGGCCAGCGTTGGTCAAACTAGACATCAGCCATCCCGTCCAACTGAGGATTTCAGCTGTCGAGCGCTTGCAGGTCAGCGAACTAGGTGAGAAATGGTCCGAGGCCGGGGTGTACTTGCTCTTGGAGCGGCCTAGTCGGGATGGGGAATGGGAAGTCTATGTTGGCAAGAGTGCAGCTGATGGTGGTGTGAAGAAACGCCTGCTGAACCACCTGAAAGCCTCCAAAAAGCACAGTTGGTACAGAGCTGTAGCAGTCTGCCCTTCAAACAGCGGTTGGGATGAGGCCGAGGTCGCATTCTTGGAGAGGCTCGTATATCAGGCCTTGCGTCGATTGCCTGGAGTCACGTTGTCGAACAGCCAGGAACCGGGCAAAAGCAGACTCGCCCCGAAAAGGCAGAAGCCGCTCCTGAAAGTGCCCGAAGTACTTGCGGGTGTGCTTGCGATGCTTGGGCATTCGGGGGCACGCAGCGACACCCAATCAACTCATGACGTTGAGGAGTCATCCCGGCTCGGAAAACTAGCGAACTTGGTGCAGGCCGGCCTAGTTGATGCTGGCACCAAGGTCGTGACGCTAGACAAGAGATGGCCCGGAGAAGGGACTATCACGGCTGACGGATGTATCCACGCGGCTGGTGAAACGCACCGGTCGCCTTCGGCTGCTGCCAGGGCCATCAGCAAACGGCAATCAGAATCGGGTTGGACCTTTTGGGCAGTCGAATCTACTAGTGGTCCGACACTGCACGAACTGCGCGACCATCTCAGATCCGGCAATGTGACCCCGCGATTTCCAGAATTGGAGGGGGAGATGCAACCCGAGGCGCCCGGTGATGTCGGGAGTCAGTCTGGGGATCAGCCAGATCACAGTAACGGCAAGGAGCGTGCTGACGCCGATGGGTCCACGGCACAGACACCGACAAGGCAAGACATCAAACTGGCTGACCTCGTCGCGGTTGGGCTTATCCCTGTGGGGACAACAGTCGTGTCTACCTCTAGGAAGTGGCCAGCGGAGGGCCACATCCTCGGTGGCGGCCTAATTGAGATCGGCGGCGACAGCTTTGAAAGCCCATCGGCAGCTGCCAGTGCTATAGCCGGAGGGACGAGCGTGAATGGTTGGACCTTCTGGGCCATCAACAGCCCGGAAGGTAAACGCCTCAGTGATGTCAGGGATGATTTGCTAGTGAAGGCTGCTCCAATGGGGGCTTCATTGGGGGGTAGCTAAGTGGGCGCTACCCAAAGTTCTCGGCTTGCCAGGCTCGGGCGGCTTTGAAGCCTTGGGTTCTTATGATTTGGCCGAATTCTTGGGCGGCGGGGGACTGGTGGGCGATGACGTTGTGCTCGCGGGCTGCCTCCTGAGCCAGGGTGTAGCCCATCAGCTCTAGGACTTTGTTGCAGATGGCCTTGTTGGCCGCGGAGATGTCGTTGGGCACGGTGGCCACCCGGCGGGCCAGGGCGTGGGTGTGCTCGGCCAACTCGTCGGCGGGCACGGCCTCCAGCACAAAGCCGGCTCGGGCCGCGGTGGCACCGTCGATCATGTCGCCGGTGAGCAGCAGGCGCTTGGCCCACTGGGGGCCGGCCAAGTAGGTCCACATGTGGGTGGAGGGCGAGGCCATCGACCGCACGATGGGGTAGCCGAACTGGGCATCCTCGGCACAGACGGTCATGTCGGCGTGGAAGGCGATGTCGGTGCCCACCGCCAGGCAATAGCCGTGTACCGAGGCGATGATCGGCGTTCGCAGTCGCAACATCTCCTCGAACCGCCGAAACGGCTCCAACAGGGCCAACTCCTGCTCGAAGGACCGGGAGTCGTAGTCCAAGTCGATCTCGTCGGGGTCGAGGTCGATGCCCGAGCAGAACGCCTCGCCTGATCCCCGGACCACGATGGCCCCCACATCAGTGGCGGCGTCGGCCTCGGCCAAGGCGTCGAAGAGCTGGCTGAGCTGGGCCATGGTCAGGGCGTTGCGCCGCTCGGGGCGGTTCAGGGTGATGTAGCGGACCCGCTCCCGGTCCTCAGCAACGATGGCGGGCTCAGATTCATGAGTCTCAGACACGGGCCGACGGTAGCGCGCCCGCCGGCAGGCCGGGACCCGTCGTCCAAGAAGGCACCGCCAACCACCCGGCGGTAGCCTGGTTTCGTGGACGATCTCGGTTACATCCCCTTCGACTGCGACAACCATTACTACGAGGCGGCGGACGCCTTCACCCGCCACGTGGACCCCGCCATGCACCCCCGCTGCGTGCAATGGGCCGAGGTGAACGGCCGCCAGTACCACCTGGTGGGGGGCAAGATCAGCCACGCGGTGGTGAACCCCACTTGGGATCCGATCGCCCTGCCCGGCGCCATGCACGACTACTTCCGGGGCAACCCCGAGGGCCGCAACCCCGCCGAGATGCTGAGCAAGCGGGAGAAGCTGCCCCGCTACTACGTGGACGACCGGGACGCCCGGGTCGACAAGGTCCACCAGCAGGGGCTCCAGTCGGTGTGGCTGTTCCCCACGCTGGGTGTGCTCTACGAGGAGCTCATCAAAGAGGACATCGAAGCGGTGTGCGCCCTGTTCGGCGGGTTCAACCGCTGGCTCGACGAGCAGTGGGGCTTCGCCTACCGAGACACCATCTTCGCCGCCCCCTACATCGCCCTGGGCGACGTGGACTGGGCCTGCCAGGAGCTGGAATGGGCCCTCGACAAGGGCGCCCGCACCATCGTGATGCGCCCCGCCGCGGTATGGACCGCCGACGGGTTCATGTCGCCGGCCGACGAGCACTTCGACCCGTTCTGGGCCCGGGTGAACGAGTCGGGCATCTGCGCGGTGGTCCACGCCGGCGACAGCGGCTACACCACCCACGGCTACGACGTGGACGGATTTGCGTCGTCGGGGATGGCCAAGGAGCGCAAGTACAAGCCCAGCATCAAGGCCTACAACATCGAGCGGGCCGCCTACGACTACTTGATCACCCTGTCGCTGGAGAAGCTGTTCGAGCGCTTCACCAACCTGCGGATCGCCTCAGTGGAGAACGGGTCGCAATTCTTGAGCGACATGTTCCGCAAGCTGGGCCAGGCCACCCACAAGAGCATCGGCTGGTTCAAGGAGGATCCCTCCGAGCTGTTCCGCCAGCACGTGTGGATCAACCCCTTCTGGGAGGACGACGTGGCCGAGGTGGTCCACTACATGGGGGACGATCGGGTGATCTTCGGCAGCGACTGGCCCCACATCGAGGGCATGCCCCAGCCGCTCGACTACCTAGTGGAGCTCAAGGACAAGGGTTTCGACGACGCCACCAAGAAGAAGATCCTCCTCGACAACGTCACCGAGCTGAACCAGCTCCAGCCGGCCTGACGCCGGCCTGACGCCGGCCTGACGCCAACTCGCGCTCACCGGCCTGACCCGCCGCCCCCGTTAGCCGGTGGGGTCGAAGTGGGGGTTGAGAAGGTCGTAGCGGGCAATGGCGTCTTTGGCCACCGCCGGGTCGAGGCTGCCTTCGGCGGCCAGCGCGCTCAAGATGGCGGCCGTCACGCTGTCGGCGTCGGTCTCGAAGAATCGGCGCAGCGACTCGCGGGTATCTGAGCGGCCGAAGCCGTCTGTCCCCAGGGGGATGAACCGGCGGGGCACCCAGCGGGCGATCTGGTCGGGAACCATGGTCATGTAGTCGGTGACCGCCACCACCGGACCCCGCCCGCCGGCCAGGCGCTGCGTCACCATCGGCACTCGGGGCTCCTCGTCGGGATGCAGGCGGTTCCAGCGCTCCACTTCCAGGGCTTCCTCCCGGGCCGCCTTGAACGAGGGGGCGCTGAGCAGGTCCACGCCGATGCCGTAGCGCTCGGCCAGCTCGGCCTGGGCGTCGCGGGCGGCCTGATGGGCAGTGCCGGAGAAGATGATCGAGGCCTGCTGGTCGGCGTCGTCCAGCGGGTGGTTCCACTGGTACAGCCCCGACAGAATGTGCTCGTCGCTGATGAAGTCGGCCCGGCGGGGCTGGCGGTAGTTCTCGTTGTAGATGGTGATGTAATAGAAGACGTCCTCACCGCCGCCGTTGCCGTACATCCGGTTGAGCCCCGAGCGCACGATGGCCCCCAGCTCGTAGGCGAACGCCGGGTCGTAGGCGCAACAGGCCGGCACCGTCGAGGCCAGCAGGTGGCTGTGCCCGTCCTGGTGCTGCAAGCCCTCGCCCAACAAGGTGGTGCGCCCCGCGGTGGAGCCCATCAAGAATCCTCGGGCCCGGGAATCGGCTGCCGACCAGATCAGGTCGCCCACCCGCTGGAATCCGAACATGGAATAAAACGAGTAGAACGGCACCATCGGCACGCCCATGGTGGCGTAACTGGTGGCCGCCGCCGTCCACGAGGCCAGCGACCCGGCCTCGGTGATGCCCTCCTCCAAGAGCTGGCCATCCTGGCCCTCGGCGTAGGACAACAAAAGGTCGTGGTCCACCGGCTCGTACAGCTGGCCCTCGGATGCGTAAATCTTGAATTCCCGGAACAGGGAGTCCATGCCGAAGGTGCGGGCCTCGTCGGGGACGATGGGCACAACGCGGGCCCCGAAGTCCTCGTCTCGCATCATGTTGCGCAGCATCTGGGTGAACACCATGGTGGTGGACACCTCGCGCCCGCTGGAGCCCTCGTCGTAGTCGGTGAACAGCTTGTCGTCTGGCAGCTTGATGGGCCGGCGGATGTTCACCACCCGAATGGGCAGCGGGCCGTCCAGCTCCTTGCGCCGGGCCATCAGGTACTGGTGCTCGGGGGAGTCGGGCGGGGGCTTGTAATACGGCGGGTTGGCGTCGTCTTCGAGCGCCTCGGCCGGGATTTCCTCTTCCAGGTGGAGGCGGGAGCGCAGGTCCATGAGCTGGGCGGTGGTCATCTTCTTAACCTGGTGGGTGGCGTTGCGGGCCTCCAGCCCCTCGCCCAGCGTCCAGCCCTTGATGGTTTTGGCCAAGATCACCGTGGGGCGGTCGGTGGCCTCCACCGCAGCCTTGTAGGCGGCATACAGCTTCAAGTAGTCATGGCCGCCGCGGGGCAGGTCCTCGAGCTGGCGGTCGCTCAGATGGGCCACCATCTTGCGCAGCCGGGGATCGGGTCCGAAGAAGTTCTCCCGGATATAGGCGCCGGTCTCGGTGGCATAGCGCTGGTATTCGCCGTCCACCGTGGTCATCATCTTCTCCAGCAGCACGCCGTCGACGTCGGCGGCCAGCAGCTCGTCCCAGCGCGACCCCCAGATCACCTTGATCACGTTCCAGCCCGAACCCCGGAAGTTGCCCTCCAGCTCTTGGATGATCTTGCCGTTGCCCCGCACCGGGCCGTCGAGGCGCTGGAGGTTGCAGTTCACCACCCAGATGAGGTTGCCCAGCTTGGCCCGGCCGGCCAGAGAGATGGACCCCAGCGTCTCGGGCTCGTCGCACTCCCCGTCGCCCACAAAGCACCACACCTTCGAATCGCTGGTGTCCTCTATGCGGCGGTCGTGCAGGTACCGGTAGAAGCGGGCGTGGTAGATGGAGTTGATCGGCCCCAGCCCCATCGACACCGAGGGATACTCCCAGAAGTCGGGCATGAGCCGGGGATGGGGGTAGCTGGACAGCCCGCTGCCGCCGATCTCCATTCGGAAGTTGTCCAGCTGCTCCTCGGTGAGCCGGTCCTCGAGGAAGGCCCGGGCGTAGATGCCCGGGGCGGCGTGGCCCTGGATGTAGACGGCGTCGCCGGGCAGCCCGTCTTCTTTGCCCTTGAAGAAGTGGTTGAACCCCACCTCATAGAGGGCAGCCGATGAGGCGAAGGTGGACAGGTGGCCGCCGATGCCTTCGGCCCGCTTGTTGGCCTTCACCACCATGACCGCGGCGTTCCACCGGATGAAGGCCCGAATCCGGCGCTCGATGTTCTCATCGCCGGGGAAAAACGGCTGGTCGGCGGTGGGGATGGTGTTCACATAGGGCGTCTGCACCGTGCCCGACAGGCCGGTGCCCAGCTCGTCGGCCCGGTCGAGGAGCCGCCGCAGCAGGTATCGGCCGCGCTGTCCGCCCGAAGCGCTGACCACCGCGTCAAGGCTGTCGAGCCACTCGCGGGTCTCTTCGGGGTCGGTGTCGGGCAGTTGGTGTGAGAAGTTCACGGCCACGGTCTATTGCCCTTGGTGTGAGAGGTACATAGCTGTGCCTAATGCTTTCAATTCTGAGGCGGTCATGCCAGCATGAGCGGATGCCCGATGCTGGAAAGCCCACTGTGGTGTACACAGACGGTGCTTGTCGGGGGAACCCCGGACCGGGTGGATGGGGTTGGGTGGTGCCCGATGGGCCTTCGGGATCGGGTGGTGCG
>JAJEEH010000249.1 GCA_022821105.1 Acidimicrobiia bacterium
CCTACGCCGCGGCTAAAGGCGGCGTGCTCGGCCTCACCCGCAGCCTGGCCGTCGCCGGACGACCCCATGGAGTGCTCGTCAACGCCATCGCCCCGGCCGCCATGACCCGCATGGCCGACCCTTCCGCTGGCGATCCGACCGGCCAGCCCCTCGATCCGGCCCGAGCCGCGCCGATGGCGGCCTATTTGGCCCATGAGGCGTGTCCGACCTCAGGTGAGGTATTCACCGCGGGCGGCGGCCGATTCGCCCGGCTGTTTCTCGCCTCGACCCCCGGCTGGCTGCACGAAGGCGACCACATCCCCACCATCGAGGACATCGCCGAACACTGGGACCAAATCGGCGACGAAACCGGCTACGAAGTGCCCGGCGACCTCATGGAGTGGTGGGCCTCATTTCTCTCCCACCTCCCCGACCAGTCCTGAGCGGAACAGCGTTTGCTGGGTCTTTGCCCCGGCCGCCTTCGATAGCTAAACCGGTGAGGGAGCCTCGCAGCCGAGTACGGCTCCTAGGGTGCCGCCGAGCATGGCGCGGCGCTCATCGTCGGGGACATCGGCGAACAGGCTGGCAATGAGCTCTGGGCTGCGCCGGAAGGTGCCCTCGGCGTGGGGGTAGTCGGCCCCCCAGACAATTGTCGAGAGTCCGCTGATGTGGCGGGCCGCCACCGCCACTAGGTCGTCCTGGAACGACACATGGAACTGCCGCCGCACGTATTCGCTGGGCAGAAGCGGGTAGGGCCACTTGTCGTTGAGCCGGAACAGCTGGGCCATCTTGGGCTGGTCGTCTTCGGGACGCGTCTCGTCCCAGTAGCCGAGCCACCAGTCGGCGTCCTGGCCGATGCCGGTGACCCAGCACTTGTCCATGCTGCCCACCAGCGACGCCAGCCAGTGGGCATTAAACTCGATGAGACCGAAGTGCAGATCGGGGTAGCGCTCGGGAACACCGCCACCGATCAGCTCCATGATCACCTGCTGGGGCACCATCGGGCCGTAGTTGCACTGGGTGATCATGCGCTGGGCGGCCGACTTGGGCGTGATCGGCCGGTTGACCTGCTCGGCCTGGGACATGACGACCCGCAGCGTCGTCGACATCGGATCGTCCACCTTGACCCCGCCGGTCTGGGAGTGCATGAAAACGTGTGTTCCGCTCGCTTGCGCAGCGGCCCATACCGGTTCGAAGTCGGCGGAGTAGTAGGGCTTCGGCGGGATGGCCGGCAGCAGGATGGCGCGGAATCCGGCAGCGGCCACCCGTTCGATCTCGGCCACGGCATCGTGCACGTCGGTAATGGGAACCGGAGCAGTGGGGATGATCCGGTCGAAGTACGGCGCGAACCGCTCGACGATGTAGTCGTTGTAGACCCGGGCGTGGGCCATCGACAGCTCATGATCGTCGGAGTACAGGCCGAACAGAGACAGGTTGGGGTGCATGAGCTGCACGTCGATGCCGTCGAGGTCCATGTCCTCGATAATCCGATCGGGATCGCCGGTGTTGGGCGAGCCGTCGTAGTGGCGGAATCGGGAGACGGTCCATCCTTCGAAGCCAGGGGTGTGAAGCCGGCGAAAGTCCCGTACTCCCCCTTCGACCAGGGGCTCTATCTCAAAGTCCTCCTCCCAGACGGCGCGATCGCGCAGGTGTTCGGGCAACCGCGTGCGAAACAGGTCGGTGGGCTCGAGTATGTGGCCGTCGGCGGATACCACGAAGTCTTGCTGTGTCATGATGCTCCCTGGAACCTTTTCAACAGTCTTCCACAGGGAGATGAGAGGAGCTGCTGGGATGAGCGATCGCTGGACAATGCGGCCCGAGGGTTCCACCTGGGGTGATTGGGGCGACGATGACGAACTGGGCCGGATCAACTTAATCACCCCGGCCAAGGTGCTCGAAGGGATCCGGGAGGTTACCGAGGGCATCAGCTTCTGTTTGAGCCTGCCCCTCGACTTCCCCGGCGGCACGGTGCTCAACCAGCGGCGGCACCCGCCGAAGATCGCCCCCACCGAGGGCATGGACGGGGTGCGGGACACCTTCTACAACGTGCACATGAGCGAGATGCCCGATTGGGGCGATCCGAAGTACGTGGACGTCTGGGCCGACGACGTGGTCACTCTCTCGCTCCAGTACTCCACACAGTGGGACTCCCTGGCCCACGTAGGCGCCGAGTTCGACGTGGACGGCGACGGCATCGACGAGGCCGTCTACTACAACGGGTACCGAGCCGGTGTGGATCTGGTGGGGCCGAGCGCCGACGCCGCCGGCGACGGGGTCGGGCACCGCTGCTTCGCCCACCACCTCGGGCTGGAACACATGGCGTGGCACGGTGTGCAGGGCCGCGGCGTCCTCGTCGACCTGGCCCATCACCTGGGGATGGGTTGGCGGGCCGTTGATCTCGAAACGCTCCAAGAGATCATGGAAGCCGACGGCGTGGTGGTTGAACCGGGCGACGTCCTGGTGCTGCATACCGGGTTCGCCACCAAGGTTTTGGAATGGGACAAGAATCTCGACCCGGCCACCATCTTCACCACCGCCTGCTATCTCGACGCCCACGACGACGCCCTGTTGGAGTGGGTGGCCGAGTCGCAGATCGCCGCGCTGGTGGCCGACAACTACGCCGTAGAGGGCCTGCTCGGCAAGGACCGCGATCCCAGCCGCCACTCGTTTCTCCCCCTGCACCATCTCTGCCTGTTCAAGCTGGGCGTGCCGCTGGGCGAGATGTGGTACCTGCACGACCTGGCCGCCTGGCTGCGCGACCACCGCCGGAGCCGGTTCCTGCTCACCGCGCCCCCGCTGCGCCTGCCCGGCATCGTCGGATCGCCGGTCACCCCGATCGCCACGGTCTGAGGCCGGTTCTGCTCAGCCCCTCTAGCGGAAGTCGAAAGCCGCGTAGTCCGTGGTGCGCACCCGCTCGAACTCCTTGAACAGCTTTGGCCGGCCACCCGAGTTCAACAGGTACTTGCGGGGCTTGCCCGGGATGTTGGTGCCGAAGTAATAGCTGCTCTCTCCGAACGGCGAAAACTCCACGCCCCGGTCGATCATGTCGGTCCAAAGCCGCTCGGCTTCGGTTCCAACCTCCACCACCGTGTCGCCCTGGGCGTGCATGCGCTCGAGCAGCGCATGCACGAATTCCACTTGGTCGCCGTTGTAGCGGGGATTGTTCCCCGCGGCCGCATGGGGCCCGCCCGGGAAGTACAAGTTGGGGAACCCGCTGGTCATGATGCCCAGGAACGTCTGGGGTCCATCAGCCCAATAGTCGTTGAGCGACCGGCCGTCTCGTCCGACAATGCCCATGCGGCTGAGGGCGCCGGTGCCGAAGTCGAATCCGGTGGCCCACACGATGATGTCGAGGTCTTCGGAGCCGGCGCTGGTCTCGATGCCGGCCTCGGTGATCCGGGTGATCGGCGTCTCGACCAGGTCCACTAGGCGCACTCTGGGATCGTTGAAAGTCTCGTAGTACCCCTCCACGAACGGGGGCCGCTTCTCGGAGTACTTGTGATCGCGGGGGATCAGCCTCTCGGCGGTTTCCGGATCGCTCACAATGGAGCGGATCTTGTCGGCGATGAACTCACACCACTCGGCATTCGCCCGATGATCGGTGGTGAGGTCGAGGTAGTTGCTTGTGAGCTTGGTGAATCCCGGGCTCCCCCACATCTTCTCGTAGAAGGCCCTCCGCCGGTCTTGGTCGTCGTCGAAAGTCACCCGGTCATGGGGTCGGTGGAGGAAGCCGTGGATCGACGCGTCGAGCGTCGCCTTGATCTCGGCGTAGCCCGCCTTGAGCTCGGCCTGCTCGGCTTTCGTGATCGCCGAGTTGTTGAGCGGCGTACACCAGTTGGCCGAGCGCTGGTACACGGTGAGCGACGCCACTTCGGGGACGATGGCGGGAATCACCTGTACTCCGCTCGAACCGGTTCCGATCACCGCCACCCGCTTGCCGGCGAAGTCCACCGGCTCGATCGGCCATCGACCGGTGTGATGGGCCTCACCGCCGAAGTCGCCTCTCCCGGCGATGTCGGGGATGAACGGCACCGACAGCACCCCAGTGGCGGCCACGAGGTGCTGCGCGTCATAACTCGACCCATCGTCGGACCGCACCCTCCACCGGCCTGCATCGTCGTCCCAGACTGCGCTGGCCACGCGGGTCCCGAACTGCATGTGGCGGCGGAGGTCGAAGCGGTCGACCACGTGGTTGAAGTAGCGCTCAGTCTCGGGCTGGCCGGCGAAGCGCTCCTGCCACTCCCACTCAACGAACAGCTCGGGGGAGAACAGGTAACCGTAGGTGTAGCTCTCGGAGTCGAATCGGGCACCGGGGTAGCGGTTCCAGAACCAGGTGC
>JAJEEH010000108.1 GCA_022821105.1 Acidimicrobiia bacterium
GGTCAGCCCGATGGTCCCCCAATGCGGCCGGCCCTTCCCGTTTCCGACTATTTGACCGGGGTGTTCGCAGCTCAGGCCGTGACGAGCCTGCTCTATGAGCGCGACGCCAAGGGCACAGGAACCGGCGGCGTGATAGACGCCTACCTCTACGGCTCGGTGCTGCGGATCATGGAGTGGACTATTGCCGCCTACGACCGTTTGGACTCGGTGCGCCCCCGCACCGGCAACCGGTCAAACAACGCGGCGCCGCTCGACAACTTCCAGAGCCGCGACGGCCGGTATGTGTGCATCGTGGCCGTGCGCCAGGCAGTGTTCGAACTCCTCTGCGAGGCGATGGGCCGGCCTGACCTGCTGGCCGACGAGCGCTTCGCCACCCCGAAGGCGCGTCGTCTCAACCGGGATGTCGTCAACCAGACCGTCGCCGAGTGGGCGTCGGGCCTCGACGCAGCTGCCATCGAAGAGCGCTGCCTCAGCTACGGCGTGCCCGTCAGCGTGGTCTACGACGTGGCGGATGTGGTGGCTGACGACCAGGTGCGGGCTCGCGGAGATGTGTGCACCGTTGACGATCCTGTCATCGGCCCGGTTCGCCAGCAGGCCCCCTATCCCCGATTCGATGGCGACCCGCTTCCGGTTCCGGCGGGCGCGCCCCGGTTGGGCGAACACACCGACGAGGTGCTCTCGGGCCTTCTGGAACTCTCAGAAGCCCAGATCGCTGGCCTCAGAGAGCGCAACGTAATCTGAGCATGGCAATTGCAGCTGTGGATTGGAGTAGCTGATGAGGCGCCCTTTGGAAGGACTGCGGGTGATCGACCTCGGTTCCCGGGTGTCGGCGCCCTTCTGCGCGGCAATCCTGGGCGAGCAGGGGGCCGAGATAATCAAGATCGAGGATCCCGGACGAGGCGACAGCCTGCGCTATCTCGGCCCCTACGTTGACCACGACGATCAGCTGTACTCCTTGTATTGGTCGGTGGAGGGCCGGGGCCGAAAGTCGGTAACCATCGACCTGCGCCGCCCGCAGGGCCAGGAAATCCTCCGTTCCCTGGTTTCCTCCAGCGACGTGTTGTGCGAGAGTTTCCGCCCCGGCACCCTCGAGCGCTGGAATATCGACCCGTCCCGTCTTCCGCCGAGCTTGGTGACGGCCCGCTTCAGCGTGTTCGGTCAGGACGGCCCCAAGTCACTTCAGCCGGGCCTCAACGGAAACGCACTGGCCTTCAGCGGGCTGATGCATCTCACCGGCGATCCCGATCGGCCTCCGGCGAGGCCGGGAGTGAACATCGCCGGCTACCTGACCGGTCTGTTCGCGGCTCAGGCGATCACCAGCCTGCTCTATGACCGCGACGCCCGCGGCACCGGAATCGGCGGGGTCATCGACGTGTACATGTACGGCTCGATTCTGCGCATTATGGAGTGGACCATCGCCGCCTACGACCGGCTGGACTGGGTCCGCAACCGCTCGGGCAACAGCCTCGACAACGCCGCGCCGATCGGCAACTACGCGAGCCGCGACTCTCGGTATGTGTACATCGTGGGCGGCAGCCAGGTTTTCTTCGAGCGGCTGTGCCAGGCCATGGACCGCCCTGACCTGGTCGAAGACGAGCGCTTCGCCAACCCTGCGGCCCGAGCCCGCAACCGTGCTGAGATCAACGCCATAGTTGCCCAATGGGTGTCTGAGGAAGACGCCGACGAAATAGAGGCCCGCTGCGTGGCCCGCGACGTGCCCGCCGGCAAGATCTACGACGTGGCCGACTTCGCCGCCGACGAGCATGTCCAGGCCAGAGGCGACATCTGCACCGTTCAGGATCCGATCATCGGCCCCGTCCGCCAACAGGCCCCCTTCCCCCGCATGCTCGGAGAGACCCCACAGCCACCCTCCGGCGCCCCCCGCCTCGGCGAACACACCGACGAAGTGCTCTCGGGCGTGCTCGGCCTGTCCAACACCGAACTAGAAACCCTCAGAGCCGACGGCATCATCTGACCGCCAGTGCCCGGGGTGGGAGTCGAACCCACACGCCTCCTTTGGAGGCTGGGGGGTTTAAGCCCCCTGCGTCTGCCTATTCCGCCACCCGGGCTTGATCCCACGGTACCGGGCGGGCGGTGGGGTGGCTGCTCAATTGTGGGGGCGGGTTTAGACCACCCGGAACACTCCTGAGCCGGTGGTGATGGTGCGGTCGTCGCGGCCCTCGTCGAACAGGGTGAGGTTGACGCTGATTCGGCCGCTGCGGCTGGTGATGGCCTCGGCCTCGCAGCGGAATGGGCCGATGAGGCCGGGCTTCACGAACATCACATACCAGCTCTCCACCTGGATGCGGTTTGTGCCGGCCGCTTGTTCGACAAGCTCATGGGCGGTGAGGTCGAACACGATGTGGATGGGGCCGAGGTGTAGCGCAGCATGGGGCGCGGAGAACTCCTTGGTTAGTTCGGGGAGCCGGTACCAGCCGTCGTCGCCCTTGGTGACGCCGAATACCTCGTGCAGGCGGGGCATGTCGGGGGAGTCCTCCACCGGGATGAGCGGGTTGTCTACCGCCTCGTAGCCGTCGGGCACATCGCCCAGGCTCACTCCCATTCCTGCCGACGTGGAGATGACCCGGGAGTGGTCGGCGGCATCCACCACTTTGGAACGGGTGAATCCCATTGTGCGGCCAAAGTTGATCACATCGCGGTACACCTCGATCCGGTCCACGCCTCGGGCATCGTCCAGGATCTGGGTGTACGACACCACCGGGGCGGGCACCACCAGATCGTCGTTCCAGCTGGGCTCGGGGCAGCCGATGGCCAGGGGGGCGGCCATGATTCCGCCGTGGGCATTGCGCATGTCGTGGCGCAACGGCATCGACTCCAGCTCGTCGTCGGCGAAGCCGGTGTCGAGCGCTGGGGTGGTCTTGTTGAGGTATCGGTACGACATGAGCCCGGTCCAGATCTCCTCGAACGCATCCCAATGCTGGTCGGGGGTCACATCGCGGATGTCTTTCACCATGAGCGTGCCTTTCTGGTTGCGGCCTTCGGCGGAAATGAGCCCGGCTGATGCCGGCGGAAGCCCTACTTGCCCCAGAAGGCGGGGGAGGTGGCGTCTTTGGGGATGTCGGCGAGTGGCTCGGCGATCTCGGACACCGTGGGGCCGTGCTCGGCGGCGAGGGGGGCCAGGGCGTCGAGATCGAAGTTGTACACTTCGGCGGCGTTGCCGGCCAGGATGCGGCGCATCGACTCCTCGTCGCGGTCGTGAAGGGCGAAGCGGATGCCCTCACGGGAGTAAGGGTAGGTGCCCTCCACGTGGGGGTAGTCCGATCCCCACATCACCTTGTGGTCGCCCACCTTGTCGAGCAGGCGCATCTCGTTGGGGCCGGGGAAGCTGATGCCGATCCAGATGTTGCGATCGAAGTAGAAGCTGGGCTTCTCGGGCAATACCGAGTCGGCGGAGAAGCCCAGCTCGCCGGTGCGCCCGGTCATCGACATCTGGGCGTGGAGGCCGTCGAGGCGGCGCAAGATGTCGGGCACCCAGCCGAAGCCCTGCTCGGTGAACACCGCTTTGAGGCCGGGGTAGCGCTCGAACACCCCGCCCATGATGAGGTGCCACATGGAGCGGTTGGAGAAGAACGGGGTCTCGATCACAAACATCGGCCCGGCCGCGGGGGAATCGCCGTAGTCGGGCATCCCGGTGCCCCCCGAGTGCAGGGTCATCACCACGTCGTGCTCCTCGCACGCCGCCCACACTGGGTCGTAGCGGGGGTGGAACAGCGGGGGCAGGTCGGAGTTGGGGGCGATGCTGGGAATCAGCGCCCCGCCCCGCAGGTTGTGCTCGGCGATCCACTTCACGTCGGCCACGGCCTCGTCGATGTCATTGAGGAAGATCTGGCCGATGCCCGCTCGGCGCTCGGGGTATTCGGCGCAGAAGTCGGCCAGCCAGCGGTTGTGTGCCCGGATGCCAGCCAGGCGGCGGGGGAGGTCCTTGTCGGTGGGTTGGGGGGCGATCAGGGTGCCGGTGGGGAAGAAGGGGGGCACGGTGTTGGGGAAGGTGATCTCGGCCACCACCCCGTCGGTGTGCTGCTCGGAAATCCGGCGGTCGTTGTCCCAGTTGCGGGATCGGCCGTCGTCTTGCAGGTCGCGGAACGGGTTGCGGTACTTGCCCCGCCAGGCGTCGAACTCGTCGTGCCAGGATGACTCCAAATACTCCCGGTACGTCTTGTGGTTGGCTCCGGCGTGGCAGTCGGACGAAATGATGGTGTAGCGGTCTTCTGTGGCGGTGGTCACGGTTACAGGCTACCGGGCCGGCGGGTCCTGTCACCTACGGCGGCCTGGCCGTCGGAGCGGCCAGGTCCGCCTCCGGCGCCACCCCCCGGCCCTACCGGGGTTTCGCCTGCCCTTGGAGTTAGGGGTTTAGGAGTTCGTCTCTTACTTGGCGTTTTAGGTATTTGCCGGAGGCGTTTCGGGGGAGGGGGGTTTCTTGGAACCAGATGTGGGCGGGGATCTTGTGGGGGGCGATGAGGCCGTCGAGGTGGGCTCGCAGGGTGTCGGCTCTGAGCTCTTGGCCGGGGCGCAGCACGATGGCGGTGCCGGGGACTTCGCCGAGACGTTCGTCGGGTACGGCGAACACGATGGCCTCGGCCACCGCGTCGTGCTGGTAGATGGCGTTCTCCACCTCGGCGCAGGCGATGTTCTCGCCCCCTCGGATCACCAGGTCTTTGGCCCGGTCCACGATGGCGATGAACCCGTCCTGGTCGATCACCGCAATATCTCCGGTATGCAGCCAGCCGTCGGTGATGGCCTCGGCGGTGGCCTCGGGCTTGTTGAGGTAGCCCCGGATAACGATGGGGGACCGCACCAGAAGCTCCCCTGGCTGCTCGGGGGGTAGTTCGCGGCCGCTGTCGTCCACCACTTTGGCCTCGACGGTGGGCAGCGGCGGACCCACGGTTGTGGGCTTGCCCTTGTAGATCGGGCCGACGTTCATGGTGACCACGCCGCTGGTCTCGGTCAGGCCGTAGCCGGTGCCGGGGTTGCCGCTGGGGATCGACCGGGAGATCTTGTCCACCAGATCGGGGTGCAGCGGCGAGCCGCCGCCCCCCAGCGATCCCAGGCTGGAAGTGTCGTAGCGGTCGAAGTCGGGGTGCAGCACGATCTCCCGGGACATCGCCGGCACTGCGGCCAGGGTGCTGGGCCGCTCGGCGTCGATGAGCTTCAAGGCCTCGGTGGCGTCCCAGCGGTACATGAGCACCAGCTTCCCGCCCACAGTGGTGGTGGGGTGCAGGTAGCAGTTGCACCCAGTGACATGGAACAGCGGCACACATACAAGACCGGCCGGCTGATCACGTTGGTCTGGGGCCAAGGGCTCCTTTTGGTTGATCATTCCCAGGGCCGTCGAATAGAAGCCCATGTTCATCACGTTGTGTACCGCGGCCCGATGGGTCATCACCGCCCCCTTGGGGAAGCCGGTGGTGCCCGACGTGTAGAACACGCACAGGTCGTCGTCGGGGTTGATGACCACGCCGGGCAAAGCAGGGGGATCGGGGTCGGCCACTGTGTCAGACCAGCGGATTGCCTCGGGTGGCAGTTCATCGTCGCACCGGGTCACCACCACCGGCATCTCCGGCCGGTCGTCGAGTGAAGCCAGGCGCTCCCAGCGCTCGCCGTCCACTATCAAAACTGCCGGTTGGCTGTCGTTTAGGCCGTAGGCCATTTCCGCCGGTGTCCACCAGGCGTTCATGCCCACCACCACCGCTCCCATCGACACCACCGCCCAGTAGGCTATGATCCACTCGGGGTAGTTCCTCATGGAGATGGCCACCCGGTCTCCTTGGCCGACGCCGTTGTCGGCCAGCCACGCGGCCAGGGCCCTTACCTGGCGATGGGCTTCGGCATACGACAGGCGTTCGTCGCGGAATACCAGGTAGTCGGCCTCCCCGTGGGCTGCGGTACCGACAAAGAGGTCCCGCATGGAATCGGGGGCGTTGTCGAAAATCCGCAGGGGGACGCCGTTGACTTCCCTCACCGACCAAGAAAAGATCTGGCCCGGCGCGGTGACCTGCGCCGCGGCCTCGTTCCAGGCGGTTAGGTCCATTAGCCGGCTAGTCCCCAACTCTCCATCACGATCGGGAGTAGGGCGTCAACGAATTCTTGAAGGTCGGGGTCGGGAGGCAAGACATTGGCGGTTGCGGCCAGCGTCAAATCCAATTCGGGAATATATAGCGCCCGGGTGCGGAAGGCCGGAGTACCGCCGCCATGGCTGTAGGCCAGCAGGCCGCCGATGTCGTCTATCCCCACGCCGAGGCCGTATCCGGGGTTGACTCCCGCAGAGGTCATCTCAGCCAGGGACTCGTCGCTAATCAGCCCTCCGGTGAAGAGTCCTCGGAACATAGTCGGCACGTCGCCGATGAGGGTCTCAATGCCTCCGCCGGTCCAGCCGGCCGTTTGCAAGAACTCCTGGGGATACTCGTCGGTGGAGAGGTAGTCGGTGCCCATGAAATTGTGCCGAGCCTCATCGGGGACTCTTGTCAGCGATGTGAACGCGGAGTACAGGAGCCCTCCGTTGTAGCTGTCGATCACCGGAACGGGCGGAAGCTCATTGGGGGGCAGATAGGTGTTTTCCAAGCCCAGCGGCGCCAGCACGCGTGACCTGATTTCGACGTCGGCGGGATTGCCGGTGACCGCTTCGATGATCATGCCCGCGATGACGTGTCCGGCAGTGCTGTAGTTGTACTCGGTTTCGAATTCGGCCACCGGCCCGTAGTTGGTGGTGAACCGAACGATCTCCTCGGGGGCGATGGGCACGCCCAACCGGGCGGAGCCCAGCACGAAGAACCCCGGGTCGAAGGCGTACTCCACGAATCCCGTGGTGTGTCCCATGAGATGCCGGAGGGTGATCTGGGGGCCGTGCTCGTATTTCCCGTACCAGTCGTCGCCCAGATAGGCGGTGACCGGTGTGTCCAATTCCACGAGGCCTTCATCCACCATCGACAGCACCGCCACGGTGGTGACCGGCTTGGTCACCGAGCCGATGCGGATGTAGTCGCCCGGTGTTATGGGTTCTTCGGTAGTGAGGTCGCTCACGCCCCAGGCGAAGGTCCACGGTTCCTCGTCTCCTTGGGCCACGGCCAGCACCAGGCCGGGGATTCGGGCCCTCTCCATCCAGTCGGCTGCTGCGGCGTTGATGGCGGCGACATCGAGCCCTGACGGGTGCGATTCGGGTTCGGGGGCCGGGGTGGCCTCGGGGGTTGGCTCCTCGGTGGGTTCGGGTTCAGGTGTGGCCTCGGGTGTCGGAACCGGGGTCGGTGCCGACGTGGCCTCGGGGGTTGACTCAGGGGTGGGTTCGGGTTCAGGTGTGGCTTCACGCGTAGGGGATTGGGTGGGAGCGGGTGTGGCCGCGGCGGTGGCGGTGGCCACCGGCGCTGGCTCGGTGGTGCCTCCGTCGTCGTTTCCGCAGGCCCCGGCCACCAGGGCCAGAACCAGCAGCAGTGCCCAGAACAGCTTGGTGGCAGAAGATCGCATCATCGCCTCAGGCTACGCTGCGGCATGGCCAAAATGCGCTTCAACCACATGGAGCTGACGCTTCCCCTGGGAACACTGACCGACGAATATCGGGCCGAGGTTCGTGAGTTCTACGGCGATGTGTTCGGATGGACGGCGACTGACACCCAGATTCTCAAGCAGACCGCGCTATTGCTGTCCACCGATCCCTCCACCAGCCAGTTCGTTCTGTTGGCCGAGCACAAAGAGCCCATGGCTCCACCGCCGTTCGACCACTTGGGCCTGCTCTTCGAAACCCGGGAGGAGGTCGACACGTGTTTGGCCAAGTGCGAGGCGTGGCAGGAGAAAGATCCCCGGGTGGAGATCAAGCGCTACAACGACCTGGTGATGCCCACCGTGACCGTGCACGCCTTCTACGTGCGCCACCTGCTGCCCATTCACCTGGATGTGCAGTGCATGGAACGGCCTGAGGGGGCGGCGGCGCCGTCGGGCCGCTGGATTTGGGTTGAGGACTGATGGCCGACGAGCGGGTTTCGGAGCTCATTGGGAGGGACGGCCCTGAGACGGCAACCGAGGTAGCCGACCGGATCTGGATGGCGGAGGGCACGGCCAACGCCTACAAGGTGGCCACCCCTGAGGGCAGCGTGATGATCGACGCGGGACTGGCCGGCGACGCCCGGCGCTTCCATCGCCAGCTCTCGGCCGCTCCCGGCAACCCGGTGCACTACATCGTTTTGACCCACGCCCACGAGGACCACATCGGCGGTCACCGGCTCTGGTCGCGAGAGGGCGCCCAAGTAGTGGCCCACCGACTGTGCTTGCAGCGCGATGAGCAGTACCGCCAGCTAACCCAGTTCCGGGTGGATCGGGCCAAGATCTTGTGGGGAGCGGCCATGAACCTCCGCACCGAGTCGGGCCGGGTTGAGCCCACCCCGCCCATCGAAGCCGACATCGTGGTCGACCGCTCCCACACCCTCGAAGTGGGCGATCTCACCTTCGAGGTGATGCATACCCCCGGCGCGGAGGGTCCCGACGGGCTCACGGTGTGGGTTCCCGAGCTGCGGGCCGCCTTCGTAGGCGACCTTTGGGGCCCGATCATCGACGCCTTCCCCAACCTGTTCACCCTTCGGGGCGAGCCCTACCGCGACGCCCAGCAGTACATGGAGTCGCTGCGCGAGGTTCGCGACTTGGAGCCCGAGATCGCCCTGGCCGGGCATTTCGAGCCGGTGGTGGGCCAGGAGCAGGTCAAAGAGGTGCTCACCCGGATGCACGACGGGGTGGAGTGGGTGTGGGATCGGGTGGTCGACGGGATGAACGAGGGCAAAGACCCCTTCACGCTCATGAAGGAGATCCGCCTGCCCGACGATTCTCCCTTGAACGAGACCTACGGTCGGGTGGACTGGGGCGTTCGGGCCATCTGGGAGGGGTTGGCCGGTTGGTTCACCTATCAGTCCACCGCTGATCTCTATGCCACGCAGCCCGAGGCGGTCTACCCCGATGTGGTGGACCTGGCCGGGGCCGATGCCCTGGTGGCCCGCTCAGAGCAGCGGCTGGCCGCCGGTGAGCTGCTCGAAGCCCTGCACCTGGCCGACATGGTTCTGGCTGTCGATGCGGCCAACTCTGAGGCGCTGTCGGTCAAGCTCGCCGCCCTTCAGGCGATGGCGGAGCAATTCGGCCTGCGCAACTTCCAGGAGGCCGGGTGGTATCGGGCTGAGATCGCCCGAGTAGAGCAGGAATTGGAAGCGGCACAGTCGTGACCGGCCGTTGGAAGGCAGACAGACCCTGATGAGGGCTGCGGTCATAGCCGAGGACAGGACGCTGGAAGTAGCCCAGGTGGACGACCCCGCGCCCGGCCCGGGGGAGCTGGTGTTGGCGGTGAAGGGATGCGGCATCTGCGGGTCGGACCTCAAGGTCGTCGACCACCTGCCCATCGGCTACACCATGGGCCACGAGTTCTCCGGAGAGGTGGTGGCTGTTGGGGCCGAACCGGTGGGCGACTGGAAGACCGGCGATGCGGTGTGCGCGCTGCCGTTGGTTGGGTGCGGGGGCTGCCAGCATTGTCGGGATACGCTGCCGGTCCACTGCCCCCACTCGGAGATGATCGGGACGGGTGTCCGACCCGGTGCCTACGCCGAGTATGTGACCGTGTCCAGCGCCCAAACATTCCGCCTGCCGGAGAGTTGCGGTTACGACGTGGGCGCGCTGGTGGAGCCCCTAGCCGTGGGACTGCACGCGGTGGACACCGCGGGCATTGCCCCCGGTGACAACGTGCTCATTGTGGGGGCCGGACCGGTGGGCCTGGCCGTCGCCCTGTGGAGCCGACACGTCGGGGCTCGCAGCGTGGTGGTCAGCGATCCGGTGTCTGTGCGCCGCGACTCCGCGTCAGAATTCGGGGCCACCGGGGTAATCGACCCCGAGAACGAGGAGCTGGGGCCGGCGTTCGAGCGACTGGTCGGCGCTCCGCCCGACGTGGTGGTAGAGGCGGTGGGCAAACCGGGCATCATCCAAACCTGCATCGAAGCGGCCGCCCACCGAGGGCGGGTGGCGGTGGTGGGCATTTGCTCTGGACCCGACCCCATTGTCCCGGTGTTCGCGTCGCTGAAAGAGCTGACCATGACCTTCCCCGTGTACTACCGCCATCAGGACTATGCCCACACTTTGGCCATGATCGAGCAGGACCGCATCAATCCGGCCCCGTTCATTACCCACACCGTGGACCTCGACGGCCTCCCCAGTGCTTTCGAGGCCATCAAATCGCCCACCGACCAGTGCAAAGTGATGGTTCGCCCCTAACCTGTCCCCGTGGATTTTGGCGACACCCCCTCGGAAGCGGCGTTTCGGGCTGAGGCCCGGACTTGGCTGGAGGCCAACGCGCCGGCCAAGGGGTCGCCGGAGGCGTTCAATGAAATGTTCAATCCGGGCATCAACGCGGGCCGGGAGGAAGAAATGGCTGGTCGGGCCCGAGCCTGGCAAGCCCGTCTGGCCGCCGATGGCTGGTCTTGTTTGGACTGGCCGACGGAATACGGGGGGCGGGGGGCCTCCACGATGGAGGCCATCATCTTTGAGGAGGAGCAAAGCCGCTACGGCGTTGTGATGTCGATCTTCATGGCCGCGCTGGACATGGCTGCTCCCACGCTCATGGCATGGGGCACCGACGAGCAGAAAAGGCGATTCTTGGATCCGATCCGCCGGGGGGAGATGGTGTTCGCCCAGCTCTTCAGCGAGCCCAATGCCGGCTCCGATTTGGCCGGCCTCCAGACCCGAGCGGTCCGAGACGGCGATGAGTTCGTGGTCAACGGCCAGAAAGTGTGGAACTCCTATGCCCATCTGGCCGACTGGGGCATCCTGTTGGCCCGCACCGATTCGGATGTGCCCAAACACCAGGGGCTCACCTATTTCTTTGTGGAAATGGACACGGAGGGATTGGATCCGCGGCCCCTGCGTCAGATAACCGGAGGGGCCGAGTTCAACGAGACCTTTTTCGACGATGTGCGGATTCCGGCGGAGAATGTGATCGGCGGGGTCAACAATGGCTGGGCGGTGGCCCAGACCACCTTGAACAGCGAACGCGCCGCGGTGGGCGCCCAGTCGTCCCGGGTGGACGTCCCCGCCCTGGTGGAATTGGCTCGCCACAAGGGTCAGTCCGGCGATCCGGCGGTCCGCCAATCCCTGGCCGAAGCGTGGATCAGGTCAGAAGTGCTCCGCTACCTGGGCATGCGGGTGTACACCGCGTTGAGCCAGGGCACCGAGATCGGTCCGGAAGCCTCGATCACCAAGATCCTCGCCGGCGACCATATTCGGGACACCAGCCAAACGGCTATGCAGCTGCTGGGACCGGAAGGGATGCTGAACGATGACAGCTGGGTGTGGCAGATGGTCGGCCATTTTGCCCACAAGATCGGTGGGGGCACACCGGAGATCCAGCGCAATGTGATCGGCGAGCGCATCCTGGGCCTGCCCCGCGAGCCGCGAGCCGACAAGGGCATTCCCTTCCGCGACCTTAAAGTGTGAGCGTGATGGGCCCATCCGGCGCCAGGCCAGTTCTGCTGGTCGTGCTGGCTCTATTGACCTGCACCGGGTGCGGCCTGTTCAGCGAGGGAACGGTTATCAGCCCTGCCCCCATCACCGAAGAGGAGGGCCAGCCGGATGTCCAGAGCACCCCGACCCCCACGGCCACCCCCGCCGGAGCGCCGCTGCCCGCCGATGCCATAGTGATCGGCGCGTTGATGGCCACCACCGGGTTCCTGGCCGACTACGACGAGCCCGCCCTGGTGGCCGCCCGGAACCGGATCGACGCATTGAACGATGCCGGCGGCCTGCTGGGACGGCCGGTTGTGCTGCGCCACATCGACAGCCACACCGAGCTGTCCATCATGAGAAACGGCGCCGAGACGCTGCTTCTGGACGGCGTCGATCTGGTGCTGATGACGTGTGATGCCGTCTATGCCAATCCGGCTATTGCAGCGCTTCAGAGTTCGGGGACTTTGGTGATAAGCCCCTGTGGAACCGACGACCTCTGGGTGAGCAGCGAGCTGGGCGACCGGGTCTTCTCCTTGGGCACTCCGGTGAGCACCGAAGTGGAAATGCTGGTCTCGTTGGTCTCCGATCGGGGGTTGGGCACCGCGACGGTGATCATCGACCAGACCAGTACCGAGGCGGTGGCCGTCTGCGAGGCCTTCCGGCAGCGCTTCGAAGAAGCCGGCGGCCAGATTGCCGGCCTGCACCGCTACCAGCCCACCGATCCCGGCCTTCTCGACCCAATCTTGCTGGGGCTGGCCAACTCCGGTCCCGAGGCCATCGTGTTCTGCGGCACCCGCCTGGTGGCCCCTGAGATTCTGGCGCCGGTCCGGGCAGCGGGCTTCAACCAGCCCATATTCGCCAACTCCACCATGGACGGCGATCATTGGATCGGCCATGTTCCCGATGTCGGCGACTTCACCATGCTCTCCTACGCCTCGATCTATACCGACTCGCCCGACCCCAACCCCGCGGTTCGCGAAGTGCTGTCCGATTACCTGGAGACCACCGGCCATCGAGCACGCGACGGCCGTATGGTCACCGGCCACGATGCCATCGAGGCTTATGTAAGGGCGGTTGAGCGGGCCGGCACCACCGAGCCGGGGTCGGTGGCCACCCAGCTAGAGAGGTTCGACGGCGAAGATCTCGTCGTCGGCCCCGTCACATTTTCCTCCGACGTCCATGCCGCGCTCGGGCGTCCCATGAGGGTGATCACCATCCAAGAACCCTACGCCCAGTATGAGCGCATCATCGTCCCCTAGCGTCCGATTGGCGAGCTAGTAGCCCAGGTCGACGTCTACGGGTCCCAGCAGCTCCTCGCCGTCGATGTATCGCCGGACGTTCTCGGTCACCCGGCGGGCGAGCAGCTTGAGCCCCATCTCGGGGGTGTTTCCCACATGAGGAGTGATGAGGCAGTTCTCCATTTCCCAGAGGGGATGCCCAGCCGGGAGCGGCTCGGGCTCGGTCACGTCCAAGGCGGCACCGCCGATGGCCCCGGCTGACAGCGCTTCCACTAGGTCGTCGGTGACCACGTGGCCGCCGCGCCCTACGTTGATCAGCCACGCATGGGGGGCCATGGCATCGAGCGCGGCGGCGTCGATGATGCCGGTGGTCTCAGGGGTCAGCGACAGCGCCACCACCACCACATCGGCGTCGCCCAAGGCGTCGTGCAGGCTCTCGGGGCCCACCACCCGGTGCACGCCGTCCATTGGCGCAGGATGGCGGCGCAGCACGGTCACGCGGCAGTCCCACGGGCCCAGCAGCCTCACCAGCGACTCGGTGATGCCCCCGCCGCCCAGCACGGTGACCCGCCCGCCCAGCAGGTTTCGGCCCTCCGGGGGCAACCAGCTGCGGGCTCGGGAGTAGCTCCCCATGGCTCGCAGGCCGGCCAGGGCCAGCATCAGCACGTGCTCGGCCACCGGCTCGGCGTACACCCCCTTGCCGCAAGTCCAGAGGTGGTCGCGGTCGAGCAGATCGATCAGGTTCTCGATGCCGGCGTAGGGAAGCTGCACCCACTCGATGCCCGGTCCATCTTCCAGCACGCCGGGCAAGAGCTCGGGGGCCGCGGGCTCGGCCCAAACCAGCGCCTCGGCCTCGGCGGGGGCCGTCACCCGGCCGCCGCCGGCAATCACTGCGTCGGCCAGCGCCGGTCGCCGCCAGCAGTCGGGCTCCACTGCGATACAAGGCGGTTCCATACCGCCGGGTAGTTTATGGGCGTGGAGGTCGCAGACTCGATCCTCGATCTCATTGGAGACACTCCTTTGGTGCGGATGCCGCGCATCGCCGAGGGGGTGTCGTGTGAGGTGCTGGCCAAACTGGAGATGCTCAACCCGGGCGGCAGCGTGAAGGACCGGCCTGCGGTGGCGATGATCGACGCGGCCGAGCGAGAAGGGCTGCTGAAGCCAGGTGGGACCATCATCGAGCCCACCTCGGGAAATACCGGCGTGGGTCTGGCTCTGGTGGCCGCCCAGCGCGACTACCGCTGCATCTTCGTAATGACCGACAAGGTGAGCGACGAGAAAGTGCAGTTGCTGCGGGCTTACGGGGCCGAGGTGGTGGTGTGCCCGGTGGCGGTAGACCCTGAAGACCCCGAGTCGTACTACTCCACCGCGGAGCGCCTGGTGGCCGAGACTCCCGGCGCCTACCGGCCCAACCAGTACTTCAACCAGGTGAATCCCCTGTCGCATGAGCTGACCACGGGGCCGGAGCTGTGGAAGCAGACCGGGGGGCGCATCACCCATTTTGTGGCCGGGGCGGGCACCGGCGGCACGCTCAACGGCGTGGGGCGCTTCCTCAAGCAGCAGAATCCCGCCATTCAGATCGTGGCCGGCGATCCGGAGGGCTCGGTGTTCAGCGGCGGGTCGGGCCGGCCCTATCTGGTGGAGGGGATCGGCGAGGATTTCTGGCCCGAGACCTACGACCCCGACGTGGTAGATCGGGTGATCCCGATCTCCGACCAGGACTCCTTCGACATGGCCCGGCTGGTGACCCGGCGAGAGGGTCTGCTGATCGGCGGCTCGGGGGGCACCGCGGTGTGCGCTGCCTTGGAGGTGGCTCAAGACTGCGGGCCCGACGATGTGGTGGTGGTGCTTCTGCCCGATGCCGGCCGGGGCTATCTGTCCAAAGTGTTCAACGACGACTGGATGGCGTCGTACGGATTCTTGATCGGGGAGCACCCCTGCGTGAAGGACGTGCTCGACGCCAAGGAGGGGGCGCTGCCCCCGCTGGTCTACGTAAAGCCCGAAGATCCGGTGAGTGAAGCCGTGACTCAGATGCGCGACCACGGGGTCAGCCAGCTGCCGGTGGCTAAAGGGGAGATGCCCTTGGCCGCCGCCGAGGTCATGGGGTCGGTGCATGAGCTTCAGCTCATGGAGTTGGCCTTCAACGGCGATCTGCTGGGCCAGCCGGTAGAGAGTGTGATGAGCCGGCCGCTGGAGCAGATCGGCGTCGGCGAGTCGGTGGCGCTGGCGGTGACCAAGCTGGAGCGGTCCCCGGCGCTTCTGGTGCTCGACGGTGGCCGCCCTCGGGCGGTGATGACCAGCACCGACGTGCTCAGCTTCTTGTCGTCGGGCTCGTCGGCCTCGGAGTCATGACCGGCTCCTCCTCCGACAAC